>NZ_AYTE01000026.1:0-397172 GCF_000506245.1 Williamsia sp. D3 | reverse complement strand
CCCGGCGGCGGTGGCGGCGGAGCCCCGACAGGTGCTCCCGGTGGTCCTCCCGGTGGGTTCCGCGGACGCCCAGGTGGTGGCGGTCGTGGACGAGGTGGCGGCGCAGCCGGTGCCTTCGGTCGCCCCGGCGGTGCAGTCCGTCGTGGTCGCAAGTCGAAGCGGGCGAAACGCGCCGAGTACGAGAGCATGCAGGCTCCCGCAGTCGGCGGCGTGCGGTTGCCACGTGGCAACGGCGAGACCATTCGCCTTGCTCGCGGTGCATCGCTGTCCGACTTCGCCGACAAGATCGACGCGAACCCGGCAGCACTGGTGCAGGCGCTCTTCAATCTCGGTGAGATGGTCACGGCCACCGAATCGGTGAACGACGAGACGCTCGAGCTGCTCGGCGGCGAGATGAACTACGTCGTGCAGGTCGTCAGTCCTGAAGACGAAGATCGCGAGCTGCTCGACTCCTTCGACCTCACCTACGGCGAAGATGCCGGTGGCGAGGACGACCTAGAGCAACGTCCGCCGGTGGTGACCGTCATGGGTCACGTCGACCACGGTAAGACGCGACTGCTCGACACGATCCGTAACGAGAAGGTCCGCGAAGGCGAGGCCGGTGGCATCACCCAGCACATCGGTGCCTACCAGGTCCTCACCGAACTGGACGGCAACGAGCGTCTGGTCACCTTCATCGACACCCCGGGTCACGAGGCGTTCACCGCCATGCGTGCCCGTGGTGCCAAGGCCACCGACATCGCGATCCTCGTGGTCGCGGCCGACGACGGTGTCATGCCGCAGACGGTCGAGGCGATCAACCACGCACAGGCGGCCGACGTGCCGATCGTCGTGGCGGTCAACAAGATCGACAAGGAAGGTGCTGATCCGCAGAAGATCCGCGCTCAGCTCACCGAATACGGTCTGGTTGCCGAGGACTTCGGCGGCGACACCATGTTCGTCGACATCTCCGCCAAGCAGGGCACCAACATCGACGCGCTGCTCGAAGCAGTTCTGTTGACCGCGGATGCCTCACTCGACCTGAGGGCGAACCCGGACATGGACGCGCAGGGTGTGGCCATCGAGGCCCACCTCGACCGCGGCCGCGGCCCGGTGGCAACCGTGCTCGTGCAGCGCGGAACGCTCAAGGTCGGCGACTCGATCGTCGCCGGAGACGCCTACGGACGTGTCCGACGGATGGTCGACGAGCACGGCGCCGATGTCACGGCGGCTCTGCCGTCGCGCCCGGTCCAGGTCATCGGTTTCACCTCGGTGCCCGGTGCAGGCGACAACCTGTTGGTCGTCGACGAAGACCGCATCGCCCGCCAGATCGCCGATCGCCGCAATGCGCGCAAGCGCAATGCGCTGGCCGCACGCAGCCGTAAGCGGATCAGCCTGGAAGATCTTGATTCGGCTCTGAAGGAGACTTCGCAGCTGAACCTGATCCTCAAGGGCGACAACTCGGGAACCGTGGAAGCGCTCGAAGAAGCGCTGCTCGGTATCGAGATCGACGACGAGGTGCAGTTGCGGGTCATCGACCGCGGTGTTGGTGGCGTCACCGAGACCAACGTGAACCTGGCGTCGGCATCGAACGCGATCATCATCGGGTTCAACGTCCGTGCCGAGGGCAAGGCAACCGAACTCGCGAACCGCGAGGGTGTCGACATCCGGTACTACTCGGTGATCTACCAGGCCATCGACGAGATCCAGAGCGCGCTCAAGGGCATGCTCAAGCCGATCTACGAAGAGGTCGAACTGGGTCGGGCCGACATCCGTGCGATCTTCCGTTCGTCGAAGGTCGGCAACATCGCGGGTTGTCTGGTCACATCGGGCATCATGCGCCGGAACGCCAAGGCCCGTCTGCTGCGCGACAACGTCGTGATCGCCGAGAACCTCACCATCTCCTCACTCAAGCGCGAGAAGGACGATGTCACCGAGGTCCGCGACGGCTACGAATGCGGTCTCACGATCACGTACAACGACATCAAGGTCGACGACGTCATCGAGACGTACGAGTTGCGGGAGAAGGCACGCGAATGACAACGGCGACGGACATCAAGGTCGACGACGTCATCGAGACCTACGAGTTGCGGGAGAAGGCCCGGGAGTAATCCCGGACCAGGACGTCATGTTTGTCGGCTCCCTGGAGATCGACCTACTGCTCGGAGACGTCCGGTCCCTGAAGCAGAAGCGCTCAGTGGTGCGGCCCATCGTCGCATCACTGGCGCGTCTGCGGGTTTCGGTCGCCGAGGTCGACGACCACGATCTGCACCGCAGGGCGCGGATCGGGGTCGCGGCAGTTGCCACCGATTCCCGGCACATCGGTGAAATACTCGATGCCAGTGAAGATCTGGTCATGCAGCGGCCCGAGGTCGAAGTGTTGTCCGTCCGGCGCAGAATTCGCAGCAGCGAGGACGACTGAGCTCACTGCAGCACAATTACTCGAAAAGAATTTTCGGCTCACGGGCCGGTCTGAGAACAAAAAGGAGTGAGGTCCCATGGCAGACCCCGCACGGGCACAGCGGTTGGCGAAGCGGATCTCATCGATTGTCGCCACGGCCATCGCCAAGGAGATCAAGGATCCCCGGCTGGCCTACATCACCGTCACGGACGCGAAGGTGACCGGCGATCTACACGATGCAACAATTTTCTACACGGTGATGGGTCCGTCGCTCGACGAAGAACCCGATTACGCGGCGGCGGCAGCCGGTCTGGCCAAGGCGACCGGCATCCTGCGGTCGAAGGTCGGAGCCGGAACAGGCGTCCGCTTCACCCCGACACTGAGCTTTGTGTTGGACAAGGTGCCCGACACCGCCCGTGATCTCGAAGAACTACTGGAGCGCGCTCGCCAGCAGGACGAGGAAGTCGCCCGGCTGGCCCGCGATGCCGCCCCGGCCGGCGATCCGGATCCCTACAAAGAACCGGCTCGGGCCGATGGTGATCCCGGCGACGAAGGTGCGGGTACTGCGGGTGCCGGCGAAAGGTGAACACCACCGAAACGGCGGCCACCTCCGCGCTGCGGTCGATCGTCGACGTGCTGGCAGCTGCCGAGCACGTCACCGTCCTCTGTCATACGCGACCTGACGCCGACACCATCGGCAGCGGCCTTGCCATAGCCGGAGCACTGCGACGCCGAGGCACCGTGTGGAGGTGAGCTTCCCCGATTCGACGACGCTACCTGCGGCGCTGGCCGAATTGCCCGGCGCGGACACGCTTGTCGAGCCGGGCGAGGTGGTCGGCCACCCCGTCGTGGTGACCGTGGACTGCGCCAGCATTCATCGTCTGGAATCGCTGGCCGCCGTCGTGGAGGCGGCGCAGTCATCGGTGGTGATCGACCACCACGCGTCCAACGACGGCTTCGGCACCATCAACTTCGTTGATCCCACTGCCGACTGCACGGCCGAACTCGTTCTCGAGATCATCGATGCGCTCGAGGTGCCGCTCGACGTCGAGGTCGCCACCTGTCTCTATGCCGGCGTGGTCACCGACACCGGGTCGTTCAAGTGGGCGAGCCCCCGATCACACAGGATCGCCGCTCGGTTGCTCGAATTGGGCGTCGACGGCCGGAGATGGACTCGGCGACTTCTCGACACCCACCGGTTCGCGTGGCTGACGATGGTTGCCGCCGCCCTCGACTCGGCGGAGCTGGTTCCCCACGCGTTTGCCGGACGCGGTCTGGTGTACGCCGTGGTCGACCACGAGTCGACCGCAGCGCTCGGCTGGGAGGAGAGCGAGAGTGTGGTGGACATCGTGCGCACCACCTCCGAAGCCGAGGTCGCGGTTGTGTTCAAAGAGGCCTCGCCGGGTCAGTGGACGGTGTCGATGCGTGCCAAGTCGGACGTCGACCTCGTCCCGCTGGCTCTGATACACGGCGGCGGCGGTCATCGGCTCGCAGCGGGATACGGCGCCACCGGAACGGCCGGGGAGGTCGTCGGGCAGTTGTTGCGCTCGGTGTGACCGAAGCGCCCGTCGGAGAGTTCACTCCCACCAACAGCCGAATTCTGCGGTTGTCGGCCTCGGCCCTGGTTGTTCTCGTGGCCGAGCCGTTGTACCTGATGCTCGATCTGGCCGTTGTCGGCAGGCTCGGTGGTCTCGACCTCGCGGCGCTCGGTGTCGGGGTGCTGGTCTTGTCTGTTGTCAGTACCCAGCTCACGTTCCTGTCGTACGGCACGACGGCCCGGGCTGCGCAGAAGTTCGGCGCCGGCGACCGGGCAGGCGCGGTGGGCGAGGGGTTGCAGGCCACGTGGATCGCGCTGGCAGTGGGTGCGATCATCGTGGCGGTCATGCAGGTGGCCGCGCCCTGGATCCTCGAAGTGCTCACCGGCGGTGGTGACGTGGCCGCCGAGGCCGTCGACTGGCTACGCATCGCGGTCTGTGGGGTGCCATTGATCCTGCTGTCGATGGCCGGTAACGGCTGGATGCGCGGCGTGCAGGACACCCGGCGCCCCATTCTGTACGTGGTTGCCGGACTGGGACTTTCGGCAATCCTGTGTCCGATTCTGGTGCACGGACTGCTCGGTGCGCCGCACCTGGGGCTCGTGGGCAGCGCGATCGCCAACGTCATCGGTCAGAGTCTGGCCGGGCTGTTGTTCGCGATCCGCGTACTCCGCGAGTTCAGTGCGGTCACTCGCCGGAAGCCGGTGGGCGCCGGTCCCGGTGATCGATCGACAGTGTCCAGGCGTCCTCAGTGGACGGTCATCGCAGCGCAGCTGACCCTTGGCCGCGACCTGATCATGCGCAGCCTCGCCTTTCAGGTGTGTTTCCTGTCCGCAGCCGCCGTTGCGAGCCGGTTCGGCGTCGCAGCGGTCGCGTCCCATCAGCTCGTCCTGCAGCTCTGGAACTTCGTCGCCCTCGTCCTCGACTCGTTTGCCATAGCGGCCCAGGCCCTGGTCGGTGCCGCACTGGGAGCTGGTGCGGTTCCGGCAGCATGGAGAGTCGCGCGCCGCGTGATCGCTTGGTCGCTGGGTGTGTCGGTCCTTCTGGCCGCGATGTTCGCCGCGGGCAACGCTGTTTTCCCGCGAGTGTTCACCTCCGACGCCGCGGTACTCGCAGAACTGTCCACGCCGTGGTGGTTCTTCGTCGCGATGCTCCCGATCGCGGGAATCGTTTTCGCCCTCGACGGCATCCTCCTCGGAAGCGCAGACGCGGCCTTCCTGCGCACCTCGACGCTGCTGTCGGCAATCATCGGATTCTTGCCGCTCATCTGGTTGTCCCTGGCGTTCGACTGGGGTCTGGCCGGTATCTGGACCGGCCTTGTCGTGTTCATGGTGCTGCGGCTGATCACCGGTGCATGGCGAGTGCGCGGTGGCCGTTGGACCGAGGTGTCATCCGGGCGACTCCAGCGCCCTGAACCGGGTCCACCCGAACCTTCGACTACCCTCGCGTGACGGGGCGGAAGACGAGACGGGCAGATCTGTGAACATCGGCGAAAGGACGCGACATGGCGACACTGTGGGCGATCAGTGACCTGCATGTCGCGCACCGCGGGAACGAATCGATCATCGATCGGATCCGGCCCGAGAACGACGGCGACTGGCTGATCGTCGCCGGTGACGTCAGCGAACGTACCGACGACATCTCCGACACCCTGCGCCGCCTCAAAGCGCGGTTCGAGACCGTGATCTGGACCCCGGGCAACCACGAGCTTTACACCACCGCCAAGGATCCCATGCAGATCTTCGGCGTCGCACGCTACGACTACCTGGTGCAGATGTGCCGCGATCTGGGCGTCGTCACACCCGAGGACATCTACCCCCTGTTCGACCCCGGTGACGGGACCGCGCCGGTTCGCGTGGTGCCGATGTTCCTGTTGTACGACTACACCTTTCGACCCAAGGGAACCGTCAACAAGTTGCAGGCCCTGGCTGTGGCTCGGGAGAACAACGTGGTGGCCACGGACGAGTTCCTGTTGTCGCCCGAGCCGTTTCAGACGCGCGACGCCTGGAGTCGGGCCCGCATCGAACAGACTCGCCGCCGGCTCGACCGACTCGACCCCACCGAGCGCACAGTGCTGATCAACCACTGGCCGCTGCGACGAGAGCCCACCGACGCATTGATGTACCCCGAGTTCGCCCTGTGGTGCGGCAGTGAACTCACCGACGACTGGCATCTGCGGTACAACGCGATGTGCAGCGTGTACGGACACCTGCACATTCCCCGCACCACCTGGTACGACGGGGTGCGGTTCGAAGAGGTGTCGGTCGGCTACCCGCGCGAATGGGGCCGCCGAGGCCTGCCGGATCCCTTGCTGCGCAAGATCGTTCCCGATGACGGGTTGCAGCCCGAGCACCTGCCCGAACACGGCGCCCGGTTCGAGCTGCCCCCGGACTACAAGGAACGCGCCGAGGAGTTCGCCCAGCAGCTGGCCAAGAAACGTGAGGACGTGAAGGTGCGCCGCGCCGAGCGTGAACAGAAGCGAGACGAGACACCATGATCGAAAAGCTGTTTCCCTCAGGGGTCGCAGTGGCAGAGTCGTTCGGCGAGATGGCCGACGCCGAGCCGATGGCCGCCGAGGCCTCGTTGATCGCCCGTGCCGTGGACAAACGTCGTCGCGAGTTCGTCACCACCCGCAACTGCGCACGCGAGGCGTTGAGCCGACTGGGTGTCGAGCCGGTGCCCATCCTGCGTGGTGACAACGGTGAACCGCTGTGGCCCCGTCAGATCGTGGGCAGCCTGACCCACTGCGACGGGTACCGGGCGGCGGTCGCGGGCTATGCGATGCAGGTCCGTTCGCTGGGCATCGATGCCGAACCGCACGAGCCCCTCCCCGAGGGAGTTCTCGAGCACGTCAGCATCGAGCCCGAGCGAGAAGTGTTGGCGGTCCGGGACTCGGACGTGCACTGGGACCGACTGCTGTTCTGCGCAAAGGAAGCCACCTACAAGGCATGGTTCCCGTTGGCCAAACGTTGGCTCGGTTTCGAGGATGCGCACATCACGTTCGAGCAGACCGCAGAGGGCACGGGCACTTTCCGTACCGAACTCCTCGTGGACGGTGCCACCGTGGACGGGGGCCGGCCCTTGCTCGGGTTCGATGGGCGCTGGTTGGTCCAGGACGGTCTCATCGTCACCGCGATCGTGCATTGAGGAGTCGACCGTGAGTTCTCGACCACCACATTCAGGCCTTGACGGTGCGGGCCTGATGATCATCGACAAGTCCGCCGGCGTCACCAGCCACGACGTCGTCGCCTCGTGCCGCAAGCTGCTCAAGACACGGCGCGTCGGGCACGCCGGAACACTCGATCCCATGGCCACAGGCGTACTGGTCATCGGGGTGGAGCGCGCGACCAAGATGCTCGGCCTCCTGTCGCTGACCACCAAGGCGTACGACGCGACGATCCGGCTCGGGGCCACCACCGACACCGACGACGCCGAAGGCAGCGTTCTCACCCGCACCGACACGAGCGACCTCGACCACGCGCGCATCCACACCGAGGTCAAACCGCTGACGGGGGAGATCAGCCAGATCCCGGCCCGCGTCAGTGCCATCAAGGTCGACGGTCAGCGCGCACATGCGCTGGTCCGTGAAGGCGCCGACTTCGAACTCAAGGCCAGGCAGGTGACGGTGTCGCGATTCGATGTCGTCGACATCGAGACCGTCCAGGACGGCGACGCGGTCTACACCGACGTGCGTGTCCAGGTCGAGTGCTCGGCGGGGACCTACATCCGGTCGCTGGCACGGGACCTCGGGGCCGAACTCGGCGTGGGTGGCCACCTCACGGCACTGCGGCGCACGAGGGTCGGTCCGTTCGGGCTCGATGTGGCGCGCACGATCGCCGAATTGGCCGACGACCCGACGGTGTCACTCGACATCGATGCAGCAGCGCAATTCGCCTTTGCCCATCGCAACATCACCGCGGAGGAAGCCGAGTCGATCAGTCAGGGGCGCTGGCTCGAGCCGATCGGGATGGAGGGGGTCTACGCGGCCATCGACCCTGAGGGCCACACCATCGCGCTGCTGCAGGAAAAGGGCCGCAGAGCCAGCTCGGTGATGGTGGTCCGGCCGGCGACGTTGCGCTGAGAACCGTCCCGGCCGAGTTCAGCTCGACTCACTTCAGTCGGCGAGCCAAATAGCCCGTGCAGCAATGTCTCCGAGATCTATCGGGGTTCCGCCGTCGATACAGATCTCGATGGTGCCGGCAAACGGGCGACGTTCTCGGACGGCGATGGTGCGGTCGAGCGCGATGCCCACCGAGTCGAAGTAGCGCAGCATCTCAGGGTCGGTGTCGGCGATGCGAGCGATCCGTCCGGCGGTGCCCACGTCCACATCGGCGAGCACCCGGGCCGATGGCGACGGCACCGACCGTCCACCTGCGGTATCGGGTCACCGTGGGGATCTCGGGTGGGGAAGTCGAGTTTCGCGTCCAGCCTCGACAAGAAGCGATCGGACACGGCGTGCTCGAGTACCTCGGCCTCGTCGTGCACTTCGTCCCATCCGTAGCCGAGTTCGCGGACGAGGAATGTCTCCAGCAGACGATGCCGCCGGACCATCAGCACCGCGGCCGTTCTGCCGGCCTCGGTGAGCGTGATCGATCCGTAGCGCTCGTGCACCACGAGATCTTGATCGGCGAGCTTGCGGATCGCCTCGGACGCGGTGGACGGTGACACGCCGAGGCGTTCGGCCAACATCTTGGTGGTGATCTTCTCCGGTCGCCATTCCTGGCCGGTCCAGATCACTTTCAGGTAGTCCTGCGTCACCGAGGACAGTTCGGACACGCCCCGCTGGTCGGCGGAGTCGGTGAGATCCTTCCCTGTTTCTTCGGGAGCATCAGATGGAGGCACCTGTCGAGCTTAGGACGCGACAACACGAGATGTCAGATCGCCAGGGGGAGTTCGGTGTCGCGATCCCGCGGGCGGGGTCGTAGGCTTGTGCCGTGTTGCGCTGGCGAGGGCTTGAGGATATCCCCGCGGACTGGGGCAGATGTGTGGTGACGATCGGCGTCTTCGACGGCGTGCACCGAGGTCACGCGCAGTTGATCACGACCGCGACCAAGGCCGCCGAGGAACGTGGAGTGCCCGCGGTACTGATGACGTTCGATCCCCATCCCGCCGAAGTGGTGCGCCCGGGCAGTCACCCTCCCCAGTTGTCCACCCTCACCAGACGGGCAGAGCTCGCCGAAGAGTTAGGCATAGACGTGTTCTGCGTCATGCCGTTCACTCCCGTGCTCGCCGCCCAGTCCCCGAAGGACTTCGCGCATGAAGTGCTGGTGGAACGCCTGCACGCGCAAGAGGTCGTGGTCGGCGACAACTTCACGTTCGGGAAGAAGGCTGCGGGCAACGTCGAGGTACTCAGGACATTCGGCGAGAAGTTCGGATTCGGTGTGCAAGCGGTGTCCCTGCTGGGTGAGCATGCGGTGACGTTCTCCTCGACGTACATCCGTTCGTGTGTCGACGCCGGGGACGTCGCGGCGGCGGCCGAGGCCCTCGGCCGGCCCCATCGGGTGGAAGGCGTGGTCGTCCGTGGTGACGGACGTGGCCGCGAACTGGGTTTCCCCACTGCCAATGTGGCACCGCCGATGTACTCGGCCATTCCCGCCGACGGTGTGTATGCCGCCTGGTTCACCGTTCTCGGAGCAGGTCCGGTTGTCGGACAGGTGGAACCAGGGGAGAGTTACCAGGCGGCCGTGTCGGTCGGGACCAACCCGACGTTCTCCGGACGTACGCGCACCGTCGAGGCGTTTGTTCTCGACACCAAGGCCGACCTCTATGGCCAGCACGTCGCAGTCGACTTCGTCGGACGTATTCGCGGGCAGGTCAAGTACGAGTCGGTGCAGTCGCTGATCGACCAGATCGCAGCCGATGTCGAAGAGACCCGTGTGGTGCTGGCAGCCGGGCCCAATCCAGGGGACTGAGTCGCATCGGCCCACTCGAGGGTCCAGGCCTCGATTTGGCCTGGTGACCGCCGCGCCGGTACAGTGACCAGTCGGTGTGTGCTGCGGTTCGCGGTGGCTGCACCAAGATCTTCGACGGTGGTGGGTCAAAACCACCCGGAGTTCTCCCATCAACGCGCGGACAGCATTCTCAGGAGTTTCCAGTGGCATTGACCGTTGAACAGAAGAAGACCATTCTCGCCGAGTACGGCTTGCACGAGACCGATACCGGTTCTCCCGAGGCTCAGGTCGCGATGCTGACCAAGCGCATCACCGACCTCACCGAGCACCTCAAAGAGCACAAGCACGACCACCACAGCCGCCGCGGACTCCTGCTGCTCGTCGGCCGTCGCCGTCGTCTGCTCAAGTACGTCGCCAAGGTCGATGTGCAGCGCTACCGCTCGCTCATCGAGCGTCTGGGCCTGCGCCGCTAGTACGGCCCCACCCGGCCTGCGGGGAGGTGCCGAAAGGCGCCCGCCAGGTCACTGCACCACCGAGAGTGCGAACGCCGAGGATATCGAGTGATATCCTCGGCGTTGGCTTTTGTACCAAGAAGATCACGGCCGTTTGCGCGGCAGTACCCGGTCGGCATCTGCGGCCCGGACACACTGCAGTAGGTGAGCGGTCCTCGGTAGTGGCTCCCGGAGACACGATTCTCCGGCGGCTTCGATCGATGGCCGTCACGCGACGTGCAATTGCCTCCTCTTGGTTCAGGGCCTACTCGCGTGTGTTCGCCCGCGAGTCGACCGACCGTAAGCAGGTCGTCATCTCTGACGCCTGACGAGAGGAACCATCAACACATGACTGACGTCACCATCACAGACACCGTCGACTACGACGACGAGATCACCGAAGCCACCGCTGTCATCGACAACGGCACCTTCGGCACCCGCACCATCCGTTTCGAGACCGGCCGGCTCGCGCAGCAGGCCGCAGGCGCGGTTGTCGCCTACCTCGATGACGAGACGATGCTGCTGTCGGCCACCAGTGCCGGCAAGCACCCCAAGGACCATTTCGACTTCTTCCCGCTGACGGTCGATGTCGAAGAGCGAATGTATGCGGCCGGCCGCATCCCCGGGTCGTTCTTCCGTCGCGAAGGCCGTCCGTCCACCGACGCGATCCTGACCTGCCGCCTGATCGACCGTCCGCTGCGCCCGTCGTTCGTCGACGGTCTCCGCAACGAGATCCAGGTCGTCGTCACCATCATGAGCCTTGATCCCAAGGACCTGTACGACGTGGTGGCCATCAACGCCGCCTCGGCGTCCACCCAGATCGCGGGCCTTCCGTTCTCCGGGCCGGTCGGTGGCGTGCGGGTTGCGCTCATCCCGACCGACGAGAACAAGGCCGGCCAGTGGGTTGCCTTCCCGACCGTCGAGCAGCTCGAAGGCGCCGTCTTCGACATGGTCGTAGCAGGCCGAATCGTCTCCGGCGAGGGTGACTCCGCCGATGTCGCGATCATGATGGTCGAGGCCGAGGCCACCGACAACGTGATCGAACTGATCGAGGGCGGCGCGCAGGCGCCCACCGAAGCCATCGTGGCCGAGGGACTCGAGGCCGCCAAGCCGTTCATCGCTCGTCTGTGTGAGGCACAGCAGAAACTCGCCGCCGAGGCAGCCAAGCCCACCGGCGACTTCCCGCTGTTCCCGCCGTACGGGGACGACGTCTTCGCTGCTGTCGAGGCCGCAGGCTCGGCCAAGCTCTCCGAGATCCTGACCATCGCGGCCAAGGCCGAGCGCGACGACAAGACCGATGAACTCAAGAGTGAGATCCTCGAGCAGCTCGCCGGACAGTTCGAAGGCCGCGAGAAGGAAATCGGCGGCGCATACCGGTCGCTGACCAAGAAGCTGGTACGAGGACGCATCCTCACCGACCACTTCCGGATCGACGGTCGCGGTGTCACCGACATCCGCTCGCTGTCTGCCGAGGTCGCCATCATTCCTCGCGCACACGGCAGTGCCCTGTTCGAGCGTGGCGAAACCCAGATCATGGGCGTCACCACCCTCGACATGGTGAAGATGGCGCAGCAGGTCGACTCCCTCGGGCCCGAGACCAGCAAGCGATACATGCACCACTACAACTTCCCGCCGTACTCGACCGGTGAGACCGGCCGGGTGGGTTCACCCAAGCGTCGCGAGATCGGCCACGGCGCACTCGCCGAGCGCGCCCTGATGCCGGTTTTGCCGAGCGTCGCCGAGTTCCCGTACGCGATCCGTCAGGTGTCTGAGGCCTTGAGCTCCAACGGCTCTACGTCGATGGGCTCGGTGTGCGCCTCCACGATGTCGCTGCTCAACGCCGGCGTGCCCCTGCGTGCTCCGGTTGCCGGCATTGCGATGGGCCTGGTGTCGGACGAGATCGACGGCCAGACCCGCTACGTCGCCCTGACCGACATCCTGGGAGCCGAGGACGCCTTCGGCGACATGGACTTCAAGGTTGCAGGCACCAAGGACTTCGTGACCGCACTGCAGCTCGACACCAAACTCGACGGCATCCCGTCGAAGGTTCTGGCATCAGCGCTCGCCCAGGCCAAGGACGCCCGCATCACCATCCTCGACGTGATGGCCGAGGCCATCGACGAGCCGGATGAGATGAGCCCGTACGCGCCCCGCGTGACCACGGTCAAGGTGCCCGTCGACAAGATCGGCGAGGTCATCGGGCCCAAGGGCAAGATGATCAACTCGATCACCGAGCAGACCGGTGCGAACATCTCCATCGAGGACGACGGCACCGTGTTCGTCGGCGCCACCGATGGTCCGTCTGCGCAGGCCGCGATCGACATGATCAACGCCATCGCCAACCCGCAGCTGCCCAAGGTGGGCGAGCGGTTCCTCGGAACCGTGGTCAAGACCACCACCTTCGGTGCCTTCGTGTCGCTGCTCCCGGGCCGCGACGGTCTGGTGCACATCTCGAAGCTGGGCAAGGGCAAGCGCATCGGCAAGGTCGAGGACGTGGTCAACGTGGGCGAGAAGCTCCGCGTGGAGATCGCCGACATCGATGACCGCGGCAAGATCAGCCTCGTCCCCGTCGACGACGACGCGGCTTCGGCCCCGGCTGAGGCGGAGCCCGTCTCGGAGGCGAACGCCTGAGCAACGCAACAGGTTTGACCTCCTCGCGGCCGAAGTCCGCGTCGACCGCAAGCCACCGGGCAGTACGGAGATCCGTGCTGCCCGGCGGGCTGCGGGTGGTCACCGAACACATTCCGGGGGTCAGGTCCGCATCGGTCGGCCTCTGGGTGGCGGTCGGTTCGCGTGACGAGAAGCCGTCGGTTGCCGGCGCTGCACACTTTCTCGAGCATCTGCTGTTCAAGTCGACGCCCACACGAACGGCAGCGAGTACGGCGCAGCAGATCGATGCCATCGGGGGTGAACTCAACGCCTTCACCGGCAAAGAGCACACCTGCTACTACGCGCACGTACTCGACGAGCACCTGGCCACGGCCATCGACATCGTCGGTGACGTCGTGCTGCGCGGTCGTTGCCGCGCCGAGGACGTCGAGGTGGAGAGGACCGTTGTGCTCGAGGAGATCTCGATGCGCGACGACGATCCCGAAGACCTGCTCGCCGATCTGTTCATGACGGCGATGTACGGGGACCATCCGATCGGACGGCCGGTGATCGGGTCGGCGGAATCGATCACCGACATGACCAGAACGCAGATCAAGTCGTTTCACGGTCGTCGGTACACACCCGACAAGATGGTGCTGTCGGTCGCCGGGAACGTTTCACACGCCGACGTTCTCGCCGCAGTTCGGTCCACCTTCGCCGGTCATCTCGGCGGCGACGCCGCGCCCGCCCCGATTCGTGTGGGAAGCAAGACGATCGGTGGCCTGCCATCGCTCGAGTTGTCCTATCGCGACACCGAACAGGTACACATCCTCCTCGGTGTTCGCGCGCCCGGCAGGGGCAATCCGGATCGATGGGCACTGTCCGTGCTCAACACCGCGCTCGGGGGCGGGCTGAGTTCTCGGCTGTTCCAGGAGATCCGGGAGTCGCGAGGTCTGGCGTACTCGGTCTACTCGTCGGTTGATTCATTTGCCGACATCGGAGCGTTCTCCGTCTATGCCGGTTGTTCTCCCGACCATCTGGCCGAGGTCGTCACCGTCACCGGAGAGATCCTGTCCCAGGTTCCCCGCGAGGGCATCACCGAGGAAGAACTGGTGCGCGCCAAGGGTTCGTTGATCGGCGGCATGGTGCTGGGGCTCGAGGACTCTCAGTCCCGGATGCATCGAAACGGACGCGGCGAGATCAACTACGGCAAACAGCTCTCCGTCGAACAAACGCTTCGCAAGATCGAACGGGTCACCGTGGCCGACACGAGCCGGGTGGCAGGCGAGTTGCTGAGCCGGCCCATGGGGGCCGCGGTGGTGGGCCCATACCGCTCCCGTCGGCAGTTGCCGAAGTCACTGACCGGTCTGATCTGCTGATCGGGTCCCGGCCTGGCACGATGAGTCAATGGTCCAGATCGCGGAGTTCCTTGCCGCCTACCCGCCGTTCGACTCACTCGACGAGTCGGAGATCGCACGGATCGCTGCGTCGTCGCGGCTCGAGCACCACGAGTCCGGTAGCCAGATCATGGACGGATTCAGCCGGCCGGTCGAGGAACTCGCCGTTGTCGTAGCCGGCCAGGTGGAACTGTGGAACTCGCCCGATCACAAACCCGATGGCCCGGACGAGATCCTCGGGCCGGGCGGGGTGTTCGGCTACTCGGCGATGTTGACCGGATCGTCGATCGGGCCACTCGCCATCGCGGCCGGCCCGGTCCAGGTCTGTCGCGTCCCCAATCATGCTGTGCGTGCGGTCTTCTCGTCCCTGGCGGGCGCCGAGTTCCTCGCCCGTAAGCTCACCGTCGCGCAACGCACCGACTCGTTGTCGATCAACGACTATGGCACCGTGGACGAGCTGATCCGCACGGCCCCGGTGGTCGGCTCCGGATCGATGACGGTGCGAGAGGCCGCATCCGTCATCACCGAGCATCGCAGCGGGTACATTGTGATCCCCTGTAGCGACGGTCGTTTCGGTGTGCTGACCGACCGCGACATCCGCGCCCGTGTGGTCGCCACCGGAGCAGATCTGCGGACCCCGGTGCACGAGGTCATGACCTTTCCCGCGATCACCGCGGTGACCAATGCGCCCGCTTCCGACGTACTCGTCAACATTCTGGAGCACGATCTGACCTGTGTCCCGGTGGTCGATCCGGGCGGTAAGCTCCGGGGAGTTGTTCTGCCCGGTGACTTCGTCAATGCCCCTGCGGGTATCAGTGTTGATCTGCGAGAACAGATCACGCGTGCCGACTCGATCGACACCCTGCAGGACCGTGGCAAGCGGATGCGATACCTGGTGGCTGATCTGCTGCGACGTGGTCGGCCGTCCTTCGAGGTCACCGCCGTTCTGTCGGTGGTCACCGATGCCGTGGTGCGCCGTGCCCTCGAGATCGTCTTGGGTGAGCATCCAGAATTGGACCCCGCCGCCCTCACCTGGCTGTCGCTCGGCAGCAATGCGCGCCGGGAACCAGTTCTCAGTTCTGACGTGGACAGTGCGGTCTCGTTCGCCGAATCGGTGAACGACCCGGAGTCGAAAGCCGCGTATCGCGCAGCGTTCGCCGAGGTCGGCGAGGTCTTGCGCGGCTGCGGGCTCAGCATCGACAGCAACGGCGCATCGGCAGAGATGCCACTGTTCTCCCGCACCCACAGTCAGTGGCAGGAGGCGGCCCAGCAGTGGCTGGTATCGCCCCTGGACAACAAAGGCATGATCCTGGCCTCCCTACTGCTCGATGGCCGGCCCATCTGGGGTGATCCGGGTGTCACCGCCGTGTCCGAGGTGTTCGGCAACGTGCGGTCGCATCCTGGCACCATGCGACTGCTGCTTGCCGAATCGCTGTCGTACCGAGCGAAACTCCGCTCGATGCGCGACGTGTTGTCGCGGCGCGGTGGAACATTCGACATCAAGTCCCACGCCCTGATCCCCGTGATCAACATCGCCCGGTGGGCTGCGTTGAGCGTGCAGAGTCCGGAGTTGGGTACGCGCGCACGGTTGGGCGCCGCCGCAGGTAGTCCGATGCTCACCGAGGACAACGCCAACACACTCATCGAGGTGTTCGAGGTCTTGCAGAAGATCCGGCTGACCTACCAGGTAGCCCAACTCGACAGAGGGGAGAGGGCCACGGACGTGCTCACCATGTCCAGACTGTCACCGCTGGACCGCAGTCTTGTCGGACAGGCCGTGCGAGAGGTGTCGGCGGTCCAGCGGCGGATGGAGAACATGTCGCACTACTTGTCTGTCCGGGAGTTCGTCGACCCGCCCGCGTGAGCGGAATCGTCGAGGGGCGACGTGCCCAGCGGGATCTCGAGATCGGCCGCCACGTGCGGGCACAGCATCTCACCGCGGTGGGTGCTCAAGCCCTTGGCGAGTGCGGTGTCGCGACGCAGCGCCTCGGTCCATCCGAGGTCGGCAAGCTTCAGTACGTACGGCAAGGTGGCGCCTGTGAGCGCCATCGTCGAGGTCCGGGCGACCGAGCCCGGCATGTTGGCCACGCAGTAGAACACCGAGCCGTGCACCATGAACGTCGGGTCGTCGTGCGTGGTCGGTCGTGAGTCCTCGAAGCATCCACCCTGGTCGATGGCGATGTCGACGAGGACCGATCCTTCTCTCATCTCCGACACCAGCGTATTGGAGACCAGCACAGGGGCTTTCGCGCCTGGGACCAGAACCGCGCCGATCACGAGATCGGCGTTCTTGACCGCCTCACCGAGCGCGAGCGCGGTGCTGTACCGGGTGTGTACCCGACCGGAGAAACGGGCGTCGATCGCTCGGAGCTTGGCGATGTCGAGGTCGAAAACGGTCACCGTCGCCCCCATACCCATCGCGATGGTTGCGGCGTTCACGCCACTGACCCCGCCTCCGATCACCACGACGTCGGCGGGGGCGGTACCCGGGACCCCGCCCATCAACACACCACGTCCGCCGGCCGACCGCATCAGGTGATACGCGCCGACTTGCGGGGCCAGCCGACCGGCGACCTCGCTCATCGGTGCCAGCAGGGGGAGCGAACCGTCCGCGGCCTGCACGGTCTCGTAGGCGATGGCAGTGGTACCGGATTGGAGCAGGGCGTCGGTGCACGCCCTGCTCGCCGCGAGGTGCAGGTAGGTGAAGAGCACCTGACCTTCTCGCATCAGCTCGTATTCGGGTGCGATGGGTTCTTTTACCTTGAGCAGGAGTTCGGCCTGCTCCCATACGGCTTGTGCGGTGCCCAATATCTGCGCGCCGGCCTCTTTGAAATCGGTGTCGGAGATGGCCGAACCGGAGCCGGCGTTCTGCTCGATGATGACCTCGTGGCCCCGCCGAGTCAGTTCGGCCACTCCTGCCGGGGTCACCGCGACCCGGTACTCGTTGTTCTTGATCTCGCGTGGGATTCCGACACGCATGACGTTCTCCTTGTGATTGGGTTAGGTCCAAGCGTGAAACTTGTTCGATTCCTGCGCAATATATGTGACGATAATTCTCTGGAATCCGGCTTGGACCGACAATTCTTCGATCTTGGAGGTTCGCGTGACACCTGAGCCGAATATTGTTCGACCGCGGACGGCCGGGTTGGATGACGTCGATCGCAAGATCTTGGCGTTGCTGCAAACCGATGCGCGTATGTCCAACAGTGCGCTGGCTGCCGAGGTGGGCATCGCCGCTTCGACCTGCCACGGCCGGATTCGCCGGCTCATCGACATAGGTGTGGTGCGCGGGTTCTTTGCTGACATCGATCCAGCTGCGGTGGGGCGACCGCTGCGGGCGATGGTGGCGGTGAGTCTGCAATCGGACGCGCGCGGCCAGATCCGTCGCTTCGTGGCGGAGATCGGTGGACACGACGAGGTGATCGACGTTTTCTTCCTCGCGGGTACGGACGACTACTTGCTCCATGTGGCCACAGCCGACACCGAGACGCTTCGTCAGTTCGTGGAGATGCTCAACTCGCGTCCCGAGGTGGCCGGGACGACAACGTCATTGGTGTTCGAGCACCTGCGCGGTTCGGCGCCGATCTTCTGAACGGTCGATGTGTTTGCGTAGTCGGGTGAAAGTGCGGCCACCGCCTGCCGCGACCACTGCGACGGGCTCGTCGACGTCGCCGTACACCGCCACGAAGCGATCCGACTCCAGATTGCCTTCGACGATGCTGGGCGATTGCCCTGCGGGTACGGTCCCGCACACCTGAAGTCTCAGATCATACTGATCCGACCAGAAGTACGGCGCCGTGTACTTCGGTGGAGGCAAGCGCAGCAGCGATCGCGCCGCTCGTCGTGCGTGGTCGAGCGCCGCCGCCCAATGTTCCTGTCGCACATGGGCAGCCGTGATGGGGTTGTACACGCGGGCGCAATCGCCGACCGCGTATACGCCGGCCACCGCGGTGGCGCACTGTTCGTCGGTGAGGAAGCCGCGGTCGATCGCCATCCCGGATGCGGCAGCCCACTCGGTGTTGGGGAGGGCTCCGATTCCGATCACCACGGTGTCTGCCGGTAGTTCGGTGCCGTCGGCGAGCGTCACCGACTCCACCCGGGCGGTTCCGTTGATCGTCTCGATCGCTGTCCCGGTACGCAAGGTCACCCCGTGCCTGGCGTGCACGCTGTGTAGCCAGTGCGCCAGTCGCGCACCGAGCAGGGCCGCACCGGGGGCCTCGGACGCCTCGACGATGGTCACCGACATGCCTGCTGCTGTTGCACTCGACGCCACTTCACATCCGACGAAACCGGCGCCGATCACAACCATGTGACCGCCGCGCCGCATGGATTCGCGGAGCTCGAGAGCATCGTCAAGGGTTCTGAGGGTGTGTACGCCGGCCATGTCTGCGCCGATCAGGGTGCGCGGCCGAGCGCCGGTCGCCACCACCACGGTCGCTACGGTGATCGAAGTGCCGTCGTCGAGCAGTACATCGTGCCCGGCTTTGTGATGGTCGATGCCGATCGCCGACGACCCCAGGCGCCACCGGAACTCGGTCAGGTCCTCGTCGTCGGTCAGGCCGATGGGTGCGCTGGTCACGTCCTGGCACAGAACAGCTTTCGACAGCGGCGGCCTGTCATAGGGCAGATGGCCCTCCGCCCCGATGAGGGTGATCTCGCCGGTGTGCCCGAGTGCGCGTAGTTCGCGGGCGGTCGACAGACCGGCAAGCGAGGCCCCGACGATCGCCACGGAGGCGGTGGACGGGTCTGTAAGCGATGGTTCGGCCGTGGTGTCCGACGGGGTCGCGCTCACGCGGCGTCGTGCCCGGAGAGCTGCAGGTAGATCCGGCCGTCCTCGACCAGGGTCTGATGAGTGCGGACCGCGATCTTCGCCGGGGGTCCCGACGGCAGTCCGGTCCGGAGGTCGAAGCAGGCTTCGTGCAGCGGGCACTCCACCGCGCAGCCTTCCACCCAGCCGTCGGCCAGCGACGTCTCCTGGTGGGTGCAGGTGTCGTCGATCGCGAACACCCCGTCTTCGGTGTGGAACACGGCGATGGGTGGTTGACCCGGGGGAGTGACACGTGCGACCTCCCCTGCCGGCAGGGCGTCGAGAGTGGACACCAGATAGTGATGAACGGCCTGGTCAGGAGTGATTGTCATGGCAGCCTCGATGAAGTCGGTGTACAACTCACGACATTGAGTTGCGTCAGTTGCAACTAAGTTCGGTATGCGCAACAGCGTCGCATCCGGTGGAGCGTCAGTCAAGCCGACCGGCCGGTTCCGGCGGTGTCCCGGGAGCACCGCATTAGGCTGAGCGACGATGACTGAAGCCGAGAGTGAAACCCGTCCCGCATCGATCCAGTCGGTGGACCGCGCCCTCCAGGTGTTGGAGATCCTTGCCCGCCAGGGTCAGGGCGGGGTGTCGGATATCGCCGACACCCTCGGAGTCCACAAGTCGACGGTGTCCCGGATCGTCTCGGTCCTCGAGGCGCGGGGGTTCGTCGAGCAATTGTCTGATCGTGGCAAGTACCGGCTCGGCTTCACGATCGTGCGGTTGGCCGGGGCGACGATGGCGACCCGCGATCTGGGCAAAGAGAGTCGCGAAATCTGTGAGGCACTTGCCGACGAGGCCGGGGAGACGGTGAATCTGGCGATCCTGGAAGGTGATCGGGCCATCAACATCACCGAGGCGAGCGGCCCGCTCGGGATCGCGCTGCGAACCTGGGTCGGGCAGAGTTCGCCCGCGCACGCGACATCCAGCGGCAAAGTCCTCCTCGCCGCCGTGCCGGAAGGGCGGTTGGGGCAGACCCTCGGTGACGAACTCCAGCGGTTCACCCCTCGCACCGTCACCGACCTGACCGAGTTGCGCGAGCAGCTGCAACTGATCTCCGCGCGCGGGTGGTCCTGCGCGGTCGAAGAGCTCGAGGACGGCCTCAATGCGATCGCTGCGCCGGTTCGTGACCACACCGGCGATGTGATTGCGGCGCTGAGTATCTCCGGACCCAGCTTTCGGCTCACACCTGAGGCGATGGATGCGTTCTCGCCGCGGTTGTGTGGAGCGGCGCTGGACGTGAGCCGGAGACTCGGCTTCCCGGGCTGAGTTGCCCGATTGGGCTGTCCGCTTGACACACGCTTGGCGCGGCTTCACCATTTGTTGCGTAGGGCACGAACGCGTTGCGTAATGCGCAACGCTCGGGCCGTCTCGCCGCAAACGTTTGGAGTCCCTGGGTGGTGCAACCGCGATTTCTGATCATCGGTGCGGGTGTGGTCGGATCGGCCTTGGCCGATGAGCTGACAGCGCTGGGATACACGGAGGTGACCGTCCTCGACCGCGGACCACTCGCCCCTGGTCAGACGCCGATGACAGGTGGGTCCAGTTCGCACGCACCCGGATTGGTGTTCCAGACCAACCCGTCGCGGACCATGGCGGAGTTCGCGCACTACACGGCCACCAAACTCAGGTCGCTGAACACGGCGGACAGCCTCTGTTTCAACACTGTCGGCGGGCTCGAGGTTGCCACCACGCCCGAGCGACTGGCCGACCTGCACCGGAAGGCGGGCTGGGCGCAGGTCGAGGGAATCGAAGCCGCGGTCGTCGATGTCGACGAGTGCGTGCGGCTCCATCCGCTGATCGACCGAGACATCGTTCTGGGCGGCCTGCACACACCCGCCGATGGCCTGGCCGGTGCGCCGGCCGCGATCGGGATGCAGATGCGGCGGGCAATCGACCGGGGCGCAACGTTCTTCGGCGGTCAGCAAGTGATCGAGATCAACCAACGGGCTGGTGTGGTGACCGGTGTCCGCACCACCGAGCGCACGTTCGAGGCCGACGTCGTGGTCTCGTGTGCCGGGTTCTGGGGCGCCGAACTCGGCAACCTCGTCGGACTGCGGGTACCCCTGGTCCCTATGGGGCACCAGTACGCGAAAACCGCCGCACTGCCTGTTCTTCGGGATCACCGTGATCAAGCGCGAGGCCACGCCGACGCGAGGCTGCCCATTCTGCGGCATCAGGACGCCGACCTCTACTATCGCCAGCACGGCGAGGCGATGGGCATCGGCTACTACGGGCATCGGCCGATGCCGGTGGACATGACCTCTCTCGACGAATTGACCGCGTCCCAGCCGATGCCCTCGATGTTGCCCTTCACCGATACCGACTTCGCTCCTGCCTGGACCGAGTCGATGCATCTTCTGCCTGCGCTTGCCGACGTCGGCGTGGTCGAGGGGTTCAACGGCATCTTCTCGTTCACCCCGGACGGGGGCCCGATGATGGGCGAACATCCCGCGCTGTCCGGATTCTGGGTGGCGGAGGCGGTGTGGGTCACGCATTCGGCCGGTGTGGCCAGGACCATGGCGCGGTGGATCACAGACGGAACCCCCGACCTTGATCTCCATGGTTGTGACCTCGCCCGGTTCACCACTCCGCAGCTTTCGGTCGATTACGTGGCCGACACGAGTGCACAGGCTTTTGTCGAGGTGTACGACATCATTCATCCCCGCGACCAACGCTCGGTGCAGCGAGGCCTCGCCAGGAGCCCGTTCCATGCGAGACACGTGGACGCGGGCGCGGTGTTCCACACCGGCCGCGAGTGGGAACGGCCGGCCTGGTTCGAGAGCAACGCGGGCATGGTCGACTGTGACGTCACATACCCCCACGACGGGTGGGCCGGCCGGAACTGGTCGCCGATCGTGCCGGCCGAAGCTCTCGCAACCCGCCGCCGGGTGGGCTTGTACGACATGACGTCGCTCATGCGGATCGAGGTCACGGGTGCCGACGCCACGAACTTCCTCGACAGGATGCTGACCCGCACGGTGCGGCGACCGATCGGGACGGTGATCTACGCGCTGCTCCTGGACGAGTCCGGCGGTGTCCGCAGTGATGTGACGGTTGCCAGGCTGGGCGAGAACACCTTTCAACTCGGTATCAACGGACCGATGGACATCGACTGGCTGCAACGGCATCGAGCCGATGCCGACGTCACCGTAACCGACATCACCGCCGCCACCTGTTGCGTGGGTGTATGGGGGCCGCTGGCCCGCGAACTGGTGGCGCCTCTGTGCTCGATCGATCTGTACGACACCACACTCGGCTACTACCAGGCTGCCCGCGCGATCATCGGCGGCATTCCGGTGACCATGATGCGTATCTCCTACGTCGGTGAGCTGGGTTGGGAGATATACGCCGACGCTGCCCACGGCGAATTGTTGTGGGACACATTGGCAGACGCGGGAGAACCACTAGGTGCGGTGTGGGCGGGGCGCGGGGCGCTGGACGTGTTGCGCCTGGAAAAGGGTTACCGCGCCTGGGGCACCGACGTGGATGCCGAGATGTCTCCCGAGGAAGCAGGGTTGTCCTTCGCGGTGGGAAAGAAGCACGACTTCCTCGGCAGGCACGCGCTCGAGGCGAGGGTGGTGCGCTCGAAGCTCCACACCCTCGTCGCTCGAGACCCACAGGCGATCGTCATGGGCGGCGAGCCGGTGACCGCGACCGGTCAGGTGGTCGGCTTCGTCACCTCGGCTGCATTCTCCGCCTTGGTGGGCCGGACGATCTGCTATGCCCGACTGGCGCCGCACCTGTCTGTCGGAGACACCGTCGCCGTGGAGTACTTCGGGGAGCTCCTCGACTTCGACATCACCGAACCGGTGCTGGTCGACCCAGAGGGAGCACGTGTCAAAGGTCTGATCGGAGTGAACAATTGAGTGACTGCAGCGCGGGGAGCTACGACGTCATCGTCCTGGGTCTGGGTGGGATGGGCTCATCGGCCGCTATCACCTGGCGCGCGAGGTATGCGGGTCCTCGGGCTCGAGCGGTTCGCGCCTGCGCACGACAAGGGGTCCAGCCATGGCGGATCGAGGATCATCCGGCAGTCGTATTTCGAAGACCCCGCGTATGTGCCACTGCTGCTGCGGTCGTACGAGCTGTGGGAGGAGCTCAAGCAGAACAGCGGTGTCGACGTCTACTCGATCACCGGTGGTCTGTTCATCGGCCCACCCGACTCGACGACCTTCTCCGGTTCACTGCGGGCATCGGAGCAGTGGGGTCTGGACCACGAGGTGCTGACCGATCGTGAGGTGCATCAACGCTTTCCGGCCTTTGAGCCGCCCGCGGGACAGTACGCACTCTATGAGCGTATGGCGGGTTTCGCACGACCGGAGTTCACCGTCCGGGCCCACATCGGGCTGGCAGAGCAGGCGGGTGCCGACCTCCACTTCGGAGAACCGGCGCTGTCGTGGACCGATGACGTCAACGGGGTGACCGTGCACACCGCGGCCGGTACATATCAGGCCTCGCAGCTCGTTGTGTGCCCGGGCGCCTGGGCGCCGAAAATACTGTCCGACATCGGGATTCGGATCAAGATCGAGCGACAGGTGATGTACTGGATCGATCACTCGCCGGGGTCACCGTCGACGGAAGGCGGCCCGATCTACATCCAGGAGAACAACAACGTCGAGCAGATCTACGGGTTCCCGCCGATCGACGGTCCTGCAGGCGGAGCCAAGGTGGCGTTCTTTCGCAAGGGAACCGAATGCACACCGGACACGATCGACCGGGAAGTTCACCCGGAGGAGCGCAGGGACATGCTGGACCGGGTCTCGCAGCTGCTTCCAGGGTTGAGCGGTCCGGTTCTGGACACGGCCACATGCATGTACTCGACGACTCCGGACGAGAATTTTGTCATCGCCCGCCACCCGCTGCACACCAACGTCTCGGTCGCCTGCGGATTCTCGGGCCACGGGTTCAAGTTCGTGCCAGTGGTCGGGGAGATACTCGCCGATCTGGTCGAGCATGGCACCACCGACCATCCCATCGCCCTGTTCGATCCGGCCAGACTGGCAAGCGCATGACCGTCACCGAGCCGGCGGATCCGCCGGCGTCCGGGCGGGATGCCTCCAGCCCCGATTCTGCGCCTTCGGAACCGGCGTTGATTCCCACGCTGGCAGGCGAGGCGTACACCGATCCGGGCTTCTTCGCGGCCGAACAGGAACGGATCTTCGAGCAGATGTGGTTCTGTGCCGTGCTTGCCGCCGATGTGCCCACTGCCGGTGCGTTCCGCACAGTTGTCATCGGCCGAGAGAGCGTGTTGATCGTCCGGGGTCGCGACGGGACGTTACGTGCGTTCCTCAACAGTTGCCGCCACCGCGGTGCACTCATCTGTGACCAGCCCGAGGGGCAGGTGCGGCGCAACCTGCAATGCCCGTATCACGCCTGGACCTACGGGCTGGACGGAAAACTCGTCGCCGCACCCAACCTGGCCGATCTCGGCGACATCGACCGGGCCGCTTACGGTCTGATCCCCGTCGCCGCCACCGAGTGGCTCGGCTACCTGTGGGTCTGTCTGGCCGACACCCCGCCGTCGTTTGCCGACGAGGTCGTCGGCGCCGTGACGGACAGGCTCGGGAGCACGGAGTCGATCGAGCGATACGAGGTCGATCAGTTGGTACTGGGCCGACGTGAGCGGTACGAGGTCGCCGCGAACTGGAAGCTCATCATCGAGAACTTCATGGAGTGCTATCACTGCGCCACCATCCACCCGGAGTTGACCGAGGTGCTGCCGGAGTTCGCCGACGGTCTGGCGGCCCAGTACTACGTGGGCCACGGCGCACTGTTCGGCGAGGATGTCGAAGGATTCACCGTCGACGGTTCACCCGGCCACGCGACGTTGCCGGCGTTGTCGGATGCGCAGGATCGCCGGTACTACGCGATCACGGTACGGCCGCAGGTGTTCATCAACCTGGTCCCCGACCATGTGATCGTGCACCGGATGTACCCGGTGGCGGTCGACGCCACGGTTGTCGAATGCGACTGGCTCTATCGGCGAGAAGTGGTGGATTCAGGTGCGGACCTGGATAAGTCGGTCGAGTTGTTCCATCGGGTCAACCTCCAGGACTTCGCCGCGTGTGAGCGCACTCAGCCGGGCATGTCCTCTCGTGCCTACCGCCGCGGCGGCGTACTGGTTCCCGCCGAGCACCACATCGGCGAGTTTCATGATTGGGTACGTGCGGAGGTCGATCCGGCGTCATAGTTGTTCCACGACACACCCGGCCGCGCGAGATCGGCCCAGGGCGAGAGGAGTCCGACCGCGTGGCAGATCTGTTGATCGGAGGCAAGTGGGTCGCCTCGTCCTCGGGCGAGCGACGCGATTGCATCAATCCCGCAGACGGTTCGGTGGTGGCGACGGTCGACGAGGCGAGTGCCGATGATGCTCGTGCTGCCGTCGACGCGGCCCGCGCCGCCTTCCCGGTATGGTCCGCCACCGCTGTCGCCGAGCGTGCCGCTGCTCTCGACAGCATCGCGGACCTCCTCGGCCGCGACCGCGAGCAGCTGGCCCGTGTCGAGACCCTCGACACGGGGAAGACCCTGGCAGAGAGCCACATCGACATCGACGATGTGATCTCGGTGTTCCGGTACTACGCGAATCTGGCACGCACCCAGGCCGACCGGGTCGTCGATGTCGGCAACCCGGAGGTGATCTCGCGGGTGGTGGCCGAGCCCGCAGGTGTCTGCGTCATGATCGCCCCGTGGAACTACCCGCTGCTGCAGATCTCGTGGAAGGTGGCTCCGGCGCTGGCTGCAGGTTGCACCATGGTGCTCAAACCCAGTGAGGTGACCCCCCTTTCGACCATCGAGTTCGCAAAGCTGATGTCGGAGGCAGGTGTCCCGGACGGGGTGGTGAACCTGGTCCAGGGGAGCGGCGCTGCGGTCGGCGGGGCGCTCACCGACAACCCCGACGTCGATCTCATCTCGTTCACCGGTGGACTCGCCACCGGTCAGAAGATCTCCGAGGTGGCGGCCAAGCACGTCACCAGGGTTCTCGTCGAACTGGGCGGGAAGAACCCGCACATCGTTTTCGCCGATGCGCTTGCGGACGACCAGGCGTTCGCCAATTCGGTGGACCAGGTGCTCACAGGTGTATTCCTTCATTCCGGCCAGGTGTGCTCGGCCGGAACCCGATTGATCATCGAAGAGTCGGTGGCCGATGACTTCGTCGACGCGCTGGTCACCGCGGCCGAGCAGATCGTGATGGGTCCGGGCCTCGACCCGGCGAGCAGAACCGGCCCCCTGGTGTCCGAAGCGCAGCTGCGCAAGATGCAGGAGTTCGTCCGGGTGGGTGTCGAGGAGGGAGCCGCCCTCGTCGCCGGCGGACGACAGCCCGATGACGAGGAACTCGCGTCCGGGTTCTTCTTCCTGCCGACCATCTTCGACCACTGCGATCGGAGCATGCGGCTCATCCGGGAGGAGACGTTCGGTCCGATCCTCACCGTCGAGCGATTCAGCTCCGAGGCCGAGGCGCTCGAACTCGGCAACGACACGGAGTACGGTCTCGCTGCAGGTGTCCGCACCTTCGATGCCGCCAAGGCCGAGCGCATGGCCCGGGGGCTGCGTCACGGCACCGTGTGGGTCAACGATTTCGGCTACTACACCCCGGCCGCGGAATGGGGTGGTTTCGGGCGATCCGGTAACGGACGCGAACTCGGACCGACAGGGCTGTCGGAATACCAAGAGCTCAAACATATTTGGAACAACACCGCGGCGCCCGCCGCGGGATGGTTTTCCGGCTAGGCGAGGCGTCCTTCGAAAGGTTACGGCCCAATGACCACAACGCAACCCGGGGGCGCGCCCCCGCCCGGATCCACATCTTCGTCCGCCGACACCGGGATGGAGCATTTCGGTTACAAGCCCAGCCTCGATCGCAGTATCGGCAAGTTCGCCAGTTTCGCGGCCGGCGTGTCCTACATCTCGATCCTGACCGGCACCTTCCAGTTGTTCTACTTCGGTTTCGGTACCGCCGGTCCGGCGTACCTGTGGTCCTGGCCGCTGGTGTTCATCGGGCAGATGGCTGTTGCTCTGTGTTTCATGGAACTGGCCGCGAAGTACCCTGTCGCGGGCTCGGTCTACAACTGGTCAAAACTGTTGGGCAGCAGGATCGTCGGATGGTCATCGGGCTGGCTGATGCTCACGGCGTCGATCGTCACGCTCGCGGCCGTGGTACTCGCACTGCAACTCAACCTGCCCCGTCTGTGGAGTGGCTTCCAGATCATCGGTGATGGCACCCGGAGAGTACGACTACGCGGGCAACGCAGTCATCCTCGGCACGATACTGATCATCATCACCACGGTCATCAATGCGCTCGGCGTGAAGCTGATGGCGATGATCAACAGCGCGGGTGTGTTCATCGAACTCATCGCGGCTGTCCTGATCGCGATCATCCTGGCGGCCAACATCGAACGTGGCCCTGATGTGTTCTTCTCCACGAACGGCTACGGCACGGGAGAGAGCGGTGGCTACCTCGGTGCGTTCTTGATCGCCTCGCTTGCCTCGGGATATGTGATGTACGGATTCGACACGGCCAGCTCACTCGGCGAGGAGACGATGGAGCCGCGGCGCACGGCGCCCAAGGCCATCTTCCGGGCGATCCTGGCGTCCTTTGTCATCGGCGGCGCCATCCTCGTGTTCGCGGTCATGGCCGCGCCCGACCTCGACGATCCGGCGCTCGGCGAGCAATCAGGCAGCTTGCAGGGCATCGTTGAGGCGGTGATGTGGGGACCGCTCGGCGACATCTTCCTGGTGTGCATCGTGATCGCGGTCATCGTGTGTTCGCTTGCGGTGCACACTGCGGCGATCCGACTCACGTTCGCGATGGCGCGCGACAATGCTTTGCCGTTCGGCAATGCCCTCGCCCGCGTTCATCCCAAGACCCAGACACCGGTGGTGCCGGCCATCGTGATCGGCGTGTTGGCCGTGCTGATCCTGGTCATCAACATCAACCAGCCGAAGATCTTCACGGTCCTGACCTCGATCGCCATCATCATGATCTATCTCGCGTACCTCATGGTGACCGCTCCGTTGCTCAAGAAGCGTCTGCAGGGGCAGTGGCCGCCGAAGGACCTCAAGGAGGACGGTTACTTCACCATGGGACGGTGGGGGATGTTCGTCAACATCGTTGCCGTCGTCTGGGGGGCCGCGATGGCGCTGAACCTCGCCTGGCCGCGGGAAGCCGTCTACGGCACCCCTTGGTACAACACCTGGGGCGCGTTCGTGTACATCGGCATCATCCTGGCCGCCGGGTTGCTGTGGTACGGACTCAAAGGACGTCATCACATCGGGGTGCTCCGGTCTCACGCATCGTCCACCAAGGAGTGAATCCTCTTGCCGCAGCAGCAGTTCGACTACGTGATCGCCGGGGGAGGCACAGCGGGATGTGTGCTCGCGGCCCGGCTGAGTGAGGATCCGTCGGTGACGGTGTGCCTGGTGGAGGCCGGGCCCACCGATGTCGACAACAAGGACATCCTGGAACTCGCGGCGTGGATGCACCTGCTCGACTCGGGCTATGACTGGGACTACCCGGTCGAACCGCAAGAGATCGGCAACTCGTTCCTGCGACATGCCCGCGCAAAGGTGTTGGGCGGATGCTCCTCCCACAATTCCTGTATCGCGTTCTGGCCGCCGGCCGAGGGGTTGGCGGAGTGGGAGGCGTCGGGGCTGACGGGATGGGGTCCCGATTCGATCTGGCCTCTGGTGCGCAAGCTCGAACGAAACGATGCCGAGGGCACACACGGACACGACGGCCCGGTCCGGTTGAGGGACGTGCCACCGGGTGACCCTTGTGGCGCCGCCGTTCTCGAGGCGGCCGCTCAGATCGGCCTGCCCACCGTGGGATTCAACCGCGGTGAGACCGTGCTGAACGGCGCCGGGTGGTTCCAGATCAACGCCGACGAAGACGGCACCAGGATGAGTACCTCGCACGCCTATCTGCATCCCATTCTGGGATCGCGGCCGAACCTCGAGGTGCGCACCGGGTGTTTCGTCAGTGAGGTGGTCTTCGAAGGCACCGCCGCCGTCGGGGTGCGCTACCAGCGGCCGGACCTGACCGGATACGACGTGGTGTCCGCGACGCGCGAGGTGATCGTGACCGCCGGGGCCATCGACACCCCGAAACTGCTCATGCTCTCGGGGATCGGTCCGGCAGAGCACCTACGGGAGATGGGCATCGAGGTTCGCGTCGACGCGCCCGGTGTGGGTGCAAACCTCGACGATCATGTCGAGGGACTGGTGTTCTGGGAATCCTCGCGCCCGATGGTCACCAGGTCGAGCCAGTGGTGGGAGATCGGATTGTTCGCCACCACCGAGCCGGATCTTGTGCTGCCGGACCTGATGATGCACTACGGGAGTGTGCCGTTCGACATGAACACCCTTCGGTGGGGTTATCCGACCACCGACAACGGTTTCTGTCTGACTCCCAATGTCACACAGGGTCTTTCGCGCGGAACCGTGCGGCTGCGCAGTCGCGACTTCCGTGACCGCGCGAAGGTGGACCCGCGGTACTTCACCGATCCGGACGGCCACGACGACCGCGTTATGCTGGCCGGTGTGAAGCTCGCACGCACCATTGCCGAGCAATCACCGCTCAAGCAGTGGATCGCGCGCGAGTTGGCCCCGGGGCCCGACGCCGTCACCGATGACGATCTCCTCGACTACATCCACAAGACGCACAACACGGTCTATCACCCGGCGGCCACCGCGCGGATGGGTCCCGACGGCGACCCGATGGCCGTGCTCGATCCGCAGTTGCGCGTACGCGGCACCCAGCGGTTGCGGGTCGTGGACGCGTCGGCAATGCCCAAGCTCCCCGCGGTGAACCCGAACATCACCGTGATGGCCATGGGAGAGAAGTGTGCCGAGCTGATCAAGGCAACGTGAACAGCCTGCGCAACCGTCGGGCCCACTGACCAGATGCTCACTGACTAGACTCGGCCGGGTGAATGACCAGATCAATGTCGGCGTACTCGGTTCCGGCGGCAAAGTCGGGCAGGCCATCGTCGATGCGGTCGAGGCCGCCTCGGACCTGAGGTTCAGCGCCGGCGTCGACAAGGACGACCCGTTGACGCGGTTCGTCGAGACCGGTACGTCGGTGGTGGTCGATTTCACCCACCCCGACGTGGTGATGGACAACCTCGAGTTCCTGATTCACAGCGGCATCCATGCCGTGGTCGGGACAACGGGTTTCGACGACAACCGGCTCGACACCGTTCGCGGCTGGCTGGCGAAGAAGCCGGACGTCGGCGTGCTCATCGCACCCAACTTCGCGATCGGCGCCGTGCTGAGCATGCGGTTCGCCCAACAGGCTGCCCGTTTCTTCGACTCCGTCGAGGTCGTCGAACTACATCACCCGCACAAGGCAGATGCCCCGTCCGGGACCGCGTACCGGACCGCACGACTGATCGCCGAAGCCCGCGCGGCGGCGGGCGTCCCGGTCAGCCCGGATGCCACCAGCACCGAACTCGAAGGCGCACGTGGGGCCGACGTCGAAGGTGTTCGTGTCCACTCGGTTCGTCTGGCGGGCTTGGTCGCCCACCAGGAGGTGCTCCTCGGGACGCAGGGGGAGACGTTGACCATCAGGCATGACTCGATCGACCGGACATCGTTTGCGCCCGGAGTGCTGCTCGGCGTCCGCCAGATAGCATCTCGGCCCGGCCTCACCGTGGGTCTCGACGAGTTGATGGACCTGTGAGCAACGCCGGTGAGTGACAAGCGCGCAGATGCCCGGCCCATCGTCCTCGCAATCGCGGCCCTGGTTCTGGTGCTCTGCTTCTACTTCGTGCTGCTGGGCACTCGGGGTGTCGATCTGCTGACCAGTGGCGAGGCCGTCGGAGTCGGTCTCGGAATCGGAGTGCTCATCCTGCCGTTGCTGGGTGTCTGGATGGTGGTCGCAACACTGCGGGCCGGGCTCGCCCATCAGCGGCTCGCCAGACGAATGGCAGAAGAGGGCACCGAGCTGGACGTCTCCGCGTTGCCCAGGCGCCCGTCCGGCCGAATCGAACGCGAGGCGGCGGACGAGTTGTTCGCGCAGGTCAAGGCCGAATGGGAAGCAGACCCCAGCGATTGGCGCGCCACCTACCGCATCGCCCGGGCCTATGACTATGCCGGTGACCGTTCACGTGCCCGCGAGATGATGAAACGCGCTGTCGCGCAAGAGAAGGAATCGAGTACCGCCGACGGCCGTGCTGATGGCTGACGCGCGGACATTGCTCGTGGTGCACCACACGCCTTCGCCGCCGACCCGTGAGCTGTTGGAGAAGGTGCTCGAAGGCACGGCCGACCCGGAGATCTCCGGTGTGCGGGTGCGGCCCGTCGCGGCGCTTGCGGCCACCGTGCCCGACGTGCTGGCCGCCGACGGCTTCCTGTTCGGCACCCCGGCCAACTTCGGGTACATGTCGGGCGCGCTGAAGCACTTCTTCGACACCGTCTACTACCCGGTGCTCGGATCGGTGACCGGTAAGCCGTACGGCTTGTGGGTGCATGGCAACAACGACACCGCGGGGGCGGTGGCTTCCGTTCAGCGCCTTGCCACGGGGTTGGAACTCGAGCCTGCGGCCGCGCCGCTCGAGATCACGGCAATCGACCCGTCCACGCGGGAGGCGTGTTACGAGCTGGGCGCAGTGCTGGCGGCCACAATCGCTTGAGCCACCGTCCTGCTCGAGGGTGTGCGAAGACTGGATGGTTCGCCGCGGCGACACGCGAAAACGCTGCCGAGTCCGACGCACCCTAGACTTGACCCCGTGACGGACGCGGCCAAGATCCCAACCCCGTACGAGGACCTGCTTCGGCTTGTGCTCGACACGGGAACGCCCAAAGCCGACCGCACCGGTACCGGCACCCGGAGCCTGTTCGGTCATCAGCTCCGATACGACCTCGCCGAGGGTTTCCCCCTGATCACCACCAAGCGGGTGCACCTGAAGTCGATCGTCTACGAGCTCCTGTGGTTCCTCCGTGGCGATTCGAACGTGCGGTGGTTGCAGGACCGCGGCGTGACCATCTGGGACGAGTGGGCCGATGCCGATGGCGAGCTCGGACCGGTTTACGGCGTGCAGTGGCGCAGCTGGCCGACCCCGTCCGGCGAACACATCGACCAGATCTCCGCCGCGCTCGAACTGCTGCGCAGCGACCCCGACTCCCGGCGCAACATCGTCTCCGCGTGGAACGTGGGCGAGATACCGCAGATGGCTCTGCCTCCCTGCCACGCGTTCTTTCAGTTCTATGTCGCCGACGGCAAACTCTCGTGCCAGCTCTATCAGCGCAGCGCTGACCTGTTTCTCGGGGTGCCGTTCAACATCGCGTCGTATGCGCTGCTGACCCACATGATGGCCGAGCAGGCGGGCCTCGGTGTCGGCGAGTTCGTCTGGACCGGTGGCGACTGCCACATCTACGACAATCATGTCGAGCAGGTCACCACCCAACTCCAGCGCGACCCGTATCCCTACCCACGCTTGTCGCTGGCGCGGCGGGACTCCATCTTCGACTACGAATACTCCGATATCGAGGTCCTGGACTACCGCTACCACCCGGGCATCAAGGCGCCGGTGGCGGTCTAGTTCGCCGATGACAATCGCACTCATCTGGGCTCAGGCTGCCGACGGGGCAATCGGTCGTGGTGGCGACATACCGTGGCATCTGCCCGAGGACCAACGGTACTTTCGGAAGATCACCGGTGGGCACCCGGTGGTGATGGGGCGGCGTACCTGGGATTCGCTCCCGGCTCGATTCCGCCCTCTGCCGGGTAGGGCCAATCTTGTTGTCACCCGCAATGGTCAATGGTCCGCAGACGGGGCGCAGACCCACGCGAACGTGCGTGACGCCCTCGACGCCGGACTCCACCTCGACGACACGGTCTTTGTCATGGGCGGTGGTGAGATCTACGGCGCAGCAATGGAATCTGCCCACGAGGCGTATGTCACCGAGATCGACCTCGAGGTGTCTGATGCCGACACCTGGGCGCCTGCACTCGATCCCGGCCGATGGTCGCTGGAATCGGACGGAGGCTGGCTCGAATCGCCCACCGGTGTCCGCTATCGATTCCTTCGGTACTCGGCGTCACCGTGACAACCGTTCGACGAGTCCGGGCCGAATCGCTGTCGGCTACGCAGGCCCGCAGAATCGCCCTCGCCGCACAGGGTTTCACAGACCGCCGGCCCACGGGTCCGGTGACCCGGCGTCACCTGCAGCGCGTCCTGGAACGAGTCCGCCTGTTTCAGATGGACTCGGTCAGCGTGGCCGTACGGGCTCATTACATGCCGCTGTACAGCCGGCTCGGTTTCTACGATCGCGGTCTCCTCGAACAGGCCGCGTGGGAACCCACCGCCCGTCGTCCCGCGCTCTTGGCCGAGTACTGGGCGCACGAAGCCGCACTGATTCCCATCGAGCATTGGCCGCTCTTCCGTTGGCGGATGGACGATTTCCAGCACGGGCGCTACGAGGAAGCAGTCGGTGACCCACAAGCCGCCGCGATGCGCACACAGATCCGCGAAGCGGTCGCCGAGTTGGGGCCCTGTACGAGCGGGATGCTCGAAGATCATCTCGGCCACGAGAAGCGGACGCGCAAAGGCACGTGGTGGGACCGCAGCCACGTGAAGTACCTGTGCGAGGTGATGTTCGCTGCGGGTGAGCTGGCTGCGGTGCGACGCAGCGGTTTCGCCAGGTATTACGACCTCACCGAGAACATCGTCGGGGAGAACGCCGAGGTCACCGTTCCCCGGGACGAGGCGATCCGCGAATTGGTCGCCGGTTCGTTGACCGCGCTCGGTGTCGGCACCGAGGTCGACATCCGCGACTACTACCGTCTCAAGCCGCAGGCGGCCCGCGAGGCACTGGATGATCTCGTCGCCGCCGGGCGTGTTCAGCAGGTGGAGGTCGAGGGCTGGGCGAAGCCGGCATTCCTCGACCCCGCCGCGCGACTACCGCGAAAAGTCGAACGCACGGCCCTGCTCAGCCCGTTCGATTCGTTGGTGTTCTTCAGGCCCCGTACCGAGCGGCTGTTCGATTTCCACTACCGGATCGAGATCTACGTTCCCGAGGCCAAGCGCGTGCACGGCTATTACGTCTTCCCGTATCTGATGAGCGAGCGGCTCGTGGCCCGGGTGGACCTCAAGACCGACCGGTCAGGTGATCAGTTGCTGGTCCTCGGTGCGTTCTGTGAGAGCCGGGCCGATCCGTTGGAGGTGGCCACCGCGTTGGCCGCGGACCTGCTGGACATGGCACAGTGGCTCGGCGTCAGCAGGGTCGAGGTCGGTTCGCGGGGCGATCTGGCAGCCCCTCTCACCGCCGCCGTTCACGCTCAACTCTGAACCCGTCCTCGGCCCGACCATCGGGTCCGGGGCGGTGAAGGGGACAATCGGTGCTCCAACACGAAGAAAGAGGAATGCGGTGTCCGAACTGGTGCCATTGAAGGTGCAACTGGTGGCGAAGTCGTCGTTCGACCCGCCGACCGATGTGCCGTGGACCACAGATGCGGACGGGGGTGAAGCCCTCGTCGAGTTCGCCGGGCGCGCCTGTTACCAGAGTTGGGACAAGCCCAATCCGCGGACCGCGACCAACGCCGGATATCTGCGTCACATCCTCGAAGTCGGGCATCTGTCACTGCTCGAACACGCCACGGTCACGTTCTACATCTCGGGGATCTCCCGGTCGTGCACCCACGAGCTGATCCGCCACCGACATTTCTCCTATTCGCAGCTGTCGCAACGCTTTGTGCCCGAACATGATTCGAATGTCGTCTGCCCTCCGGCGATCCGGGGCGACGCCGAACTCGAAGCCCTGTTCGTCTCGGCCACCGATGCCAGCCGCGAGGCCTACGCCGAACTGCTGACGGCACTCGAAGAGAAGTTCTCCGATGTGCCCAACAACATCCTGCGGCGTAAGCAGGCCCGTCAGGCCGCACGTGCGGTCCTGCCGAACGCCACGGAGACCAAGATCGTGGTCACCGGCAACTACCGCGCCTGGCGGCACTTCATCGGTATGCGGGCCACCGAGCACGCCGACGTGGAGATCCGTCAGCTGGCCATCGAGTGCCTGCGTCAGCTGCTCGACATCGCCCCAACGGTGTTCGGGGACTTCGAGATCGGGCGGCTCTCCGATGGGTCGGAGGTGGCGACGTCCCCGTTCGTCCTGGAGGGGTGAGAGTCGGGCCGGGACCGGCCGACCTCTGACGGCGCCGCGGATGCGGGATCGGCGCAGGGCCTCCGGTAACCTTAGCCACCATGACCACCGGTGAGACGCAACCGCAGAGCTTCCCTTTCGGGACTGTCAGTGTTGCCATGGTTACCCCGTTCACCGTCGATGGAAAGCTCGACCTGGACCGGGCCGGCGAACTCGCCGTGAAGCTCGTGGACGGCGGGTGTGACGGGCTGGTGGTCTCCGGGACCACCGGCGAGTCGCCGACGACGACGCCCGCGGAGAAACTCGATCTGCTCAAGACCGTGCTCGCCGCGGTCGGTGACCGCGCCCGCATCGTGCAGGGCGCCGGGAGTTACGACACGCGGGAGAGCGTCTGGTTCGCGAAAGAGGCCGCAGCGCTCGGCGCGCATGGCCTCCTCGTGGTGACCCCGTACTACTCGAGGCCTCCGCAGACCGGTCTGCTCGCACACTTCACAGCGGTCGCCGATGCCACCGACCTACCGGTGATGCTCTACGACATCCCGCCGCGCTCGGTGGTGCCGATCGAACACCGCACACTGCTCGAACTCTCACGCCACCCGAACATTGTCGCTGTCAAGGATGCCAAGGGCGATCTGAACTCGGCGGCGTCGCTGATGACCGACACCGGGCTGCAGTACCTGTCCGGTGAAGACGCGCTGAACCTGCCCTGGCTCTCGATCGGCGCGGCGGGGTACGTCAGCGTCATCGGGCACCTGGTACCCGATCGGCTGCGCGACATGCTCGACGCGGTGAACAAAGGCGACCTGGTTCGCGCCCGCGAACTGAATGCGTCGATGATCCCGCTCGTCAATGCGATGGGCCGACTCGGCGGCGTCACGATGGTCAAGGCCGCGCTGCGCATCCTCGGTCTCGACGTCGGAGACCCGAGGCTGCCGCAGGTGCCGGCCACCGGCCCCCAGATCGAAGCCCTGATCGCCGATCTGCGCGTAGCAAAGGTGCTGTCATGACCACAAACGAGCCCGGCCGTCGCCGGGGACGAGTCATTCGAAAGGCCGGACCGCCGGCAGAACCCCCCGTAGAGAAAAACGAGTCGAAACCCCCAGTGGCCAAAGCCCAAGAACCCGTCACCACCCCAGAGCCCGTCGCTGCCGCGGCATCCGGCACCTCGGCGCCCGCTGCCGCCCGAGCACCGAAGTCGGGCAACTCGGGTTCCTCCGGCTCGAGTTCGTCTGGGTCCAAACGAAACTCGCGTGATCGCCGGGGTGGTGCAGCTCGCAAGGCCGCGGCAGAAAAGAACGCCGAGTCGAAGCAGGTCGATCCGACCGAAAAACTCGGTGCACCGCGACGGCTGCCCGCCGGCGGCCTGCGCGTGGTCGCCCTCGGTGGCATCGGCGAAATCGGCAGGAACATGACCGTATTCGAGTACGACGGTCGTCTGCTCATCGTCGACTGCGGTGTGCTCTTCCCCGAGGACGCCCAGCCCGGTGTCGACCTGATCCTCCCGGACTTCCGGTACATCGAAGACCGCATCGACGACGTCGAGGCGATCATCCTCACGCACGGCCACGAGGACCACATCGGTGCGGTCCCGTTCCTGTTGCGACTGCGTCCGCAGATCCCGGTCATCGGGTCGAAGTTCACCCTCGCCCTGCTCGCTGCCAAGTGCCGCGAACACCGCCAGCGTCCGAAACTGGTCGAGGTCGTCGAGGGCGAGAAGACCACACACGGACCTTTCGAATGCGAGTATTTCGCGGTCAACCACTCGATCCCCGATGCTCTCGCGGTGGCGATCCGGACCGGCGCAGGCGTTGTCCTGCACACCGGTGACATCAAGCTCGACCAGTTGCCGCTCGACGGCAGGCTCACCGACCTCGCCGGGTTCAGCCGCCTCGGCGACGAGGGCGTCGACCTGTTCCTCGTCGACTCGACCAACGCCGAGGTACCCGGGTTCGTCACGCCGGAGCGCCAGATCGGTGGCGTGCTTGACCAGGTGATCGGCAAGGCCCGTCAGCGCGTGATCGTCGCCTCGTTCGCCAGCCATGTGCACCGCATCCAGCAGGTCGTCGACGTGGCCCACACGCACGGACGCCGGGTGACATTCGTAGGACGCTCGATGGTTCGCAACATGCAGATCGCCCAGGAACTCGGCTACCTGCGGGTGCCCGACGGCGTCGTGGTCGATCTCGATACGGCCGCAACACTTCCCGACCACAAGCTGGTCCTGATCTCCACCGGATCGCAGGGCGAACCGCTGTCGGCTCTGTCACGGATGGCTCGCGGTGAGCATCGGCAGATCAACATCCGCGCGGATGACCTGGTCGTCTTGGCGTCCTCGCTCATCCCGGGCAACGAGAACTCGGTGTTCGCGGTGGTCAACGGCTTGGCGCGACGGGGGGCGACCGTGGTCACCCAACAGAGCGCCAAGGTGCACGTGTCGGGTCACGCATCGGCCGGTGAGCTGCTCTACCTCTACAACGCCGTCCGGCCCTCCAATGTGATGCCCGTGCACGGTGAGTGGCGGCATCTTCGCGCCAACGCAGCACTGGCTGTTGCCACCGGCGTCAAGCCGGAGGCCGTTGTCCTCGCCGAGGACGGTGTGGTGGTGGATCTGATCGACGGTCGCGCCCAGATCTCCGGCCGTGTCCCTGTGGGCTACGTCTACGTCGACGGACTCTCGGTGGGAGACGTGGGGGAGTCGACGCTCTCGGAACGTCTGGTGCTCGGCGAGGGCGGCTTCATCGCGATCGCCGTGGTGATCGACGCCGACACCGGCCGGGCGATCAATCCGGCCGAGGTGTCCGGAAGAGGATTCTCGGATGATCCGACCGCGCTGAAAGAGGCGGGCGACCTGGTCGATCAGGCGTTGGCACAGATGGCGGTCGAACGCGTCACGGACACTCATCGGATTGCCCAGACGATCCGTCGTGTGGTGGGTCGCTGGGTCGCCGACAAGTACCGGCGGCGCCCCATGATCGTGCCGACCGTGATGACCGTCAGCGAGTCTTCGGCGGACTGACGACGCCGCACCTCATAGGGTGTGTGCATGACCATTGCCCGAGATGAACGCGCCGCGCTGGTGTCCACCCTGCGCAGTGTCGGCCCCGATGCCCCGACGCTGTGCGAAGGGTGGACCACCCGAGACCTGACCGCTCACATGATCATCCGCGAGTACCGGCTCGACGCGATGCCAGGCATCCTCGTCCCGGCCTTGGCGGGCCGGACCCAAACGGCCCAGGACCAGGCCGCGCGCGACGACTGGGACGCGATGCTCGCCAAGTTCGCGGCGGGTCCTCCGCTGTACTCGCCGCTCAAGCTGGTGGACCGCTTCGCCAACGTGACCGAGATGTTCGTCCACCACGAGGACGTCCGGCGTGCGGGCGGACCATGGGAACCGAGAGACCTCGACCCGGCCACCGAGAAAGCGATTCGGGTACCGCTCAAGGCTATGGGGAAGCGCGCGATCGCAAAGTCGCCCGCCACCGTCGAGATGATCACCACCGACGGACAGAGAGTGGCCACCGGCGGCCGGGGACCGCAGGTCACGGTGACCGGTGATCCCCTCGAACTGCTCATGTTCGCGTTCGGGCGTCACGAGACATTGGTCGAATACGCCGGCGACGCCGATGCTGTCGCTGCGGTCAAATCGGCCAAACGCGGACTCTAGCGTTTCGATTTCAACACATAGCCCGATACGCGTGTTGCAGATGAGGTAGCTGTGACAGTTGCCGACTAGGCTGTCAGCCATGGCAACCAAGTCCACCGCCCGTCGTTCCGGTGCGTCGGGTCGTAGTCCCGCGCGCTCCGGCGCCGCCCCGGCCAAGAAGGCCGGTGCCACCAAGGCTGCACCCCGAAAGGCCTCTCCCAAGAAGGGGTCGTCGGCGAGCGCCGGAAGCCGCAAAGCGCCGGCGAAGAAGGCTGCGAGCCGGCCGTCCACCCGCACGTCGGCTGGGACGAAACGCGCCTCCACCACGCGTTCCGGCGCAACATCCCGTGCCTCGGCCCGCCCACGCAAGTCCGTGGTGAAGTCCGTTGGCAGCGGCGTCGGCGCCGGGTGGGGTCTGCTCGCCAAGGGTGTCGGCGCGATGGCGCGCGCCGGCTCACGCAGTGGCGATCCCGACTACGACGAGCGCGTGTACGGAGCCGACGACGGATGGGACGAGGGCGGGGACGCGGACGGATCGTTCTCTCCGCGACCTGAGCACCCCCACACACAGGGACGCGACGGTGTTGCGCTCGTGATGATCGCGCTGTCGATCGTCGTGGTCGCGTCGGTGTGGTTCAGCGCGGGCGGCCCGGTGGGTGCCTTCGTCGATTCGGCGACTCGCGCGCTGATCGGGTCGGCTGCGGTACTTCTCCCGATCGTCCTCTTGGTGGGCGGGTTCATCTTGATGCGTCATGGACCCGATCCCGCGGGTCGCGCTCGGCGCATCGGGGCAGGCCTGCTCATCGCGTTGCCCATCGTCGGGCTGTGGCACATCTTTGCCGGTGCACCCACAGAATTCTCCGAGCGACAGCACGCCGGCGGATTCTTCGGAATGGCCGCAGGTGGTCCGCTGACCGACGGCCTGACGGCCTGGTTGTCGGTGCCGATCCTGCTGCTGTGCCTGGCCTTCGGGCTCTTGCTCCTGTCCGGTCTCACGGTGCGTGAACTGGTCGACGTAACCCGCGCATACCTCGGGCTCGGTGTCGACGACCACTGGGACGACGAGGACGTGGACAACGACGAAGACGGTGGATACGCAGACACAGCCTTCGGCGATCCGTACGACAACTACCCGCCCGACGACAACGCGACCCGGGCGACCGAAACTCTGCGACGCCCGGCGCGTCGACGCCAGTCCACTGCGGTGACGGCGGGGGAGGCACTGACCGAACCCATCATCGAAGACGAGCCGACGCCTGCTGCCGTGACCGAGGCACTGAGCACACCGCCGGTCGGCGCCCAGCCGGTCCGCAAGCGCGCGGTGCCCAAACCCGCGCCGAAACCGGTGCGGCCCGAGCCCGAGCCCGAACGTGATCTCGACTCCGGCAGCGGCCACGATGCACTGGTCGTGGACAAGGCCGTGGAAGGCGACTACCGCCTTCCGCCGGCCAGCCTGCTGATCGAGGGTGACCCGCCCAAGCTCGGCAGCGCGGCCAACGACGAGATGATCGACCGCATCTCGGCGGTCCTGGAGCAGTTCAAGATCGACGCGGCCGTCACGGGATTCACTCGGGGGCCGACGGTCACGCGGTACGAGGTGGAACTCGGACCAGGTGTGAAGGTGGAGAAGATCACCGCCCTGCAACGCAACATCTCGTACGCTGCGGCAACCGACAACGTGCGGCTGCTGGCACCCATCCCGGGTAAGTCCGCGGTGGGGATCGAGGTCCCCAACAGCGACCGCGAGATGGTGCGGCTTGCTGACGTCCTGACCGCCGGCTCGACGCGCAAGGACAAGCACCCGCTGGTCATCGGTCTGGGTAAAGACATCGAAGGTGATTTCGTCACCGCCAACCTCGCGAAGATGCCGCACTTGCTCGTGGCCGGTTCCACCGGTTCCGGTAAGTCGAGCTTCGTCAACTCGATGCTGGTCTCACTGTTGACCCGGGCCACTCCCGACGAGGTACGGATGATCCTCATCGACCCCAAGATGGTCGAGCTCACCCCTTACGAGGGCATCCCGCACCTGATCACCCCGATCATCACGCAGCCGAAGAAGGCTGCCGCGGCACTCGCGTGGCTCGTGGAGGAGATGGAGCAGCGCTACCAGGACATGAAGTCCTCGCGCGTTCGTCACATCGACGACTTCAACAGCAAGGTGCGTTCGGGAGAGATCTCCACACCGCTGGGATCGGAGCGGGTCTACAAGCCGTATCCGTACATCCTCGCCATCGTGGACGAGCTCGCCGATTTGATGATGACCGCTCCGCGTGATGTGGAGGACGCCATCGTCCGGATCACCCAGAAGGCGCGTGCGGCAGGTATCCACCTCGTGCTGGCCACGCAGCGACCGTCCGTCGACGTGGTGACCGGTCTGATCAAGACCAACGTCCCGTCGCGGCTGGCCTTCGCCACGTCGTCGCTCACCGATTCCCGGGTCATCCTGGATCAACCGGGCGCCGAGAAGTTGATCGGTATGGGCGACGGACTCTTCCTCCCGATGGGCGCGAGCAAACCCGTCCGTATGCAGGGTGCGTTCATCACCGACGAAGAGATCCAGGCCGTCGTCGACTTCGCCAAGGACCAGAGCGAACCGGATTACACCGAGGGAGTGACGGCTCAAAAGGTCTCGGACAAGAAGGACATCGACTCCGATATCGGCGGCGATCTCGACGACCTGCTACAGGCCATCGAACTGGTCGTGTCCAGTCAGTTCGGCTCGACGTCCATGCTGCAACGCAAACTGCGCGTCGGATTCGCCAAGGCCGGACGGCTGATGGATCTGATGGAGACCAGGGGAGTGGTCGGGCCGTCCGAGGGTTCGAAGGCACGCGATGTACTGGTCAAACCCGAAGACCTGGCCGGGGTGATCGCGTCGATCACCGGCGGCGGTGACACGTCGGACGACGCGGACGACTAGCCCTACCCGTTTCGTGGCGGTGGCCGTGTTGTGTGTTGCCAAAGTCTCACCAGCGAAAAAGTCTGACCGGGTGATGTCACGGGGGTCGCAGCGTATCTGCGCAGTGACCGCCGGAACATCCTCTGCTGCAGGAGAATCAGAGACGTAGCCGATCACGCCTCGGGTCTGGTCCACATCTGCACCGCGATGGGCGGGGCGCGCGACGGTATTCGCGCGTCCGTGGCCGGTCCGATCCTTCGGTAAAGTGGTCTTTACTTTTCCGAAACTGCTGCTGGAGGCTGCGTGGACGTATCACCACTCGTGTGGATTATCACCTGTCTGGTGATCCTGGGACTCTTCATATTCGACTTCTTCGCCCACGTGAGAACCCCACACGCTCCCTCGTTGAAAGAATCCGGCTTCTGGTCGGCCGTCTACATCACCATCGCCCTGATCTTCGGTGGCTTCGTGTGGTGGAAATGGGGTGGTACCTCGGGCACCGAGTACTACGCCGGATTCATCACGGAAAAGGCGTTGTCGGTCGACAACCTCTTCGTTTTTGTCATCATCATGCGAAGTTCGCCGTGCCGCGTGAATACCAGCAGAAAGTTCTGCTCCTGGGCATCGTGATGGCCCTGGTGATGCGCGGTGCTTTCATCGCCGTCGGTGCGGCCGCGATCAATGCTTACTCGTGGGTCTTCTACCTCTTCGGTGCATTCCTCATCTACACCGCGGTGAAGTTGCTGCGTGAGTCCGGACACGAGGAAGAGGTCGAAGAGGAGCGAGAAAGCCGGATCCAGCGGTTTGTGAAGAAGGCGCTGCGAACCACCGACAACTACGACCGCGACAAGCTGTTCACCAAGGAGAACGGCAAGCGCCTCGCGACCCCGATGCTCATGGTCCTGATCGTCATCGGGTTCACCGACGTCCTGTTCGCCCTGGATTCGATCCCGGCCATCTACGGCCTCACGGAGGAGCCGTACATCGTCTTCACCGCCAACGCCTTTGCGCTGATGGGTCTACGCCAGCTGTACTTCCTGCTCGGCGGATTGCTCGACAAGCTGGTTTACCTGTCGTTCGGCCTGTCGTTCATCCTCGGCTTCATCGGCATCAAGCTGGTGTTGCACGCTCTGCACGAGAACACGCTGTCGTTCATCAACGGCGGCGAACACATCAAGGTGCCGGAGATCTCGACCCCGCTATCGCTCGGCGTGATCGTCGGAACCCTCGTGATCACCACCATCGCCAGCCTGGCGAAGACACGATTCGACGAGGGGCGCGCCGACAAACAGGCGGTCAGTCAGAAAACGGACCAAAAACACTGACCCACTTGTTGATCCGGACCTCACCGACGTAGCCGGCAACCGCGAACGGGTCGGCGGCCAAGATGTCCTTGGCCGCCTGCTCGTCGGCGCAGTCGAGCAGGATCAGCGCGCCGCTTCCATCGGCGTACGGCCCGGCCATCCGCACAACACCTTCGCTGTTCAGCTTCGACAGCCAGGCGCGGTGGTCGGGCCGAGTGGTGTCGCGACCGTCGGCGAACTCGACGGGGTAGGTGTATTCGACGCTGAACAGCGGCATTGTTCGACCTTTCAGAGGTTGGCGAGCATTCGGGTGTTGCCGAGTGTGTTGGGTTTGACGTAACTGAGGTCCAGGAACTCCGCGACGCCGGCGTCGTAGGAACGGCACATCTCCTCGTACACCTCGGCGGTCACCGGTGTGCCCGCGATCTCGGAGAAGCCGTGTTTGGCGAAGAAGCTGGTCTCGAAGGTGAGGACGAACACCCGGGAAAGCTGCAACTCCCGGGCCATGCCCATCAGTCGGCTGACGATCTGATGGCCGATACCGCGCCCCGCGTAGGACTTGTCGACCGCGACCGTGCGGACCTCACCGAGGTCTGCCCACAAGACGTGGAGTGCGCCGCAGCCGACCACCGTGCCATCGATCTCGGCGACCCAGAACTCCTGGACGGCCTCATAAAGGGTCACGAGATTCTTCTCGAGCAAAATTCGTCCGGCGTACTGATCGATCAGTTCCTTGATGCGGGGTACGTCAGATGTGCGGGCACGGCGCACGCTCACGTCGCCTCGCGAAACGGGGGAATCGTGGTGACCGGATAGCTCGGCCGGTTCAGATGTCGCGGCATGCTCGTGTGCCGAGCTGTCGTGAGGTGCCATGGATGAACAGTAATACGCGGGCACACCGGGGCCGGTGGGCCGCCGTCCGGACCGGGCCGATACCCACGGCCCTGGGTGGCGGGGCCTCCGCCTATCCTGTGGTCGTGGGCATTGGGCAATTCTTATCACCGGAACCAGGTGCAGCCCGTGGCTGATCGTTTACGGCGGCAGGTGAACGAGCCGGAGCCCGACCCGATCTCCGATCCGGTCAGCACTGATGTGCCCGTGCTGAACCTCGCCAATGTGCTGACGATGTTCCGCATCGTGCTCGTCCCCGTATTCGTCGTAGTTCTGTTCATCGACGACGGCGACAACTCGTGGTGGCGGACGATGGCGTGGGGCGTGTTCGCCCTCGCCGCCGTGACCGATCACTACGACGGTCGTATCGCCCGTCAACGGGGCCTGATCACCGATTTCGGCAAGCTGGCCGACCCGATCGCGGACAAGGCGCTGATCGGTTCGGCACTGATCGGGTTGTCTGTGCTCGGTGAGCTCCCGTGGTGGGTTACCATCGTCATCCTCGCCAGGGAACTGGGCATTACCGTGCTCCGTTTCTGGGTGCTGCAACATGGCGTGATCCCGGCGAGCCGGGGCGGAAAGCTCAAGACGCTGCTCCAGGCCATCGCAATCGGACTGTTCATCCTGCCGCTGCCCGGGCCGCTGCACTGGCTGGCGATCGCCGTGATGGCCGCCGCGCTGGTGGCGACCGTTGTCACCGGGGTCGACTATGTCTGGCAGGCGCTGGCGAAGCGGGCACAGCGTCGCCGTGACGCAGCCGCCGCGCGCCGGACTGACCGAACCGGAAGGTGAACCGCGGGTTCGTCGTCGATCCGGCCCATGGTGCATCTCGCTGATCTCCCGGGGCTGGGACGATCGTCGATGTGGCCGGGTGGGAATGGCTCGTTCGGCATCGGGGTTCTACCGGTGTCGCTACGCGGCGATCGCCGGGATCTTCGTCTAGTCTCGACCACACGGTCGACGGACGAAGCGCTCGGGAGGATCTGCTGCACAGCGCTCGGCGGTTCGGGAACGGATTCGGCCCGTGCGGCGTTGGACTGACTGACGTGTTGAGGAGGACTCATATGGCACTGCTCCTGCGGGAAGCACTCGGTGGCAGCCTACGGCGGGTCCGGATGGATCAAGGCCGTACGTTGCGTGAGGTATCAACCAGTGCCCGGGTCAGCCTGGGTTATCTGTCGGAAGTCGAACGCGGCCAGAAGGAAGCGTCCAGCGAACTGCTCGCTGCCATCTGCGATGCGCTGGAAGTAGAGATCGCCGACGTGTTGCTCGATGTCCGCGATACCCTCCGCACCGGCCACGACCAGCCCACGACCCCGCCCACGCACACGACGATCGCCACCGAGACCAAGGTGGTCATCCCGCAGCCGGCATCGGCTCTGGCGGCTGCGTGATCGGTGTCTTGTGCCACCGGGCCGGGCCAGACGATAGATTAGATCGAGACTGCTCGGATTCGGACTTCAAGACAAGGCGGGGCAATGGCTAACCCATTCGTGAAGGCGTGGAAGTACCTGATGGCGTTCGGCAACGCCAAGATCGACGAGAACGCCGACCCGAAGATTCAGATCCAGCAGGCGATCGAGGACGCGCAGCGTCAGCACCAGGCGTTGTCGCAGCAGGCTGCGGCGGTCATCGGCAATCAGCGCCAGTTGGAGATGAAGCTGAACCGTCAGCTCGAGGACATCGAACGCCTGCAGGCGAACACCCGTCAGGCGTTGACGCTGGCCGACAAGGCCGCCGCCTCCGGTGACGCCGCCAAGGCAACCGAATACACCAACGCCGCAGAGGCTTTCGCCGCGCAGCTGGTCACCGCGGAACAGAGCGTCGAGGACCTCAAGGCGCTGCACGACCAGTCGCTGCAGGCGGCTGAACAGGCCAAGCGTGCGGTGGAACAGAACTCGATGACGCTGCAGCAGAAACTCTCCGAGCGCACCAAGCTGCTCAGTCAGCTCGAGCAGGCCAAGATGCAAGAGCAGGTCTCGGCATCGCTCAACCAGATGAGTGAACTCTCCGCCCCCGGCAACACACCGAGCCTCGACCAGGTACGGGACAAGATCGAGCGGCGCTACGCGAATGCCCTGGGATCGGCCGAGTTGTCGCGCAATTCGGTTCAGGGCCGGATGCTCGAAGTGCAACAGGCCAGCGTGCAGATGGCAGGACACTCACGACTCGAGCAAATCCGCGCGTCCATGGCGGGCGAATCACTGGCTGCCGGAGACTCAGCCGCGACGCCGGCCGTCGACCAGGCGAAGACGAACATCGAGAAGCCGCAAGCCAACTGACGTCTCCGGGGTCAGGGTAGTCCCTGAACTTCCCCCCATCTTGGTCGTTTTTCGACTGACATCGGGACCGAGCACTGGCACCGTTGAGGTCACTCGGACGACAGGAGATGTCATGTGGTGGAAAGTTCTGCTGGCGATACTTGTGGTGTGGCTGGCCTTCGGGCTGATCATGGCCGTGGTGAAGGGTCTGCTCACGGTGCTCGTGATCGGGCTCGTCGTGATCGGAATCGTCGCGGTGATCAAGTGGGCAGCTTCTGACAAGAGTTCGACCGAGATCGGGTCATGATCGGCGGTACGGGGGACACGCGTGCGCGCAGCTCTGGTGGCAGGCTCTGACGCCGGTCATGCCTTTCCCGTGTTCGCGCTCGCGGAGTTGTTGCAGGACAACAACATCGAAGCGGTGGTGTACACGGGTTCGCAGTGGATCGAGAAGGCAACCGCTCGCGGCCTCGACGTCCGAGAACTCCCCGGTCTGACGGCGTCGGCTGCTGACGACGACACCGATGCGGGTGACAAACTCAGTGCACGCGCGGCGCGGATGAGCAAACAACTGGCGCCGGTGCTCGCCGAACTCGAACCCGATCTGGTGGTCGGCGATGTCATCACCGTGTGTGGCGGCTGGGCCGCCGAGACGATCGGTGCCCCATGGGTGGAATTGTCGCCCCATCCGCTGTACCAACCCTCGGTGGGGCTTCCCCCTGTCGGCAGTGGCCTGGAACCTGGCACTGGCCTGTCCGGCAGGGTGCGTGATGCGCTGATGCGCGCGGCTACCGGCCGATCCATTCGAGTGGGACAACAACAGCGTGCGGCCGCCCGGGTGGGCATCGGGCTCGATCCCGCGCAGCCGCATCCGGGAGCGCGGCTGATCGCGACCCTTCCGGCGCTGGAGGTGCCCCGCCCGGACTGGCCCGACGGAGCCGAGGTGGTCGGCCCCCTGCTGTGGGAACCCACCGACGCCGTCTTCGCACGTCCCCCCGGTGACGCCCCGTTGGTTGTCATCGCGCCGTCCACCGCGGTGACCGGTTCGGCAGGTCTGGTGGAGGCGGCGCTGGCTGCGCTCGACCCGCGCGTATTGGGACGCCCGGTGCGGGCGGTGGTCTCAGGGCTCGATCCCGAGGTAGGTGATCTACCGTCGTGGGCTGTGGCCGGACACGGCAGGCAAGACGAGCTCCTCCATGACGCATCGCTCGTCATCTGCGGTGGAGGACACGGAATGCTGGCGAAGTCCATGCTGGCCGGCGTACCTCAGGTGCTCGTTCCCGGCGGCGGAGATCAGTGGGAATTGGCCCAGCGTGCCCGCCGATGGGGCAGTGCAGCGGTGGTCAGGCCCACCACCGTCGAGTCGTTGGCCGCGGCGTGCCGAAAGGTGCTGGACAACAAGTCATTCACCGAAGCCGCTCGACGCGGCGCCCGGACCGGTGCCGACGTTGTCGACCCGGTCGCGGTATGTGTCGGCGCAGCGCGGTCCTGAAGGTTTCGCTACGCTTGGTCACGTGCGATTGACCGAATTCTCCGAACTCATCAGCACCGAGTTCGGGTCCACCACTGCGAATTCGATGCTTGTCGACCACGTCCTCACCGACCTCGGTGGCCGGACGGCTGCCGAAGCGCTTGATGCCGGCATCGATCCCAGAGATGTGTGGACAGCGCTGTGCCGGGACTTCGACGTCCCGCGGGAACGCTGGTAGCAGTACTTCATCTGCCCCGGCGTGTCGGATGTCCGGGTGGTTGACTCGAACAAGCGTTCGCCTAGAGTGGGTGGTGTTCGACGCGAGGACGGGAACGTCGAGATCCGGGATTGTCAGAGGGCTGATCTAGCGTGACGTCAGTGCGCAAAGAGATGCCGAATACGCGAAAGAAAGCCCGATCCCGCCAGACCGGCGGCACCACCACCGCCGACAACTCGGCGCAAACACTAGGGGAAACCATGGCAGCCCAACCAGACCGCGAAAAGGCCCTCGACCTGGCATTGGCCCAGATCGACAAGAACTACGGCAAGGGTTCGGTGATGCGTCTCGGCGAGAACGCCCGCCAGCCGATCGCCACCATCCCGACCGGCTCGATCGCGCTTGATGTCGCTCTCGGCATCGGAGGTCTCCCGCGAGGCCGCGTGGTGGAGATCTACGGGCCGGAATCGTCGGGTAAGACCACCGTTGCGCTGCACGCGGTCGCCAATGCACAAGCCGCCGGTGGCATCGCGGCGTTCATCGATGCCGAGCACGCCCTCGACCCGGACTACGCACAGCGACTGGGAGTCGACACCGACGCGTTGCTGGTGTCACAGCCGGACACCGGTGAGCAGGCACTCGAGATCGCTGACATGTTGATCCGGTCGGGCGCTCTCGACATCCTGGTTATCGACTCGGTCGCGGCGCTCGTGCCGCGTGCGGAGATCGAGGGCGAGATGGGCGACAGCCACGTCGGTCTGCAGGCGCGGTTGATGAGCCAGGCACTGCGGAAAATGACCGGTGCCATGAGCAATTCGGGCACCACCGCGATCTTCATCAACCAGCTGCGCGAGAAGATCGGCGTGATGTTCGGGTCTCCCGAGACCACCACCGGTGGTAAGGCGCTGAAATTCTACGCATCGGTCCGTCTGGATGTGCGCCGGATCGAGACCCTCAAGGACGGTACCGAGGCAGTCGGTAACCGCACTCGCGTCAAGGTCGTCAAGAACAAGGTTGCCCCTCCGTTCAAGCAGGCCGAGTTCGACATCCTGTACGGCCATGGCATCAGCAAAGAGGGTTCGCTCATCGACATGGGCGTGTTGCACGGCTTTGTCCGCAAGTCCGGTTCCTGGTTCACCTATGAAGGTGAACAGCTGGGCCAGGGCAAGGAGAATGCTCGTAAGTTCTTGCTCGAGAACACCGAGGTGCGTGACGAGATCGAGAAGAAGATCAAGGAAAAGCTCGGGATCGGCGCTGTCCTGACCGAAGATGCCGTCGCGCCGGCGCCGGTCGAGTTCTAGGACGCCGATTCAGGTGAACAGGCCTGCGGGAGAGGACGTCCACGAGAGCACCGCCGAGCTGCGGTCCGCGATCGCAGACATCCTCTCCCGCAGGTCTGTCCCGGTCAGTCCGTCTGCGACGCCGCCTGCTCCAGAGAGTTCCGGCGACCGCACCGCTACCACCGCATCGGCTTATGACGCCGCATTGCGGTTGCTCGGCGTCCGCGCACGAAGTCAGGCAGAACTGCGCAAACGGTTGCACGACAAAGATTTTGCGCCCACCGAGATCGAATCGGTGATGACTCGGCTCGCCGCGGCCGGTCTGCTCGACGATGTCGATTTCGCCGAGCAATGGGTGCATTCCCGACACCGCCACAGCGGCAAGGGACGCACTGCTCTGCGGCACGAGCTCCGGCAGAAGGGCGTTGCCGACACCGTGATCGAGCACGCACTCGATCAGATCGACGATGACGCCGAACGCGAACGGGCAGCAGACCTGTTGCGTCGCAAGGCGACTCGCCTGACGGCCGAAGACATCTCTGACCGGGTCCAGCGGGACAAACACGTTCGGCGACTGGTCGCGATGCTGGCCAGACGTGGGTACGCACCGTCTCTGGCCATGAGTCTGGTGAACGAGGAACTGAACCAGCTCACTGCCGAATGAAGATCAGACAGCAGCGGCCTGCTCGTCCACTTTCACATCTGCGACCGGTCCGCGATTCTTGCCTTCCCTCAATCTCCGCTCGATGACGGTGGCCAACGTCGAGAGCCCGAAGTTCAGCAGGATCATCACGGCCGCGACCACCACGAGGGCCGGCAGATAGTTGCCGTAGAAAGATGCCGACTGGATGCCGGACCTCACCACCTCGACATAACCGATCGCGTATCCGAGTGCACTGTCCTTCAGAGCGATGACCATCTGCGATATCAGCGCAGGCAACATGGCAGTCACCGCCTGCGGGAGCAACACCAGTCGCATGGTCTGTGATTTTCGCAGACCGAGTGAGTTCGCCGCCTCGAGCTGGCCGCTCGGTAGCGATGTGATGCCTGCCCGCAGGATCTCTGCGATGACAGAGCCGTTGTACAGCGTCAGTCCGGTCACCACGGCAGCGAAGGCCAGGTCCTCGGCTGGGAAAACGGCGTATTCGGCAAACAGGTAGTAGGCGAAGATCATCAGGATGAGCACGGGTATGGCCCGGAAGAACTCGACCACCGCTCCGCTGAGTCCGCGAATCGCTCGGTGGTCGGACAATCGGCCGATGCCGAGAACCGCGCCGAGCAGTAGAGCCAACACGATCGACAGAACCGCGGCGGAGAGTGTTCCCCACAAACCGGGCAGCAGGTAGGTGGTCCACGTGTCCGGTTCCAGGAACGGCTTCCACTTCTCGCTGGTCAGCTGCCCGTTGCCGGCCAGTGCCACGACCACGTAGATCGCGATGGCGAGTAGCACCACCGCGAATCCGACAGCGATGAGCTGATTGCGACGCCGTGCCCTGGGCCCCGGAGCGTCGTAGAGAACTGTTGCACTGCTCATCGCTTGACCGCCAGACGCTTTGCGAGGAAACCGAAGACATATCCCTCGGTGAGGGTGATCACCATGAACCCGATGGCGATGATGACGAAGATCCCCACCACCTGATCGGCGTGATTCTCGATCTGTTCTTTCATCAGCAACGAGGCCTCGGCCACACCGATCGCCGAAGCAATCGTGGTGTTCTTGGTCAGCGCGATCAGCACGCTGCCCATCGGACCGATCACCGATCTGACCGCCTGGGGAAGCACGATGATCCCGAACACCTTGCTGAACGGCAGGCCGAGCGAGCGAGCTGCTTCGGCCTGTCCGAGTGGCACGGTGTTGAACCCCGACCGCAGCGTCTCGCATACGAACGTGGACGTGTAGAGCACAAAGGCCAGGACGGCGAGCCAGAAATTGTTGTTGGTGATGAACTCGTCGTTCTCCTGGGCCAGCTTCAGCCCGAGGTTTTGGTACAGGCCGACCGAGGCAAAGATGACGATGAGCGTCAGCGGAGTGTTGCGGACGATGTTGACGTACCAGGTTCCGAACACCCGCATCACGGGGACAGGAGAGACCCGCATGCCGGCCAGAACGGTGCCCCAGATGAGGGCTCCGATGGCGGAGTAGAAGGTGAGTTTGAGCGTGACCCAGTAGGCAGGCCACAGCTGCGGTCCGATGTCGGACCAGAGTTCACTCATGACAGCTCCGCCGGGCATGGGGTGGATGTCGACTCGAGGAAGCCGAGGTCTCCTGGCACCGGGGTGAACTGGTACTTGGAATCGGGACCCTGCGCACGCTCGATCATCGAATCGACTTCGCCGTCGCCGATTTCGTCACGCAAGGCGATCTCCCAGGCCGACTCGCCGCCGTCGGCAGGCTTTGTCAGCATCGACACGAGTGCCTCGTTCACCGCCGTCACGGATTCGGGATAGTCCTTGGGCATCCCGATGCCATATCGCTCGGTCGAGAACGGGGTGCCGGCCTTCTTGAGCGATTTCTTCCCGCTCGAGGTCACACACGCGTCCTTGGGGTACGTCATGTCGACGATCTTGAACTCATCGGGGAAGAAGTCGGAGAACCCGGCGAGGATGGCCTCGTCGGTGGTGAGGGCGTCAACCTTGTTGCGGCGCAGAGCCTCCACGCAGGACGAGTACGAGTCGTACTCCTGCAGCTGAATTTTCGGCAACTGGTTCTTCACGTTCTGGGCCGAGGTGGAGCCTGTCACCGAACACAGCTTCTTGCCTTTGTTCAGATCCGTGAGCGTGGTGATACTGTCGTCGTCCTCGCGGACCAGCAGCCCCTGGTAGTTGATCAGATAAGGACCGGCGAAACTCACCTTCTTCGAGCGGGCCGCGTTGATCGAGTAGGTGGCGGCGATCATATCGACCTCACCGTTGTCGATGAGCGTCTCGCGTTGCGCCGATGGGGTTTCCCGCCATGTGATCTTCGGCTTCTTCCATCCATTGTTCTGCGCGATGGTGTTGACCACGTACTCGGACACCGCGACATCGAATCCGGTGAACGACTTGTCGGGGTGTCGCAGACCCAGGCCGGGCTGATCGAACTTTGTGCCGAGGATGACCGAGCCGCTCTCGATCGATTCCATGAGGTTGCGCGGGCTGGTGTTACCGCATGCGGTGAGTGCTGTGCAGAGCACCACGATGGCCACGGCCGGTAGCAGGATCCAGTGTTTCGAGTTCTCACGCATGGTGCGCTTCCTCGTTGGCGCCGTGTTCAATGGCCGAGGATCTTGCCGAGGAAGTCACGGGCGCGCCCGGACTCGGGCCGGGTGAAGAACGACTCGGGATCGGTGTCCTCCACGATGGCGCCGTCGGCCATGAAGACCACTCGGTCGGCCGCCTTGCGGGCAAACCCCATCTCGTGGGTGACGACCAGCATCGTCATGCCCTCTTTTGCGAGTGAGACCATCACGTCGAGGACCTCGTTGACCATTTCCGGGTCCAGAGCGGATGTCGGCTCGTCGAACAGCATGACCTTGGGATCCATCGCCAGTGATCGTGCGATGGCAACGCGCTGCTGCTGTCCGCCGGAGAGTTGCGCCGGGTACTTGTCCTTCTGGCTCGCGATGCCGACTCGCTCCAGCAGTTCCATCCCGCGCTTGTTCGCCGCAGCCTTGTCCTTGCCACGCACCTTGATCGGGGCCAGCGTCACATTGTCGAGGATTGTCTTGTGCGCGAACAGGTTGAACGACTGGAAGACCATTCCGACGTCGGCGTGCAGGGCGGCGAGCGCCTTGCCTTCGGCGGGCAACAACTTGCCGTCGATACGAATCTCGCCGCTGTCGATCGGCTCGAGCCGGTTGATCGTGCGGCACAGGGTGGACTTGCCCGATCCCGACGGACCGAGGATGACCACGACCTGACCGGCGGGCACCTCGAGGTCGATGTCCTTGAGCACGTGGAGGTCGCCGAAGTGCTTCTGCACGTCGCACAGAGCGATCATCGGTGGGGCGGTCTGTGTGGCGGCCGGCCCGTCGGGGTGAGGCGCGGACGAGCCCGCTCGAGGTGCTGTCATAACTGTCGACCTTAAGGTGCCGGTGTCGGCGAGCAGCGGGGGACCGGGAACATCGCGCGGCTGGAGGGGTGGATCGCCGCAGCTCAGCCGCCAATTTCACCTGGTCTGATGGGCCAAGTACCCTGGTAGGAGTGACAATCTCGATGACGGATCCGCAGACCGGGCACCCCGACACCATGGGGCGCTCCTACCAGGTCCGCACCTACGGCTGTCAGATGAATGTCCACGACTCCGAGCGTATTTCCGGTCTCCTCGAAGAGGCCGGTTATGTCCGCGCATCCGACGATGGTGATGCCGACCTGGTGGTCTTCAACACCTGCGCCGTCCGGGAGAACGCCGACAACAAGCTGTACGGCAACCTCTCGCATCTGGCACCGGTCAAGGCGAGTCGTCCCGGAATGCAGATCGCTGTCGGCGGCTGTCTTGCCCAGAAGGATCGCGGCACCGTCCTGGAGAAGGCCCCGTGGGTCGACGTCGTGTTCGGAACACACAACCTCGGATCTCTGCCGGTGCTGCTCGAACGCGCTCGCCACAATGCGCAGGCCCAGGTCGAGATCATCGATGCACTGGAAGCCTTTCCGTCCACGTTGCCCGCCAAACGCGAGTCCGCGTATTCGGGGTGGGTGTCGATCTCGGTCGGTTGCAACAACACCTGCACGTTCTGCATCGTTCCGGCTCTTCGCGGCAAGGAGGTCGACCGCCGGCCCGGAGACGTCCTCGCCGAGGTGCAGGCGCTGGTGAACGAAGGGGTTGTCGAGGTCACCTTGCTCGGCCAGAACGTGAATGCCTACGGAATGTCGTTCGCCGATCCGGATCTGGGACGCGATCGGGGAGCATTCGCCGCGCTGCTGCGTGCCTGCGGTGACATCGAGGGTCTCGAACGTGTGCGGTTCACGTCGCCGCACCCCGCAGAGTTCACCGACGACGTGATCGAGGCGATGGCGCAGACCCCGAACGTCTGTCCCCAACTGCACATGCCATTGCAGTCGGGTTCTGACCGGATCCTCAAGGCGATGCGCCGCAGCTACCGCAGTACAAAGTTCCTGGGGATCATCGAGCGGGTGCGGGCGGCGATGCCGCACGCATCCGTCACCACCGACATCATCGTCGGATTCCCCGGTGAGACCGAAGAGGATTTCCAGGCGACCCTCGACGTGGTCGCCGCGGCCAGATTCACCAGCGCGTACACCTTCCAGTATTCGCCCAGGCCGGGGACACCGGCGGCCGACATGGCCGACCAGGTACCCAAACATGTGGTGAGTGAGCGCTATATGCGGCTGACGGACCTGCAGGACCGGATCTGCCTGGAGGAGAACCAGAAGCTCATCGGGGCGCCGGTGGAGGTCCTGGTGACCGCCGACGGCCGGAAAGATCAGGGCCGGATGACCGGCCGTGCGCGCGACGGCCGGCTCGTCCATTTCGTCACCGAGGGCGACACCATCCGTCCTGGCGATCTGGTGGACACGGTCGTGACCGGTGCGGCACCGCACTATCTGCTGGCCGATGACGGTATCCGCGGTCATCGGCGTACCCGGGCCGGCGACGCGCACGCGGCCGGTACCACCCCCCAAACCCCGCCGATCGGAGTCGGACTCGGTCTGCCGCCGATCGGGAAGCCTGTCGAAGCGCCGGTTGAATCTGCCTGTGGCGCAGGATGCGAGCTCTGATGACCGAGAAGAACAACGGACCGGACCCAGCGGGTTTCGATCAGTTCAAGGGCGATCTGCGCAAGGCCGAACGCAAGGTCGCCGGCGAGATCGACCCCGGGGCCCGCGCCGTGGTGGTGGCGGTTGCGGTGCTGGTGGCGATTCTGTCCTTCGTCCTGCCCCACACCGGGTCCGTGACCGGCATCGACGTGATCACGTTCAGCTCGGACGCGGCGGCCGAACGGGTGACCATCACCTCGCGCGTGTTTGTGATCCTGCAGCTGGTCTTCGGGATCGGTTTCTCGGCGCTCGCGCTGCTCACCCGCCGATGGGTCTTCGCCTGGATCGCCCTGTGTGGCAGTGCGGTGTCATGTTTCGCGGGTCTGCTGGCATGGTGGTCGCGCAACACTCCGGGAGTGTCCGGAGAAGAGCCGCCCAGCGGCGTCGGCATCGGCTTGATCATCGGATGGGTGGCGATGTTCGTGATCACCTTCCACTGGTCGCGCGTGGTGTGGGCCCGTACCAACTACCAATTGGCTCTCGAGGCGCAGCGTCGCGACGAGGCCGCGGCCGAGGAAGAGCGGGCGCTCGCGCTACAGCGGCGAACATCCGAACGCCGGCGTGAAAGCCGTCGCTCAGAGGGCGACGACCTCTAGCAAGCCGCCGGCATCCGTCGGGCCCGCCGGCATCCGTGAGGATGCCAGGTCGACGTCAGTCCCCGATGGCGCCTTCGGCAGCACGCGCCCATTCGCGCCACTGTTCGGCCTGTTCGCGTAGCTTGCGTGCATCCTTGCTCTTGCCGTTGGCTTCCGCCTTGGCAGCCTGATCCTCGAGCTGGGCCACGCGGTCGGCGAATTGCTGTGCACGCGCCTTCACTGCGGGATCGGTGCGCTGCCACTGAGCGGACTCGGCGTCGCGAATCCGCTTCTCCACAGCCTTGATCCGTGCCTCGAGGGAGTGCATCTGTTCGCGCGGCACCTTGCCGATCTCGTCCCACTGGTCCCGGATGGTGCGGAACTCGCGACGAGCCGCCTCGAGATCTGCTTGCGGATCGATGGACTTCTCGGCCCGCGCAAGTAGTTCGAGCTTTGCCTTCGCGTTGGTCTCGAACTCGGCATCGCGTTGTGACGACGCGGCGTTGCGGGCGCTGAAGAAGACATCCTGGGCGGCCTTGAACCGCGCCCACAATGCGTCGTCCTGGTCGCGTGGTGCGCGTCCGGCGGCCTTCCACTGGGTCAGCAGGTCGCGGAACTTCGCTGCGGTGTCGGCCCATTCGGTCGACGACGACAAGGCCTCGGCCTCGACGATCAGCTCTTCCTTGCGTGAACGGGCGCCGGCGCGTTCGCGGTCCATCTCGGCGAAATGTGCACCGCGACGGCGGTTGAACGTGTCACGGGCCTTGGAGTAGCGCTTCCACAGCTGGTCGTCGGTCTTGCGGTCGACGCCTTTGATGGTCTTCCACTCTTCGAGGATGACCCGCATGCGGTCGCCGGCGACTTTCCATTGGGTCGACTCCGACCCGATCTGCTCTGCTTCGGCGGCGAGTTCTTCTTTGCGGGCGACGGCCTTTGCACGGGCTTCGTCCCGGTCGTGTTTGACCTTCTCGGCAGCGCCGTCCGCGCCGTCGATGATCAGCTTCAGTCGCGATGCGACGGCATCGACGTCTCCGATGACCGCTGCCGTGGGCAACGTGTCGAGCAGTGCGGCCGCTGCGGTCTTGGTCTTGCGGGGATCACCGGTACCGGCGTCGAGGCGCTCCTCGAGCAGCTCGACTTCGACCACGAGGTCGTCGAATCGCCGACCGAAGTGCGCCAGGCCTTCGGCGGCTGTGCCCGCCTGCCACGAGGCGATCTGGTGCTCGCCCTCTGAGGTTTTGAGCCACACGGCGCCGTCATCGTCGATACGCCCGAACTTCGAGGGATCCGACGCGGGACGTATCACCTCCGCAGGTGCGGGGTGGACCTTTGCCGGGGGGTGCTGACCGGGGCGCGGGCCCGGTCGCGGGCCGGGCCGGGGACCAGGCTTGGGTCCCGGGGCGGGCGCGGTGTCTCTGGTGCGGCCGGTGCGGGCGTGTGCTGCTCGGTCATCTCAGTACCTAGTTCCTGCCGCGCGACACGGCTGCCAGTTGCGTTTGTCTACCGGCGGTGAACGGTCTCCACACCCGGGTGGCGGCGCACCGCCTCTATCATTGAAGCAGGTCACCGGCTTGTGTGTGGACACTCGTGGACAATCGGCCGGTCGGGCGCATTCTGGGTTCACGCGCGTCGGCTAGCGTGGCGCAGGTGTTGGTTGCCGCTGCATTTGTCCCGGGCGCGCCGGTATTGGTGCCAGAACTGTCCGGGCCGGCGCTCTCGGAGGTCGCACCGGTGCGGGCCGCGGCATTCGACGTCTGTGGACAACTCGCCGAAATGTGCAGTCGCTGGGTACTTGTCGGTGCCGGAGACCCTCGACGTGAGATGTCTGCGCGGGGAACCCTGGCGGGTTTCGGTGTCGATGTGGCAGTGGAATTGGTCCCGGGTTCTGATGAGCCGACTGATGCCGGCATGCCCACCACAGTGTTGATCGGGGGATGGCTCCGGACCCGGACGGCTCCACATGTTGCTCTCACGGTGGAGGTCGTCGACCCGGCTGCGCCCGCGCAGTCGTGTCTACGGCAAGGGTCCGACCTAAGGTCGCGGCTCGCGTCGGCCCCGGAGCCTGTCGGTCTGCTCGTGGTGGCCGACGGTGCAACAACGATCACCGAGAAGTCGCCCGGTGGGCTGAAGCGCGGTGCGGTCGAGTTCCAGGACATGATCGACGACGCGCTCGCAGCGGCCGACCACAACACCATCTCGGGGCTCGACGAATCGCGGTGTGCCGAGTTCGGCGTCGAGGGCAGGGCAGCGTGGCAGGTGGCATCTGGAGCCTTTGCCGGACCATCTCTGGCGTCCGAGGTCCGCTACGCGGGGGCGCCGTTCGGCGTGGGTTACACGGTGGCCTGGTGGAACACGTGACCGCCGGGACGAAGCCCATCGCGGTGATCGGGCCCACGGCCAGTGGCAAGTCCGACCTCGCGCTCGATCTGGCGGTCGAGCTGGGCGGGGACATCGTGAACGTCGACGCGATGCAGCAGTACCGGGGGATGGACATCGGTACGGCCAAGGTTCCCGTGCACGAGCGTCGCGGGATCACTCATCATCAGATCGACGTCCTCGACGTCACCGAGACGGCGACCGTCGCCAGGTATCAGCAGGCCGCCCGCGAGGACATCGAGCGTCTCCTGGCGCAGGGGCGAACGCCGGTGGTGGTGGGTGGATCGATGATGTACATCCAGGCACTCCTCGACGACTGGAACTTCCCGGCCACTGATCCGGCCGTCCGACGGCGCCACGAAGACGAACTGGAGCGGATCGGGACACGAGCAATGCATGACCGGCTGGCGCAGGTGGATCCGGAAGCCGCCCGGCAGATCCTGGACACCGATGGTCGCCGGATCGTCCGGGCGTTGGAAGTGGTGGAGCTGACGGGTCAGCCCTTCGCCGCGTCGGCTCCGACGATCGGTGACCCCAGGTGGGACACGACGGTGATCGCACTCGATCGCGACACCGCAGAGCTCGACGAGCGGATCGAGCGACGCACGAGTGCGATGTTCGGTTCGGGCTTCGTCGACGAGGTGGAGACACTGCTGGCGGCCGGCCTCCGGGATGGTGTCACCGCTGCTCGCGCCATCGGATACGCACAGGTGATGGCGGCCATCGACGGCGAATACGACGTGGCGCGCGCGCAGGAGCTGACCTTCATCGGTACGCGGCGTTACGTACGCAGGCAGCGGTCCTGGTTCCGCCGTGACCCTCGCATCCACTGGCTCGACGCCTCGTCGCCGGACCTCACCGGTCAGGCGCTGCGCGCGGCAGGCAGATGAGGAGGTCGGGCGCGTATCGTTGACAGAATGTTCGCACGCGTCGATTTCGTCAAAGGGCACGGCACACAGAACGATTTTGTGCTGTTGCCCGACCCCGGCGTGCAGTTGGACCTCACCCCGGAGTTCGTGTCGGCGCTGTGTGATCGTCACCGTGGCATCGGGGCGGACGGGGTCCTCCGGGTCGCCACAGCCGGGGCACTCCGCGACGCGGGTGTGCTCACAGCGCTCGGCGCCGGCATAGCCGACGACGATTGGTTCATGGACTACCGCAACGGCGACGGCTCGATCGCGGAGATGTGTGGCAACGGTGTCCGGGTGTTCGCGCATTTCCTTGCCGCGCACGAGCTCGTGTCCGAACGCTCCTTCACCGTCGGGTCGCGCGCAGGTGCGCGGCCGGTGACGGTGCACGCTGTGACGGGTTCGTCGGCCGACGTCACCGTGAACATGGGCCCAGCCCGTCTCGGCGTCGACAGCAAAGCCAGATCGACGGCCGGCGGTACGCCGGGGTGTCGGTGGATGTCGGCAATCCCCATCTGGCGTGCGTGGTCGACGGGTTGACGCCGCAGGATCTGGCGGACATCGATCTGTGCGGGTCGATCACGTTCGACAACACAGTCTTTCCCGATGGTGTGAACATCGAGCTGATCACCGCACCGTCGGCAGGCGCTGCGGACGCCGTGGACGCCGAGATCACGATGCGGGTCCACGAACGCGGAGTCGGTGAAACCCGCAGCTGCGGTACCGGAGTCGTCGCCGCCGGCGCAGCTGCTCTGCGGTTCATGGGAAGGTCCGAGGGGACGGTACTCGTCAACGTTCCCGGGGGCCAGATCACGGTGACGGTCGATGACGAGAACACAACGCTGCGCGGCCCGTCGGTACTCGTCGGCGCCGGAGTGCTCAACGAGGGATGGCTCTAAAATCGGTATGCACCACACCTACCCGAGTGTCACCATGGTGATCTCATGACCGAAATCAACAAGACCGGCAACGATCAGCGCGACGCGCCGACGATCGGCGAACTCCAGCTCGACGAACGCAGTTCGCTGCAGCGCGTCGCCGGATTGTCCACAGAACTCACCGACGTCACCGAGGTCGAGTACCGCCAGCTGCGACTCGAACGGGTTGTCCTGGTGGGGGTCTGGACGCAGGGCAGCACCACTGCGCAAGCAAATTCCAGTCTCGCCGAGCTCAAGGCCCTCGCCGAGACGGCAGGGTCGGAAGTTCTCGAAGGTCTCATCCAGCGTCGTGAAAAGCCCGACCCGGCAACCTATATCGGGTCCGGCAAAGCTCATGAGCTGCGTGAGATCGTCTTGGCCACCGGCGCCGACACCGTCATCTGCGACGGCGAGCTGACCCCCGCTCAGCTGACCGCTCTGGAAAAAGTGGTCAAGGTCAAGGTTGTCGATCGAACTGCGCTGATCCTCGACATCTTCGCCCAGCACGCGACGTCGAGAGAAGGCAAGGCGCAGGTCGCCCTGGCCCAGATGGAGTACATGCTCCCGCGGCTTCGTGGCTGGGGTGAATCCATGTCCCGGCAGGCGGGTGGCCGTGCCGGCAGCAATGGCGGCGTCGGACTGCGCGGACCCGGTGAGACCAAGATCGAGACCGACCGTCGACGGATCCGCGAACGCACCGCGAAACTGCGGCGCGAGATCCGCGAGATGAAGACGTCACGAACCACTAAGCGCGCCAAGCGAAAGCAGGCTGCCGCGTCAGCGGTGACCATCGTCGGGTACACGAACGCCGGCAAATCGAGTTTGATCAACGCGTTGACCGGATCGGGCGTGCTGGTCCAGAACGCCTTGTTCGCAACCCTCGATCCGACAACCCGTCAGATGTCCCTCGAGGATGGCCGTGAACTGGTCATCACCGACACCGTCGGATTTGTCCGGCATCTGCCCACCCAGCTGGTCGAGGCCTTCCGTTCGACCCTCGAAGAAGTCGCCGACGCCGATCTGCTCCTGCACATCGTTGATGGTTCGGATCCGGTTCCGACCGACCAGATCATGGCGGTGCGGAAGGTGATCGAATCCGTGCTCGAGGAGGAGAAGGCAACAGCTCCGCCCGAACTGCTCGTGATCAACAAGATCGATGCGGCCGACCCGCTGGTACTGGCGCAGCTCAAAGGGCTGTTCCCGACAGCCGTGTTCATCTCGGCGGCCACCGGCGAGGGCATCGACGTACTCCTCGACCGCATCCGGGAGTCGGTGGCCAGGAACGACGTGCACGTCAGTGTCCGGGTGCCGTATGAGCGTGGCGACCTCGTGTCCCGGATCCATGCCGAGGGTGACGTATTGACCGAACGTCACGAACCGGACGGGACTGCGATCACCGCCACGGTGCCTGCCGCGCTGTCGCGCCAGCTGGCATCTCTGGCCATTCCCGAGGCGGCCGAATAGCGCTTCGAACTGCAGCTTTGGGACAGATGTAGAATCCGGTTACAGTTGGATATCCAACCAATGCCACCTGTAACGGAGACCTGACGATGGAACGCACCCTTTTCGAGCCCGAGCACCTTCTCTTCCGTGATTCGTACCGGAGCTTCCTCGAACAGCACGTGGCGCCGAACCACGAACGCTGGGAAGAGCAGAACCTGGTGGACCGGGATGTCTGGGTCGAAGCAGGAAAGAACGGATTCCTCGCGGTGGAGGCGCCCGAGGAGTTCGGTGGCGGGGGAGTCGACGACTTCCGTTACAACACCATCATCGACGAAGAGACCGTCCGCGGCGGCTATAGCGGTATCGGATTCGCGCTGCACAACGACGTGGTGGCGCCGTACCTGCTCGACCTCTGCAATGACGAGCAGAAGGCACGCTGGCTGCCCGGCTTCGTGTCCGGTGAGCTGATCACCGCGATCGCGATGACCGAGCCCGGCACCGGGTCCGATCTCCAGGGCATCAAGACCAACGCCAAGAAAGACGGCGACAACTGGGTGCTGAACGGTTCCAAGACGTTCATCACCAACGGTATCAACGCGGACCTCGTCATCGTGGTGGCCCGCACCGACCCCGAGGCCGGTGCGAAGGGGTTCAGCCTGCTGGTGGTCGAGCGCGGTATGGAGGGATTCGAACGCGGCCGCAATCTTGACAAGGTCGGGATGAAGGCGCAGGACACCGCCGAGCTGAGCTTCGACAACGTCAAGGTGCCCGCCGAGAACCTGCTGGGCGAGGAGGGGATGGGCTTCATCTACCTGATGCAGAACCTCCCGCGGGAGCGCCTGTCGATCGCTGTTGTGGCGGCCGGTGCGATGGAGTCGGTTCTCGAGACGACAATCCAGTACACGAAGGACCGCAAGGCATTTGGCCGCCCGATCGGTAGCTTCCAGAACTCGCGGTTCCTGCTCGCCGAACTGGCGACGTCCACCGCTACCACCCGTGTGTTCGTCGATCGGTGTATCGAACTGCTGAACGAGAAGAAGCTCACCGTTCCGGACGCGGCGATGGCGAAGTACTACGCCACCGAGAACCAGGTCCACCTCATCGATCGTTGCCTGCAACTGCACGGTGGCTACGGCTACATGCGTGAGTACTCGGTGGCCAAGGCCTTCCTCGATTCGCGCGTTCAGACCATCTACGGCGGCACCACCGAGATCATGAAGGAAGTCATCGGCCGAAGCCTCGGGGTCTGAGTACGAGTTTCATAACTACGCGAAGTGGGGTGCACCGGAAGGTGCACCCCACTCGTGTCTGCGTAGTCCCCGCGTCCCCGGTTACCGAGGATGTTGCCGGACGCCTCAGAGGCGCCGCATCACCGTGACGACTTTGCCCAACACAACGGCGTTGTCGCCGGGGATGGGGTCGAACACCGGGTTGTGCGGCATCAGCCACACCGCATCCTTGGTGCGTTTGAACGTCTTGACGGTCGCCTCTCCGTCGATCATGGCCGCGACGATGTCGCCGTTGTCTGCGACATTCTGCTGTCTGACGACCACCCAGTCGCCGTCACAGATGGCGGCATCGATCATCGACTCGCCGACCACCCGCAGGAGGAACAGAGACCCTTCCCCGACAAGCTCTTTCGGTAGCGGGAACACGTCTTCGACGGCTTCCTCGGCCAGGATCGGCCCGCCGGCCGCGATGCGGCCGAGGACCGGAACGAACGTCGGTGTCGGCAGTGATTCGTCGGGTACCTGGACCTGGCCGGCCGCCGTGGCCGGGTTGAGGTCGGTGTCCTGGATGTTGACCGCCCGGGGACGGTTGTTCTCGCGCTGGAGGAATCCTTTGCGCTCGAGGGTGCGGAGCTGATGAGCGACCGACGACGTGGAGGTGAGGCCGACGGCATCACCGATCTCGCGGATGGACGGGGGATAGCCGCGTTCGCGGACCGACGCCCGGATCACCTCCAGCACGGCTTTCTGGCGCGGGGTCAGAGACCCCTCGGCCAGCGGTTCGGAAGTGACCACCGTCGCGGCCGCCGCGTCCGGCGGCGTCCGGGTGTCTGTCGTATCGGCCATCAGGTCCTCCAGTTCGTACGGTGTCCGGCCAAGGTGTCGTAGCTGTCGAGAGAAGAAAACGCACACGTTGTTCGTTGGATTATGGGGATCACGCTAATGCAATCAGTCACAACTCTCAAACATTTGTTCGATTGGGCGTGGCGTGTGTCGGACCCCCGTGATACAACTCGAACATTCGTTCAATCGAACGAGTGATCGAACTGTTGACCCGAGGATCGAACAATGACTGCAGCCACCACCATCAGCCGCCCGGCCGCTGAGCGGCCCCGTCGCCGCCTCGCCCGAGTCGGTGGGCCCGTCGCCTCCGATCAGTACACCCGCACGGCGCGAGCGCGTGTCGACAGTACTCGCCGACCGGCCGACCGCAGGCTCGCCGCAGACCGCCGTGTTGTGGTGGGCTGCTCCGAGCCGGGCAGTTCCGCACCGTCGGTTGCCGTCGAGCGCGATGTGTATTTCCGCCGACGTGCCTGGGCCGGAGCCGCCGTGGTCGGAATCGGCCTGATGATGCTCGTGCTGTTCCTCATGTTCTTCGGCCGGGTTGTCGAGAGCGGTGCCGCTCCGGCGAACACCGGGACGGCGGTCGTCCACGTGCAGTCGGGAGAATCGTTGGGCGACATCGCCTCTCGAATCGCACCCGAGATGCCGACCGAAGCGGTGGTGGAGAAGATCATGGACCTCAACGCGATGAGCAATTCAGCGTTGTCGCCCGGGCAATCCCTGGTGACGCCGATCTACGCGCGGTAGCTGCAGTGCTGGGGCAAGCAATCGGCCGGGCGGTATCCTCTACAACAGAGTGTCCGGTCATTCCGACGGGGCCGCTGACGTCCGAGGAACCCTGCATGCACTGCCCGTTTTGCAAGAACGAGGACACGCGGGTCGTCGACTCACGGGTGGCCGACGAGGGCCAGGCGATTCGTCGTCGGCGGGCCTGCTCGCAATGCGGACGGCGGTTCACCACCGTGGAGAGCGCAGTCCTCGCGGTCGTCAAACGCAACGGTGTCACCGAACCTTTCAGCCGCGAGAAGGTGATGAGGGGCGTGAGGCGCGCCTGCCAGGGCCGCGCGGTCGACGATGACCGTCTGCACCTGCTCGCGCAGCAGGTCGAAGAGGCCGTTCGAGCCTCAGGATCGGCCGAAGTTCCCAGCAACGAAGTGGGCCTGGCGATCCTGGGCCCGTTACGAGATCTCGACGAGGTCGCTTACCTTCGCTTTGCGTCGGTGTATCGCTCGTTCGACTCAGTCGAAGACTTCCAGAAAGAGATCGACGATCTGCGAGCGGCCAAACCCTGACCGCTTTCGTCCGGCAGTGGTGCTGCCGGATCAGCGCAGTTCCCGGATGGCCTTGATCGCCCGTTTCTCCGACACGGGATACGCAGTACGCAGGTGCTGTGCGAACAGTCCAACTCTCAGCTCTTCGACGATCCATCCAGCTTGGTCGTTGACCGCGTCCCGGCGACCGGGCGGCACGTGTCGCAGGTGATCAGTCCACGCCGACACCACCCGGTCGATGGCAGCCATCGACTGGGCATCGCGAGCGGCGCCTGCCGGGAGCTGTTCGAGCCTCGACCTCGCAGCATCGAGGTAGCGGGGGATCTCCGAGAGGTGTTCGTCGCGTGTCGCAGAGACGAATCCGTCGAACAGCAGCTCGTCCAGCTGGTCCCGCACGTCGTCTGCGGCGATCGATCTGGCGCCCGCGGTGATCGCCGTTCGTAGGGGCGCCACGCGGGTCAGGATCGTCGCCACCCTGCGTAGTTTGTCCGTTGCCCTCCCGGTTGCCTGGCGGGCCACATTTTCCCGAAGTGCAGCGAATTCGCTTGTCGTCCAGACATTCGGCGGGTTGGGTACAAGGTCCACCACGGCAGCCCGAACGCAATCGGCCAGAAGAGCAGCGGTGTCCGGGTAGGGGCTCTGACTGAGGGCGAGTCGCTCGGCGGTGCTCAGTGTCGATGTCACCGACGGTCGTAGTGGCGGAACGCTGGAGACGATCATCTCGACAACAGCGTCGTACATGTTCGCAGCCTGCTCGGCCTGGGTGGGTACGGCGACCACCGTGAAACCACTGCCTCGGCGGGTCAGGGCGGGATAGCTTGTGATGTCTTGCCCGGCAACAGAACTGCGCAATGTGCGGCTGATGTCTCCGAAGGTGTCAGCGGTCCACGTGGTGGCCACAGGTCGGGATGCGGTGCCGGCCTCACTCTCCAGGGCAGCGCGAGATCTACCGGCCAGTCGATCCTGCAGTTCGCGCAGCGACTTGGAACGTCCGAGAACTTCGCCGTCGGTGGTGACCGCAGTGAAGGTCATACGCAGGTGGCCGGGGAGTGCGGCAAGTCGTAAATCTGATGCTGCTACGTCGACACCCGTGCGCGCACGGATCTCGGCGGCCACCGCCTCGGTGAGAGGCTTGCTCCTCGGTGTCACCGACTCCAGTATTTGCCCGGCCAGGTCGGGGGCCGGTCCCACTTGCCGCCGTAGGGATTTCGGCAGGGTGCGGATCAGCTCGGTGATCAGCTCCAAGCGCATGCCGGGGACCAGCCAGTCGAATCCAGAGGGCCGGGCACGCACGAGCAGCGACAACGGGATGAGCACACTTACGCCGTCATCGACGGTGCCGGGCTCGAACCGGTAACTCAAGGCATAACTTGTGTCTCCCTGACGCCAGTGGTCGGGAAACCCGGCCGGGTCGGTGGCGGCAGCGTCGGCCACGAGGTCGGCGGGATCCAGATCCAGCAAGGTGGGGTCAGCTTTGCGTGCGGTCTTCCACCACGTGTCGAAGTGTCTGCCCGACACCACTTCTTCGCCGATGTGACGGTCGTAGAAGGCGAAGAGCTGGTCGTCGTCGACGATGACGTCGGTGCGCCTCACCCGGTGAACCGACTCCTCGGCGTCCTCGAGCAACGCGCGATTGCGGTGAAAAAACGGGTGTTGTGTACGCCAGTCACCCTCCACGAGCGCGTGGCGGATGAACAACTCGCGAGCAACGGCGGGATCGATCGAGCCGTAGTTCACGCGTCGTTTGGTGACCAGCGGGACGCCGTAGAGGGTGACCCGCTCGTAGGCCATGGCCGCTGAGTGTTTCCCGGACCAATGAGGCTCGCTGTACTGCCGTTTGACGAGGTGCCCGGCCAGGCGCTCGGCCCATTCCGGTTCGATGCGTGCGGCGGTACGCGCCCAGAGCCGAGAGGTCTCCACGATCTCGGCCGCCATCACGAACCGTGGTGGTTTCGACGAGAGATGAGATCCCGGGAAGATCATGAACTTCGTGCCGCGAGCGCCCAGGAACTCCTTGGCGTCTCCCTCGCGGACGCGATCTGGCTGAGCAGACCGGACAGGATGGATTGATGAATCGACGCCGCCGATGGCGATTCATGGTCTGGTGCGGTCACCGTCGCAGGAACCGACCACCCGAGGTCCTTGGCGATCCGGACCAGCTGCGCGTGCAGGTCTCGCCATTCGCGGATTCGCAAGCTGTGCAGATACTCTCGACCGCACCGCTTCCGGAACTGGTTCGACGACAACTCCGAGCGTAGTTCGTCCAGGTAGGTCCACAGATTCAGCAGGGTCAGGAACTCCGACCCCGGAGCGGCGAAGCGCGCATGCGAGGCATCGGCCGCCTGGCGGTGTTCGGCCGGCCGCTCGCGTACGTCCGGAATCGACAGTGCGGCCGCCAACACGAGCATCGGGCCGACCACGCCCTGTTTGTCGGCCTCGACCAGCATGCGCGCCAGCCGCGGATCGACAGGTATGCGAGCGAGCGACCGTCCGATCGGGGTGAGTCGGCGCACGGGGTTGTCGGCCGAGGCAGGTTCGAGCGCCCCGAGTTCGTCCAGTAGTTGCTGGCCGTCTCGGATCGCCCGCTGATCCGGCGGCTGTACGAACGGGAACCGGCCGACGTCGCCGAGCCCCAGAGAGGTCATCGTGAGGATCACCGACGCGAGGTTGGTGCGCAGGATCTCGGGCTCGGTGTACTCGGGCCTGCTCTCGAAGTCCTCTTCGCTGTAGAGCCGGATGCACACACCTGCGGCCACGCGGCCACACCGCCCCGCCCGCTGCCGTGCGCTGGCCTGCGAAATCGGCTCGATCGGCAGCCGCTGCACCTTGGTGCGCGTGGAGTAGCGCGACATCCGGGCGGTGCCGGCGTCGATGACGTAGTGGATTCCCGGCACGGTCAACGATGTCTCGGCAACGTTGGTGGACAACACGATTCGCCGACCTCGGTGACTGGAGAACACCTTGTGCTGGTCTGCCGCGGACAGCCGGGCGAACAGCGGGACGATCTCGATGCCACGGGATTCAAGGTGTGCAAGCGATTTCGCGGTATCGGTGATCTCGCGTTCGGTGGGCAGGAACACCAGGATGTCGCCTGGGCCGTGAGAGCACAGCTCGTCGACGGCGGCCCCGATGGCCTGTAGCTGATCGAGGTCGGCTTCGTCCTCGTCGTCGACCACGAGTGGGCGATAGCGGATCTCCACCGGATAGGTGCGGCCGGACACCTCGATGATCGGCACCGGCGCGTCATCGGTCGCGAAGTGGTCGGCGAACCGGCCGGGTTCGATGGTTGCCGAGGTGATGATGATCTTCAGGTCGGGGCGGCGTGGCAGCAGTTGCTTGAGGTAGCCGAGGATGAAGTCGATGTTGAGGCTTCGCTCGTGGGCCTCATCGATGATCAGGGTGTCGTACTCACGGAGCATCCGGTCCTGGGACAATTCACGCAGCAGTATGCCGTCGGTCATCACCTTGACCAGCGTGTCGTCGCCTGCCTTGTCGGTGAAGCGCACGGAATATCCGATGACGCCGCCGAGTTCGGTCCCGGTTTCCTCGGCGATCCGTTCGGCAACCGACCGCGCAGCGAGTCGGCGAGGCTGAGTGTGACCGATCTTGCCGGCCAGTCCGCGCCCCAGCTCGAGACAGATCTTGGGAAGCTGTGTGGTCTTACCGGAACCGGTTTCACCGGCGACGACAACAACTTGATGCTCCGAGATCGCCTCGGCGATGGCATCGCGGGCCTCGGACACCGGCAGTTGCGGCGGGTAACTGATCGTGGGGACGAGCGCGCGTCGGCGCTCGATCACAGCCGGATCCGGCCGGTCGGTGCGGGTGGAGCGGTTGGTCGGACGTCGTCGCCGTTTACGCCGGGCGGACTGTTCCGGCTGGTTGGACGAAGTCGACATAACTGATCTAGCCTACCTGAGCGGCGGATCCGGCAATGTCCGGCGGACCCGTGTCCCCGCTCCCGGCGCGCCCGAACACGGATTGACACGAGAGTGGCTGCGGCCCCGGAGGAAACCAGGGGGACACCAGGCATGATGTTCACATGACAGTCTCAACTTCTGCCGGTCTCTGGCACGGATTCGCCGACATGGGCGCAGTGAGCACCACGGGACCCTTTGTGGTCACCAAGGGTGAAGGCGTCCACATCTGGGACGACAAGGGGAACAAGTATCTCGATGCCACAGCAGGCCTGTGGTTCACCAACGTCGGGCACGGACGCACGCAGATCGCCGACGCGGTGGCGAATCAGTTGAGCACGCTGGCGCACTACTCCGGCTTCGGTGACATCACCTCCGACGTCACGGCGGCGTTGGCCGACCGTCTGTCCGGCCTCGCTCCGGTACCGGGGAGCAAGGTGTTCTTCACCTCGGGCGGCAGCGATTCCATCGACTCGGCCGTCAAACTGGCGCGCCGCTACTGGCATGAGATGGGCAGGCCCGACAAGAAGATCGTGGTCGGCCGCACGAAGGCGTATCACGGTATGCACGTCGGCGGCACCGCGCTGTCCGGGCTGCCCCCGAACCGCGAGAACTACGGCGATCTCATGGCCGATGCGGCCACTGTCGACTGGGATGACGCCAAAGGGCTGCTGGGGTTGATCGAGCGGGTCGGTGCCGAGAACATCGCCGCGTTCTTCTGTGAACCGATCATCGGGGCGGGCGGGATCTACCTCCCGCCGGAGGGTTACCTCGCCGAGGTGCGCCAGATCTGCCGCGACCACGATGTGTTGTTCGTCGCCGACGAGGTGGTCACCGGCTTCGGCCGGATCGGCGGATCATGGTTCGCCTCGAGCCGATTCGACCTGCAACCCGACATGATCGCCACCGCGAAGGGATTGACGTCGGGGTACGTGCCGATGGGAGCGGTGTTCATCGCCCCGAACATCGCCGAACCGTTCTATTCCGGCGGTGTCTGGTGGCGCCATGGTTACACCTACGGAGGTCACGCCGGGGCCGCCGCAGCAGCCATGGCGAACCTCGACATCATCGAGACCGAAGGTCTGCTCGAAGATGCTGCCCGTTTGGAGTCCGATCTGCATGTGGCGCTTGCGCCGCTTGCTGATCTGGACGCGGTCAGCGAGGTCCGCAGCGGGCTAGGCGCGGTGAGCGCCGTCCAGCTCGAGGAGCCTTCGCGGGCACCTGCTGCCGTGGCAGCTCTGCGCGCTCACGGCGTCAGCGGACGGGCGGCAGGCCAAGGCGCACTACAGATCTCGCCGGCTTTTGTGATGACAGGCGCGCAGGTGGCCGAGCTCGCCGAGCGGATCTCCGACGCCCTGAGCTAGTCACTCGACAACAGAACCCACCGGTTTCGGTGAGCCGGCCGACAACGGCGACCGGCTTCGATCGGAACGGGTGGGTTCTGTGTGTTGGGTCTATCCGACGAGTACGTCGGCGGTGCTCAGTGCGGCTGCCACGCCGGCGACGATGGAAGCCACCTTGAGTGCCTCGAGAATGGCCTCGCGGTCGATGCCGGCCTCGCGCAGCGTGTTCTCGTGAGCTGCCACACAGTGACCGCACCCGTTGATGGACGACACCGCGAACGACCACAGCTCGAAATTGGCCTTGTCGACGCCGGGATTGCCGATGATGTTCATCCGCAGCCCGGCTCGCAGGTCGTCGTACTTGCCGTCGAGGAAGCCCCGTCCCCGGTAGAACACGTTGTTCATGCCCATGATCGACGCGGCGCCCAGTGCGGCGTTGTACGCCTCTGCCGAAAGCGTGTCGGCCGCTTCGTCGGCGATCTCCTTGAGCACCACGGCGTTCTTGGTAGCGGCTGCGGTGGACAGGAGGGTGCCCCACAATTGCTCGTCTTTGAGAACCGTTGTGCGAGCGATCGACCCGAGATTGAGCTTGAGGTCTTTCGCGTACTCGGGCAGCGCGTTCTTCAGGTTGTCGATACTCATGTCTCACCCAATCCTTGTTGCGAGCGTCAGACGCTTGCGGTCAGCAGCTCACCAGCGTTGATGGTCGGATCGCCCTTCTTCCAGTTGCAGGCGCACAACTCGTCGGACTGAAGTGCATCCAGCACCCGCAGAACCTCGTCGACGTTGCGACCGACGGAACCGGCCGTCACCGAGACGAACTGGATTTCGTTGTTCGGGTCCACGATGAACGTCGCACGATCGGCGACACCGTCGGCGTTGAGCACGCCGGCTGCCGATGCGAGTTCACGCTTGAGGTCCGAAAGCATCGGGAAGGGAAGGGTTTTCAGATCTTCGTGCTGCGCACGCCACTGGAAGTGCACGAACTCGTTGTCGACGGACGCTCCGAGGACCTGGGCGTCGCGGTCTGCGAACTCTTCGTTCAACTTGCCGAAGGCGGCGATCTCCGTGGGGCACACGAAGGTGAAGTCCTTGGGCCAGAAGAACACGATGCGCCACTTGCCCGGGTGGTCGTCGCTGCTGATGGTGGTGAAGTAGTCATCGGGCTGCTGGGCGTCGACCTTCGAGAGGTCGCCGCCGATCACGGCCGTCAGGTTGTAGGAAGGAAATTGGTCGCCGATGGTCAGCAAAGCCATGGTGCTCCTTGGTATTCGACTAGAGATGCGAGATTTTCAGATCTTCGTGTGTGCGGACGCGTCAGTGCGCACTGAACCATCGTGCCCAAGTACGGGCGAAAAGGAAACGTGATGAGTAGCACTAAGGTGATAGGTATGGCCGATCAAAGTTATCAACCGACCATCGCCGGGCTCAAGGCCTTTGCGGCCGTCGCCGAGAAACGCCATTTCGGCTCTGCGGCAACCAGTCTCGGCATCAGTCAGCCGTCGCTGTCCCAAGCCCTCGCAGCCCTGGAGGCCGGACTGGGGGTCAAACTTGTCGAGAGGTCGACCCGACGTGTCTTCTTGACGAACGAGGGAAATACCTTGCTGCCCAGGGCGATGTCCGCCATCGATGCCGTTGACTCGTTCACCCACGCCGCTGCGGGAGTCACCCAGCCGATGACAGGTACTCTTCGACTGGGTCTGATCCCGACTGTCGCGCCGTATGTCTTGCCGACTGTGTTGCGCGGACTGGGTGAACATGTTCCTGCTCTGACGGTGAGGGTGGTCGAAGACCGGACGGGCCCGTTGCTCGAAGCCCTGCGCCACAATTCGATCGACGCGGCGATGATCGCGTTGCCGTCCGACGTGCCGGGGATGATGGAGATCCCGATGTACGACGAGGATTTTGTCCTCGCTCTGCCGGCGGGCCATCCACTCGCCGGTGCACGTGAGGTCAATCCGGCTGCGCTGGCTGATCTTCCGCTGTTGTTGCTGGACGAAGGGCACTGCCTGCGCGAACAGGCCCTGGAGGTCTGCCGCCTCGCGGGGGTACGTCCGGATATGGGCCCCACACGGGCGGCGTCGCTCGCCACGGCTGTGCAGTGCGTAGAAGGTGGGTTGGGGGTCACGTTGATACCCGCGACGGCCGAACGCACCGAAACTGCCCGGGGTTCACTGGCAACGGTGCAGTTCGATTCGCCGCGCCCGGGGCGTCGCATCGGTCTGGTGTGGCGCGTGACAAGCGGACGAGAAGCCGAATATCGCACGCTTGCAACTCTGATTGCCGACCTGGTCACCCAGTCCGGTGCTGCGCGCCCCGTGTAGTTGCTGCGTGCCGTTCGAGTCTGTTCACCTCGGCGGCTTCGCCGACGCCAGCGACTCCAGCGCGGCGGACAGGTCCCGCAGACCGGCAAGCGCGGCCTCCCACCGTTCGACACCCAGGTGGCCACACAACTTCGTGGCGAGGGCTGCATGCCCCGGGTTGATCCGACGCACGGCATCGCGCCCGGCATCGGTGGCCTCCACGAGCTTGGCCCGACGGTGGGCCGGGTTGTCGTGGTAGGCGACGAACCCCTGTGCAGCAAGAACATCGGCGGTGCGTTGCACACTCTGTCGCGTGATACCCATAGTCCGTGCGATGTCGGAGACCGTCAACGGCTCACCGAGGATGGCGCCGAGCACTTGCCAACGGGTTGCGGTCAGCCCGGCAGGCTCGGCCAATTGTTCTGCCACGGACATGAACTGACCGTTGAGCCGAAAGGTGGTGAGGGCCGAATCGCTCAGGAGGTCCTGAGGATCTGTCATGCCTGAAGGGCCATCAGGTCGTGATAGCCGGCGGGGTCGCCGCTGTAGAGCCGGAACCAGGCCGCAAGGACCTCGGGGGTGTAGAGGTCGAGCTCGGCGAAGATCTCGCGGGCGAACGCCACCGGCTGCATGGCGGCGGCGGTGATGAGGTGGCCGGGCGTGCTGGTGTCGGTGACCGCTGGTTCGTCGACGTAGTCGACTGCACCCGCGTACCCGGTCCACGACAACGCCTCGGAGGCATTGCTGGTGTGGCGCCGACCGTCGAGCAACCCGGCTCGGGCCAGCCCGACGGTTGCGCCGCAGATCGCGGCGACGGGAACGCCCGCGGCCAAGAACGCGGCCGCGGCGTTCGTGAAGTCGCCGAGGTCGCCGGTCATCCACGCGCCCGCTCCGGGGAGGATCAGCATTGCACTGTCATCGGGATCCAGGTCACCGATCGCGAGGTCGGGCACGATGCGCACGCCGCCCGCAGTGGTCACCGAGTCGGTGGTGGGGCCCACCGTACGAATCCGGTAGCGACCGGGTCTCTTCTGATACTCCGGGTCGTTGATGTGCGCGACAGCGTAGCCGGCTTCCCAGTCGGCGAGTGTGTTGTAGACGGCGAGGTGGACGACGGAGGTTGCGGGGTCTTAGGACATGACAACATACTGTCAATATGACAGCTTGCTGTCAATGACTCATCCGGCCTGGATGTGCAGGTCGAGCAACTCGGGTTCGTCCTCGGCGGTGTCGGGCCTGCTATACCTGGCAACGATCGACCATCCGTGGTCACCGTCGGAGTCGTCGAGGACCTGGCGGGCAACCCACTCGTCACCGTCGGCTTCCACCGAGAACAAGGCCGGGCTCCTGGCTGCCGGCCCTGCGCCCGGAGTGCCGTACTCGTCGAAGAATTCCGCGGTCTCGTCGAACCAGTCGAGATCGGGGTAGGCGGCATGCAGTGCGGTCCAATTCCGGTTGGCCAACAGGTTGACGAACCGGAACATGTTGTTGCGCAATTCGACTCGGGTAGCTCGATTGTTCGGCGCCCGGCCCGGTGGCGTCACGGACGCCAGCGGGTCGGCGATCGCCTGGTCGGGGTGTGTCAGCTGCTCCCATTCGTCCAGCAGGCTCGAGTCCACCCGGCGAACCAGCTCGCCCAGCCATTCGATCACGTCGTCGAGTTCGTCTGTCCGTGCCGAATTGGGAACACTCTGCCGCAGGGTGCGATAAGCGTCCGTCAAATACCGCAGCACCACGCCCTCGCTGCGGGCGAGTGCATAGCGCGAGATGAGGTCGCCCCAGTCCATCCCTTGTTCGATCATGTCGCGGAGTATCGACTTGGGGCGCGGGGGGGTGTCGATCACCCACGGGTGACCCTGCTGGTAGGTGCCGAACGCCTCAAAGATGAAGTCGCGCAGCGGTCGTGGCCACGTCACCTCGGTGAGGAGCTCCATCCGCTCCTCGTACTCGACCCCGTCGGCCTTCATCTGCGCGATGGCCGCGTCCCTCGCGACCTTCTGTTGGCCCATCAACACCGGACGCGGATCTTCCAGTGTCGCCTCGACAATCGAGATCAGATCGAGGGTGTAGGTGTCGGAGTCGGTGTCCAGCAGCTCGAATGCCGCCAGGGAGAACGGCGACAACGGGTTGTTCAGGGCAAAATTGTTCGGCAGGTCGACAGCCAGAACGGCGTAGCGGCCCAGGTCGTCGGGTTCGTCGAGTCGCAGGACCACGCCGCTGTTGACCAGGGATCGATACAGCGACAAGGCCCGAAGGATGTGCCAGCGTTGACGGGCCCGGGTCTCGTGGTTGTCCTCGAGTAGGTGACGCATGGCCGTGAAGCAGTTGCCCGGGCGGGCAATCACTTCCAGCAACATGGACGTGCTGACACCGAACCGGGATCGCAGGGGTTCGGGCGGAGCGTCGATGAGCTTGTCGAATGTTGCCTCACCCCAGGAGACGAACCCCTCCGGCGCCTTCTTGCGCTGGATCTTCTTCAGCTTCTTCGGATCGTCACCGGCCTTGGCGACCAGCCGGGCGTTCTCGACGTCGTGATCGGGCGCTTGGGCGACCACAAAACCGCGGACGTCGTACCCGGCCCGGCCCGCCCTCCCGGCGATCTGATGGAACTCGCGGGCACGCAGATGGCGCTGACGCACGCCGTCGTACTTGGTCAGCCCGGTCAGCAGGACGGTGCGGATCGGCACGTTGATGCCGACACCCAGGGTGTCCGTCCCGCACACCACGCGCAGAAGTCCTTGCTGGGCAAGACGTTCGACAAGGCGTCGATAGCGCGGCAACATGCCGGCATGATGCACGCCGATTCCTGCGCGGACCGTCTTCGACAGGGTTTTGCCGAAGCCCGTGCTGAAGCGGAAATCACCGATCTCCGCTGCGATCGCATCGCGTTCGGACCGGCTGCAGATGTTGGCGCTGAGCAGCGACTGTGCGCGTTCCATCGCGGAGACCTGGGTGAAGTGCACCACGTAGACCGGCGCCCGGTCTTTGGCGATCAGTTCCTCGATGGTCTCGTGCACGGGCCGGGTGGAGTACGAATACTCCAGCGGCACCGGGCGAGTGGTGCCGGTGATGTCGGCGGTGTCACGTCCGGTGCGACGCCGTAGATCTTCGATGAAGAAGTCGACATTGCCCAGTGTCGCCGACATCAGGACGAACTGGCTCTGCGTCAGCTCGATCAGGGGGACCTGCCACGCCCAGCCACGGTCGGGCTCGGAGTAGTAGTGGAACTCGTCCATCACCACGATGCCGATGGAGGCGTCAGCGCCTTCTCGCAGGGCAATGTTCGCCAGCACCTCGGCCGTGGCGCAGATGATGGGGGCACCGGCGTTGACCGAGGCATCCCCGGTCAGCATGCCCACGTTCTCGGCGCCGAACTGGGCGCAGAGGTCGAAGAACTTCTCGCTGACCAGCGCTTTGATCGGCGCCGTGTAGAAGGCGCGACGGCCCTGTGCGGCAGCGAAGTAGAGTCCGCCGCTGGCGATGAGCGATTTACCCGAGCCGGTGGGGGTGGAGACGATCACGTTCGACCCGGCGGCGAGTTCGAGGAGTGCTTCGTCCTGGTGGGGGTACACCTCGATCCCGCGCGCAGCCCACCAGTCGACGAACGCGGTGTACAGGCCGTCGGGGTCCGCGTCCCCGGGATTCGGGAAGGCGAGCGGCCGAGCCTCTGCGGACTGTGTCACCAATGCAGGTTAGGCCACCGTCGGCGATCAGCCGGCAGTGCCGCCGCCCGCCTGGCCCGAATCATCGTCTGAGTTGCGGTCGCTGCCGGCATCCCCGGTCTGGGTGGCGAGGAACCGTTCCAACTCGGCCCCGAGCTCGTCGCCGGTGGGCAGATCACCCTCGGCGGCCAACAGCGATGCCTTCTCCTGTTGCGCCTGGTTGAAGGTGTCGTACTGCGTTTCGAGCGCGGCGACCACAGACTCGACCTCCTGGTTGCCCGACACCTCGGCGTCGACCTGGCTACGGACCTTCTCCGCCGCGTTGGCCAGTGCGGCCGTCGGCAGATCCAATCCGGTGATCTCGCCGAGCGACTCAAGCAACTTGTGCGACGCGGCAGGGTATTCCGCCTGCGAGAGATAGTGCGGCACATGGACGGAGAGTCCGGCAGTTGTCAGACCGTGCTGTCCCAGACGGAGTTCGAGCAGCATCGATGCGCTGGCGGGAACCTTCAGCTCCGAGCCCCATCGGGGCAGCGAAGCGATCAGGTCCTTGTCGTTCGCGTGCGCCGTGATGGTGGACGGCCGGGTGTGCGGTATCCCCATCGGGATGGCGTTAAGACCGATCACTGTGGACACCCCGAACCGATCCGACAATCCCTGGATGGCGGCGACGAACCGTTCCCAGCGCAGGTCCGGCTCGGCGCCGGAGAGCAGCAGGAACGGCGTGCCGTTGTTGTCGCGCACGGCATGCAACGTCAGCTCGGGCATCGCCACGTCGGTGAACTGGTCACCGGTGAACGTCATCAAAGGGCGGCGCGATCGGTAGTCCATCAGTTCGTCGGTGGAGAACGTCGCCACCAATTCCGATTCCAGACTCTGCCGCAAGTGGTCCGACGCGAGTTTGATCGCGTGGCCTGCGTCGGCGAAACCCTCCAGCGCGTGGACCAACACCGGTCCGTCACCCTCGTCGCCGGTCACCTGTGGCGCTGGAAACTCGAGCTCGTAGAGCGTGGACTTGTCGTCCATGGCGAACCTCCTCGCTGCCCAGTCCTGCTGTCGTGTGGATAAGTGTTCTCCATTGTCGCCCATGATCGGCCGTTCGAACCAATCCCTGGCCGAGAGTCAGCCCTGACCACGGGCTCAATGGCGACTAGTGTTCTCAACGGAGTTCGAACGGTGTCAATTCCCCAGCGAGTTCGCCGTGAGCGAAAACCAAGCAAACATTAGGGTGAAGACCGCGGCGGTCAGACCGCCCCAAACACGGTCAGTGCAGCGAAAGGCAATCATGGCAGAGCAGGTGCGTGGTGTGGTCTCGGCAGGAAAAGGGGCCCCGACCACGATCGAGACGATCACGATCCCCGATCCAGGCCCCCGCGACGTGGTGGTGCGCATCCTTGCCTGCGGCGTGTGCCACACCGACCTCGCCTACCGCGAGGGCGGTATCAACGACGACTACCCGTTCCTGCTGGGACACGAGGCCTCCGGCATCGTTGAGACCATCGGTGATCAGGTCACCCATGTCGAACCCGGCGATTTTGTCGTACTGAACTGGCGCGCGTGTGTGGTGTGTGCCGAGCCTGCAAGCGTGGTCGCCCCTGGTACTGCTTCGACACGTTCAACGCGAGCAAACCGATGACTCTGCAGGACGGCACCGAGCTGACGCCCGCACTCGGTATCGGCGCGTTCGCGGACAAGACGCTCGTTCACGAAGGTCAGTGCACCAAGGTCGCCCCCGATGCCGATCCGGCCGTGGTCGGGTTGCTGGGTTGCGGTGTCATGGCCGGCATCGGAGCGGCGATGAACACCGGTGGCGTCGGCCGCGGCGACAGCGTCGCTGTGATCGGATGCGGTGGAGTGGGCGATGCCGCCATCGCGGGCGCCAGGCTTGCCGGCGCGACCAAGATCATCGCGGTCGACCGCGATGCCCGCAAACTCGAGTGGGCGACCTCTCTCGGCGCCACCCACACCATCGATGGTTCTGTGACCGACGATGTCGTCACCGCGATCCAGGACATCACCGACGGCAACGGTGCCGACGTGGTGATCGATGCGGTCGGTCGGCCCGAGACGTACAAGACCGCGTTCTATGCGCGCGATCTGGCCGGTGTCGTTGTGCTCGTCGGTGTGCCGACACCCGAGATGACCCTGGAGATGCCACTGGTCGACTTCTTCTCTCGCGGCGGTGCCCTCAAGTCGTCTTGGTACGGCGATTGTCTGCCCGAGCGTGACTTCCCGATGCTTGTCGACCTGTACCAGCAGGGCAGGTTGCCACTCGAGCTGTTCGTCACCGAGCGTGTCGGACTGGACGACGTGGAAGCCGCGTTCAGCAAGATGGAGGCCGGCGAGGTCCTGCGTTCGGTGGTGATCCTGTGACCGTTCGCGTCGATCACGTCGTCACCTCGGGCACGTTCAGTCTCGACGGCGGTACGTGGGATGTCGACAACAACATCTGGCTCGTCGGTGACGATTCCGAGGTTGTCATCATCGACGCCGCACATTCGTCGGCGCCGATCATCGAGGCGGTCGCCGGACGTACGGTCAAGGCCGTGCTGCTCACCCACGGCCACAACGACCACATCACGGTGGCCCCCGAATTGTCGCGCACGCTCGATGCCCCGATGAAGATGCACCCGGGTGACCGGATGCTGTGGGACCAGACGCACGCCGATGTCGCTCCGGAGGAACTGGCCGATGGTCAGAAGATCAGTGTCGCGGGCACCGACCTCGTCGTGATCAACACCCCGGGTCACTCGCCTGGTTCGTCGTGCATCTACGCACCAGAACTAGGGGTGCTGTTCAGCGGCGACACACTGTTCTCGGGCGGACCCGGCGCAACCGGTCGCTCGTTCTCGGACTTCCCGACGATCATCGAGTCGATTCGGACCAAGATCTTCACGTTGGATCCTGGGACGAAAGTGCACACCGGACACGGTGATTCCACTGCGGTGGGTACCGAGTCGCCACACCTCGAAGAGTGGATCAAACGCGGGAGCTGACCTCGCGGGAGGTCAAGCATCCAGTGCAGGCGGCGAGCTGATCCTGGTGATCAGCTCGTCGACCCGATCGTGCTGCACTGTTGCCCCACCGGACAATGCGGCCGCCACGTTCTCCAACTCGGTGACCGCGGAGTCGGCGTGAGCAAGCGCGGTTTCCCGCAGTCGCGGGGGAGTCTTGGACACCGCTATCAGCCAATTGTCGAGATCTGTTGCGGCCAGCTCGATCCGGACCCTGGCGTCGATACGTTCGCCGTCGTACTCGAGCTTTGGGTCGGCGCGGAGGAGGGCCAGCGCGTCGCGGATGCGCCGGTGCAGCCGCGCTTCCGGGTCGTGCGAACCTGCCCAGGACGCGGGCGCATTGGTGGGCTGGCCGGGGATGATCTCGTTCGAGCGCACCGCGCTGTCCCGGATCCGGCGGGTCATGAGGAAGACACCCACCGCCGCGGCAACGCATGCGACGAGGACAACGACCACGATCGCGGTGGTCATGACGGCCTCTCGGTGGATGCGGTCATCGCAGCGCCGCCCACGTGGCGACCACTGCGATGATGACGATCAGGGCCGCGAGCACGGCGAACGCGATCTTCACCTTGCTCCACGGACGTTGGCCCTGCACCTCGCCGGTCACCCCGTTGATGAAGACCTGGAAAGGATTACCTGCGTAGACCACGGTGAGCAGCCAGATCGGCAGCAGGACGTGCTTGAACGTGAGCGCGTTGTACCTGGTGTCCTTGCTGTTGATCCGCTGGTGGTCACCGCCGATGTCGCGACGGATCGCGTGGTCGATCCCGGCGTCGATCCGTGCCTGGGCCACCGGAAAACACTGGTCCGCGTCGTGATCGTAGGTGCGGCACAGATGGCCTGCGACGAACTCGGGTGTGTACGGCGTTGCCTGAGCCGTCGGCCAGGGTTCGAGTTCATGCACCTTGTCGGTGTCGAATCCCGTGTTCGCCAGAACCGCCACGTCGTCGAAGTCGACCCCCACGACACCGGAACGGTGACTCCACCGCGTGCGGGTCTCGGTGCGGCGATTGTCGCCGCTGCCGACCGTCACCGTGTAGTTGTCGCCGCGCATTCCGGTGTACGACGTCGTAGTGTCGGCGTCATAGGTGAAGTAGGCGGCATACACGCTGCTGAACGCGCCCACCTCGCGGTACTTCTTGAACTCGGTGGGCGCGAACCAGCGACTGTTGATCCACTTCTCGATCACCTCGCGGCCCTGCTTGTCATCGACCTGGAACGGCAGGATGCCGTCGACAGGAAGTCGCGTGGGGGCGTCGTGGATGTCGTCACGCTGGATCGGGGTGGCACAGTACGGACACCGGGTGGCGGTCAGGGTGCCGCTGAAGGTTGTTCTGCCGCCACAACTCTGGCAGACGATCTCGCGCTCGCTCACTGTCTGACCCGACGAGTTCTCGGCGATCAGCCCGCGCAGCTGGGTCATCGTGGAGGCCAGGTCGTGTTCGACCACCCGCCGGTTCGGATCCAGCACGATCTGATGGGAACGACCGCAACTCGGGCAGAGCAACTGCTGTGACGCCGGGTCGAACACCAACTGTGCCCCGCAGGTGTCGCAGGGATAGGTACGCGTCCGCTCGGTGACCTGGAACTGGGCTCGCTCGGGGTCGGATGGTCCGGGTAGCGGTTGCTGTGGCGAGGCCGGTCGCGGGTCATGCGTCGGTAATGGTGGCGGGTCGAAGGACGACGGCGCGGCGTATCCCGAAGGCGAGGCGTCCGGCTGAGCATGACCGGGCAGTGGCGGCGGTCCGAAATTGTCGTCGTTCATGGCTATACCGATGGTGTGGTCGTCGGGATGGGTGGCGGGGTCGCGAACAAGCCTGCAAGAGCGGGAACGGTCGCCGCCTGCGCCCATCCGGGCATGCCCTGGGTCCACACCAGAGTCGCCCCGGTGAACTGACCCGACGCGACCGCACCCTGCAGCTGGGCGACGGTATAGGGACCCGCCGGCTGACCGCCGTTGTCGATGTGGAACGTGACGGCCCCGGGCAACGGTGGAGGCCCTTGTGGCGCAGTGGCATTCGCCTGCTGCGCCTGCCCGCCGAACTGGCCGGCCATCTGACTGCCCAACGCCACGCCCATCCCGGCCGACATCATGTCGCCCATTGCACCCCCGCCGGGGTTCTGGGCTGCGGCGAGCATGGCGTCGGCGGCTCTGCCCTGTTGATAGCGGCCCAGGTCGCCGACGTTGTTCAAGAAGCCGCCCTCCTCGACGCCGCGGGCGACACCACGCGTCATCGCCGAGGTGATCTCGTCGGGCAGCGAGATGTTCATCGTGATGGAGTCGATCGACAGCCCGAACTCGTCGTCGACACGCTCGGCGACGAAGTCCCGGAGTTTCTGCGACAACTCGACCTGGCGCCCCTGGAGGTCGATCACGCCGAGACGGGTTTCCATGATCATGTCCGAGAACGCCAGTGTGATGACACGCCTCAACAGCTCGGAGATCTCTTCCACGTCCACCTCGCTGTCGGTGCCGATCACCTCGCGAAGAAATATGTCGGGTTCAGCCACCCGAACGACACACAAACCGTTGGCCCTCACCTGGACCATGGTGAAATCCGGGTCGCGCACGGTGACCGGATTGGCGGTGCCCCAGCGAAGGTCGGTGACCGGCCGGGTGTTGATGAAGTACACCTCGGACCGGAAGGGGCTGGTGAACCCGTGCTTCCAGCCCTGCAGGGTGCTCAGGAGGGGGAGGTTCTCGGTGGTGAGCTGGTAGTGGCCCGGACCGAACCGATCGGCGAGCTGCCCGCGGTAGACGAAAACAGCCTGCTGACCTTCCCGGACGATGAGTTCGGCGCCGTTCTTGATCTCGTTGTTATAGCGAGGAAACCGCCAGGCCAACGTGGAGCGTGAATCATCGATCCATTCGATGATGTCGACGAGTTCACCCTTGATCTTGCCGATGATCCCCATAACCGTTGTTCTCCTCGCGGCGTCGCCTGATCGCTGTCTTCGGTGATGTTCGCGCAGCAGTCGCCCCGGCGGCTGTCACTAGTGGGCAGTCTAATCGTGTCGCGCGCCCCGATGGCCTGCTCGCGGTGGCACAGTGGGTCCGGTGAGTTGGGTGTCGGGGTGAGCCGGGTGACAGGTTTTCGTGCGGGGCGACGGGGGTTGTCCTTGCTGGCGATGGTCGCTGTCATCGCGGTCGCCGGGTGCACGTCGGCGGTCGACGGTGAGCCGACGGCAGCACCGACGGGGTCGGCGGAGCCGCAGAATTCGAGTTCGGGCCTCGACCTCGCGTCTCGATCCGTCACCGCTGCAGACTTTCCGGCCGGCTACTCGCCGACAGAAGTGACCGGAGACCAGTTGCGCGCCGTGCTCGCCGATACGGCCGGAGTTCCCACCGGCGGCGGTGTGAACCCACCGAACTGCGCCCCGAGACCGTTGCCCAGTGGCGGTGGGCAGGCAACGGCATGGGTGGCAACCGGCGCAGGGCCCAATGCGGGAACCCTCAGCGCCGTGTCGGTTCTGGTGAACTCGCCGCTGGCCGACCTACAGACCCAGATCCAGAACTGCCCGTCATACACAACTGACGCATTCGGCGCGACAGCCACCGTGACCACCACGATCCTGCCTCCTTCGCCCGCGGAATCCGACGAGTCGATGGCGTTCCGTCGGGTCACGGTCTCGGGGGCCATGACTCAGACGATGACCGCGCTGGTAGCCCAGAACGACGGGGTACGCGTATACGTCACCTCCCTCATCGCAGGTCCGCGGCCCGGATCGGATGGGTTGGCACTCGACGAGTTGTACACCAAGGCGGTCTCTCGCTCGCGTGGATGAGTCGGCCGCTGTGGACAACCCGGAATCGGTGGACAACCCGGCCGAATCGGTCCTCGTGCCATCACCTCTGTTGTCGGGTGCCCCGAACATCGGTGCATGACATCTGACAGCTACGCCACATCGGTTTCCGGCCCGGGGGCGTTGATCACCGCCATCCCGGCCCTCCTCGGCTTCATCCCGGAGCGTTCCTTGGTCCTCATCACCCTCGACGGGGAGGGTGACGAGATCGGCACCACCATGCGACACGATCTTGTGCTCGACGACAGGGGTCGTCCTACCTCGGAAATGCTTGCGCTCATCGAGCACCTCGCGCACGTGTGCGAGTCGTATGACGCACAGCTTGTGATGGGGGTCGTGATCGACGGCGCCCATCCGGCCGACAGCCCCCACTATCGCCGCCTGTTCGCGATCATCGATCGGCATCTGGCCGCGGTCGGCGGACTGTACGGCGGTTTCGTGACGCCTGCCATCACCGCAGGTTCTCACTGGAAGACGATGTGGGACAACAGGTCCGACGCACAACAGGGGAGCGGTCCGGCCACGGGTGTGGTGGGTGACCCGACGATCAGCCCGGTGGCCATCGCACGCGCCGTCAAGAACGGCAGGCGAGTACTGATGACCCGCGACGAGATGGTGAACAGTTTGTCAGCCCTTCCGCACTGTGCGGATCCGGCCTGTGACGCCCACGCCGTGGCCGCCGACGATGACAGGGCGTACTGGCGGATCCACGACGAACGCGCGGAGAGTGCGCTGTTCGGCTCAGGGGAGGACGAGGACCTGGACCCACAGGACTCTGGTCGAGTGGACGACACCGCGCACTGGGTGAATCGGGTCCCGCAGTCGCTGGACCAGACGACAGTCGCTCCCTCGACACTGCGACGGTGGGCCGAGTCGGCGGCGCCGCAGCGAATTGCGTTGCCGGCCCTGGTCGATGACCTTCGCCGCCTCCAGGAGAGGCTCGACCTCGAGAGCGTCCTGGACGTGCTCGAGGACGGTCGTGAACTGACGTGTGCCGATCTCCGGTTCTTCGACAAGGCCCTTCGTGAGTTCTACGTGCGCGACTCGCTGCTGGCGCTGGCGGTCACCGACCGATGGATGGACGCCGAGCGCGCGTGGACGCAGGCTGCTCGTCGGCTCCGCGGTCGCGGACAGGCATCTGCGGCCACGTTGCTCGGATTCATCTACTACGTACACGGCAACGGGGCGATGGCAGGCACCGCGTTCGACGTCGCGTTGCGTGCCTGCCCGGACTACTCGATGGCAGTGTTGTACAGCGATGCCCTCGTGCGGGGGATCCCACCCCACAGGATCAGCGAATGCGCCGAGTCAGGATTCATCGTCGCGCGGTCACTGGGCGTGACACTTCCGGAACCCTTGATGCGGCCGGCGGCCTGAGAACAGACGTCAACGAGCGGCGGCTGCCGCCGAGTGGGCCCGATCACCGAGGGTCCGTGTGAACTCCCAGGCGTCGCGGACGATGACCGGCAGGTCTGTCTTCTCCGGATACCACCCGAGGTCGGCGATGGCCTTGTCGCTCGAGGCGATCAGGACGGCGGGGTCGCCGGCGCGACGCGGTGCATCGACGACGGGGATGTCGAGACCCGTCACCTCGGCACACGCCGAGATGACCTGCCGCACAGAGAATCCCGTGCCACTGCCCAGGTTGTAGATCGCGTGACGACCGGCTATTGCCGATTCGAGCGCCAGCACATGTGCCTGCGCCAGGTCGTACACGTGGATGTAGTCGCGTATCGCCGTGCCGTCATCGGTGTGGTAATCGGTACCGAAGACCTTGATGTGGTCCCGATGTCCGAGGGCGACCTGAAGGATCAGCGGGATCAGATGCGTCTCGACCTGACGATTCTCGCCCGCGCCGGCATGTGCGCCCGCAACGTTGAAGTACCGCAAGCTCATCGCGGCCAGCCCGTGGGCCGCCGCGTAGGACGTGATGGCGTGGTCGATGGCGAGTTTTGTTGCGCCATAAGGGTTCGTCGGTCGAGTCGGTGAGGACTCGAGAATCGGCACCGACTCAGGTTCTCCGTAGGTGGCGGCGGTGGAGGAGAACACCAGTCGCGGGGTTCCCGAACGCCGAACGGCCTCGAGGAGGGCCAACGACTCGACCACGTTGCCGTACCAGTACTTTTCGGGGGACTCGACCGATTCGCCCACCAACGACTGCGCTGCGAAGTGGAGCACGCCATCGAATGAGTCGGAGCCGAGTACACGCGGCGCGACCTCGCTCACGTTGCCCTGGATGAACGCGGCGTGATCGGGCAGGGCATCGACGTTGCCGGTGGAGAGATTGTCGATGATCGTGACGTCGTGGCCGTGTTCGATCAGCACACGAGCGCAGACGCTACCCACATAACCGGCTCCGCCGGTGACCAGAAGCTTCATCGCGGTGCGGTCAGACCTTCTCGACCTGCAGCGAGTGGGCCATCTCCTCGGACAGTGTCAGACCTTCGTGCCCCGGGGTGATGATGACGATCGCGCCGGGCTTCACCGACACGGTCACCCGCGCGTTGGGCACCACACCGGCCTCACGGAGCTGACTGATCAATTCGATGTCCGACTGAGCATGCTCGGACAACCGCCGGACGATCACGGCAACCGGTTCGCCCTGCGGGAGTTCGGAGATGCGTGTCATCGGTCCGGGAGGTGCCATGTCCTCATAGCCCAGCAAGTCCAGGCCCGGGATCGGGTTCCCGTACGGCGAGGTGGTCGGGTGGTCGAGGACCTCCAGCAAACGGCGCTCGACGTTCTCGCTCATCACGTGTTCCCAGCGGCATGCCTCGGCGTGCACGTCTTCCCACGGCATGCCGATCACGTCGACCAGCAGCCGCTCGGCGAGCCGGTGCTTGCGCATCACCGACACGGCGAGGCTGCGGCCTTTGTCGGTCAGCTCGAGGTGGCGGTCGCCCGCAACCATCACCAGTCCGTCGCGTTCCATCCGTGCGACGGTTTGTGACACCGTCGGACCGCTCTGTTCCAGCCGCTCTGCAATACGCGCCCGCAGCGGGACGATGCCTTCTTCCTCGAGGTCGTAAATCGTCCGGAGATACATCTCGGTGGTGTCGATCAGTTCGTTCACGATCCCCATCCCTTTCGTCCTCTAGTAAGGTTACCTGTACGAGTGGGTTGTAGCGGTAGCGCGGGGCGACGGGGCGCGATACGCCTGTGCCTCCGTCCGGGTGATCCAGGCCGACAGGGCCCCACTGCGCATCAGTCGAACTAGGCTCGCAGTATGAACAATGCAGTCGACCGACCCGGCGCGGAGCCGGCCGCGGTGATCTGGAGCGACGACTTCCTGGGATACCGATGGACGGCGGCGCATCCGATGAACCCGGTGCGACTGGCCCTGACGATGTCTCTGTCGCGGTCACTCGGGGTGCTCGACGGTGTCGAGACCACGCCGCCGATGAACGTCGACGACCGGCTGCTGCAGACCGTGCACACCTCCGCTTACCTCGATGCGGTGCGCAGCGCCTCCGCGGTCGACGACTATGTCGGCGGCGCAACACATTTGCTGGAGAGACTGTTCGGGCTGGGTAGCACGGACAACCCGATCTTCGAGGGAATGCACAGTGCCGCCAGCGTTCTCGTCGGCGGCACCATGGCGGCCGCCGCGGCAATCGCGTCCGGCTCGGTACGTCGAGCGGTGAACATCGGTGGGGGCATGCACCACGCGATGCCGGGTCACGCGGCAGGTTTCTGCATCTACAACGACTGCGCTGTCGCGATCAGGTGGCTGCTGGAGCAGGGGTATGACCGCATCGCCTACATCGACATCGACGCGCACCACGGTGACGGCGTGCAAAAGGTCTTCGCCGCGGACCCCCGCGTTCTGACGGTGTCGTTGCACCAGCATCCGGCGACGCTCTGGCCGGGCAGCGGGTGGCCGGAAGAGGTGGGGGAGCAGGACGGCAGGGGCACCGCGGTCAACATCGCGCTGATGCCCGAGACCACGGACAAGCTGTGGCTGCGCGCATTCCACGCCATCGTGCCCGGGATGCTCGAGAGTTTCCGTCCGCAGATCATCGTCAGCCAGTGCGGAGTGGACAGCCACCGGCGCGATCCGCTCACCGACCTGTCGCTGACGATCGACGGTCAGCGCGCCGCGGTCCTCGCGATGCGTGACCTGGCCGACACCTACGCCGAAGGGCGTTGGCTGGCGGTCGGTGGTGGTGGGTACGGCATCGTGGACGTGGTTCCGCGCAGCTGGACCCACCTCATCGCGGCGGTCACCGGACACGACCTCGACCCGGTGACCACCATCGATGAAAGCTGGTGCCGCGCAGCGACAGAGGAGGCACAATCGCTCGACGAAACGCTGCGCGGCGATCCCGTCAACAGCATGAGCGACGGGGGCGACATCGACTACCTCCCGTGGGACGGTGATGGTGGTGGACCGCTGATGGCGGGTGTCACCGATGCCGCCCAAACCCGAACAGACGCCACCATCATGGCCACCCGCCGAGCGGTGTACCCGCTGTGCGGACTCGATCCGGAGGACCCCCGTGACTGACACCGTGCCACCCGATCAGCGGGGCCCCCACGACTATCCGCGTCACTGGATCGCCGACGTTCTCGCCAGCGACGGCGGCGTGGTCCATCTGCGCCCGATCGTGCCCGAGGACGCCGACCGTCTCGTCCGCTTCCACTCACGGCTGTCCGAGCGCACCCGCTACCTGCGTTACTTCGGTCCGTTCCCGCAGATCCCGCCCCGCGAACTCGCGCGGATGACCACCGTGGACCACTACAGCCGCGTCGCGTTCGTCGGCATGCTCGGCGGCGAGATCATCGCCATCGGCATCTACGAGAGCCTGGCCGGCGACGGCAAACCCGGGACGGCGGAGGTCGCGTTCGTGGTGGCCGACGAGCACCAGGGAAGGGGACTGGGCCCGATCCTGCTCGAACACCTCGCAGGTGCCGCTGCGGAATGCGGATTCGAGAAGTTCGAAGCCGAGGTGCTGGCCGAGAACCCCAACATGGTCGCGGTGTTCCGAGACGCGGGATATCAGCTGCGACGTAGCTTCGACGGCAGCACCATCCACGTCGAGTTCACCATCGACCCGACCGAAGCCCTGTTGTCGGTGCGCAACGCGCGCGAGCGCGGATCAGAGGCCCGCAGTGTGGCAAACCTGTTGCGGCCGACGTCGGTTGCGGTCATCGGCGCTTCCGTCGACAGATTGAAGGTCGGCAATGCGGTGCTGGCGAACGTGATCGCCGCGGGGTTCACCGGGCCGGTGTATCCGGTCAATTCCGAGCACCGGGCGGTGCGCGGCATCCGCGCCTATCCGACGGTGCGCGACATCCCGGATCCTGTGGACCTGGCCATCGTCGCGGTTCCGGCCGACGCGGTCGAGGACGTCCTCGACGACTGTCTGTCCAAGGGTGTCAAGACGTTGCTCGTGCTGTCCTCCGGATTCAGTGAGACCAGCGATTCCGGGCTCGAATCCGAGCGTCGTCTGGTCGAGTCCGTCCGTGAGCACGGTATGCGACTGGTGGGGCCCAACGCCCTCGGTGTGGCGAACACCGATCCGGCTGTCGGTCTCAATGCCACACTGGCGCCGTTGGTTCCAGGGCGAGGCGCGGTGGGCTTCTTCTGCCAGTCGGGCGCCCTCGGCATCGCGATCCTGGACGCCGCCGCCCGACGGCAACTGGGTCTGTCGACGTTTGTGTCGGCAGGCAACCGCGCGGACGTATCCGGTAATGACCTGCTGCAGTACTGGGACAGCGATCCGGACACCGAGGTGGTGCTGCTCTATCTGGAGAGCTTCGGTAACCCCAGGAAGTTCACCCGCCTCGCCCGGCGGGTGGCAAGCGGCAAACCGGTTGTCGCGGTCAAGTCCGGCCGCGGTGCCGTGCCACCCGCGATGGCCGCCGCCGACCATTCGCTCGACGACGAGAGCACCCGGGCCATCCTCGCCCAGTCCGGCGTCATCCAGGTGGGCACCATATCGGCACTGTTCGACTGCGCGACGGTCTTTGCGTATCAACCCCTTCCGCGTGGTCCCCGGGTCAGCATCGTCGGCAACTCGACGGCGCTGGGAGTGCTGGCACAGGAAGCCGGTAGCCACTTCGGCCTCGAAGCGGTTCAGCGGGTCGATCTCGGACCAGGTGCCTCCCCGGAAGAGTTCGAGGCCGCCGTTCGGACGGCAGCCGCCGATGACGGGGTGGATGCATTGATAGCCGTGTTCGTCCCACCGGTGGCGGTGAGCGTGGACCGGTACGCCCAGGCGTTGATGACCGGGATGGCCGACTCCGACAAACCAGTGGTGACCACGTTCCTCGCGGTGGAAGGCATCCCGCAGAACCTCACCGTCCTCGGACCACACGGAACACCTGCACGCGGATCGATCCCGTCCTATCCAGGGCCCGAGCGGGCCGCCGAAGCACTCGGATATTCGTGGCGATACTCGCAGTGGCGGTCGCGGCCACCGTCCCAGGTCCGCCGGCCTGCCGATGTGGACCCCGACACCGCTCGCCGTCTCGTCCGGGAGGCCGTCGACGCACAGGGCGGGGATGTCACCGAGCTCGACGACGCGGCAACCGCCGAGGTGCTCGCCTGCTACGGCATCCACATCGTCCCCTTCCGGGAGATCAACAGCGTCGAGGAGAGCGTCGCGGCTGCGGACGAACTCGGATATCCCGTTGCCGTCAAAGCATTCTCGGAAGAATGGCGAGGCCGGGCCGACCGCGAGGGTGTGCGCCTGGACCTACCCGACCAGCATGCGGTCCGGCTCGCGGTGGTGGAACTGGGTGAGGTGACCGGCGAATCCCGTCTGCACGTCCAGCAGATGGCACCCAAGGGGATCAGCACGGTCATCAGGGTGCGCGACGACCCGTCGTTCGGGTCGCTCATGTCGTTCGGATTGGCCGGCGTGACAAGTGATCTGCTGGGGGACAGGGCGTATCGGGCCTTGCCCCTCACCGAGAGCGACGCCGCCGACCTGATCGAGGCGCCGCGGTCGGCGCCACTGCTCTCGGGCTATGGCGGTTCGGAGCCGGTGAACAAGGATGCACTCATCGACCTGGTCACCCGTATCTCGGCACTGGTCGACGACATCCCCGAGGCACGCGAGGTGGTGTGCGACCCGATCCATGCCACGCCGGCTGGGGTGGCCGTGCTCGCGGCACGCATGCACGTGGGGCCCGTTCCCACCAAACACGATTCAGGGCCCCGCCGTCTGGGGTGATACGGGATCCATGACGAGAAAAGCCGCCACCGACGAATCGGTGGCGGCTTTCCGCTCGAGTGAAGACGTACGGCGCGATCAGCTCGCGTAGGCGCGAAGCCGCTCGGCGCGTTCGCCCTGGCGCAGCTTCGACATCACTTCGCGCTCGATCTGGCGAACACGTTCACGCGACAGGCCGAACATCCGCCCGATCTGATCGAGGGTGCGGGGCTGGCCGTCGTCGAGTCCGAAGCGCAGGCGGATGACCTGCTGCTCACGCTCGTCGAGGGTGGAGAGCACGGTGCGCACGTCGGTGTGCAGGAGACCGGCGATAACGGCATTTTCGGCGGAGGTGGCCTCCGCATCCTCTATGAAATCGCCCAGGGGAGCTTCTTCATCGCTGCCGACCGGCATGTCCAGGCTCACCGGGTCGCGGCTGTGGTCGAGCAGATCGGCGATCTTCTCGGCCGGGATACCAGACTCCGACGACAGCTCCTCGTCGGTGGCCTCACGGCCGAGCTGCTGATGGAGTTCACGTTTGATGCGGGCCAGCTTGTTGACCTGCTCCACCAGGTGGACAGGGAGCCGGATCGTGCGGCTCTGGTCGGCCATACCGCGGGTGATGGCCTGACGGATCCACCAGGTGGCGTAGGTCGAGAACTTGAAACCCTTCGCGTAGTCGAACTTCTCCATCGCTCGGATCAGACCCAGGTTGCCTTCCTGGATCAGGTCCAGGAGCGGCATGCCGCGGCCGGTGTAACGCTTGGCCAGCGAGACCACCAGGCGGAGGTTGGCTTCGAGCAGATGCGAGCGAGCCGACTCACCTTCACGGACCAGTTGGGCCAGATCGCGCTTCTTGACTGCGGACAGACGCTTGCGGGTGGCCAGGACATGCTTGGCGTAGAGGCCGACCTCGATCTGCTTCGCCAGTTCGACTTCCTGCTCGGCGTTCAGGAGGGCGGTGCGGCCGATACCGTTCAAATAGACGCGGACCAGGTCCGCGGCCGGGCTCTGTGCATCCAGGTCCTGTTCGGTCATTGCCGGACGGATGGTGGTGGGGCTGGACATGTCGGCCTCCTCGAGTGCGATTGTCTTCACAGAGTTCAACGGCTGAGCCTCACCAGATAGTTCCGCGAGGTGTTCCCGCGCAGGATGCGCTGACCTGCGTCTTTGGGAAGACGGTCTGAGAAGTTACTGAGAGTGAACTGAGCTTTCCCGGCAGGGACCGCTACATCCCCGCGGGGACGACGATTCCGTGACGCACCAGGCCCTCGATCATCGCGTGCACATCACCCGGATCCAGGGGGTCGGACCCGGTGGCCATGGCGAGCAGCTCGGCCACCTCATCGAGGCACAACCCGTCGGGCCGCAGCCCAGCCAGCAGGGATCGACCGAGTGCATCGATCTCGTGGCTCCACCGGGGTCCGTCTCCGCGGTGGATGCGGGTGACGACGTCCTCCCAGCCGTCGTCGCCGGTCAGGGTCGCGACCCGTTCGAGCGCGGTGCCCCCACGCACGCTGAAGCGTTCCTCGCCCAGATTGTGGTCGCGTAACCACGCGACCCGACGCAGATACTCGGCCGCCTCGGGACCCAGTGGGTCGTCGAACGCCTGACTCATCTCTTCGGCCAGCAGGTCGGTGGGCTCATCGGTGCGGCGCAGGAAGACGAAGCCGAAACCGATGCCCCGCACCCCGGCATCGTCCAGATGGCTCAGCCATCGGTCCGCCAACTCCGCGGCCGCAGGATCGCGCAGGTCATGCCCGGCGTCGCGCAGCCACGTGCCGACGTAGAGCGCCGGATCGGCGACGTCGCGCTGGACCACCCATGCGTCCACACCGTGGTCCGGGATCCACTGCGCAACCCTTTCGCGCCAGTCGTCGCCGCGGATCGTCCACGAAGCCAACATCGACGCAGTGCCGCCCTCTGCAAGGAAGTCCGGTGCTGTTCGGCACATCAATTCGCTGGCCCCGTCGAGGTCGAGGCCGGAGTCGCGGTACGTGTGCGTCACGGACGGGAGGCCCACCACAAACGGCGGGTTCGCCACGATGTGGTCGAAACGCGATCCCCCGACCGGTCCGAACCAGGCACCACGCGCCACTGTGACCCGTTCAGGCGCGATGTCGTTGATGGCCACGCCGGCGCGGGTCATCGCCAGTGATCGTCCGGTGATGTCGGTGGCGGTGATGTGGCGAGCGAAGTCGGCAGCGTGGATCGCCTGCACACCGCAGCCCGTCCCGATGTCGAGAAGTGTGCCGACCGGCTCGGTTGCTGTTGCCCTGAGCAGTGACAGCGATGCCTGCCCGACTCCGAGGACATGATCGTCGGTGATGGCGATCCGGCGCATGCTGCCGTCGAGGTCGGAGAACAGCCAGCGCGACCCCGTCCCGAAATCCACGGGCCGGACATCGATCGCGGCTCGGACACCGTGATCGTCGTGATCGAGCATCCCCACGCGCACCGCATCGTCGACTGGCACGGGCTTCAGGGCAGCGGCTACGTCACCCTCCGGGCAAGTGTCTCCCAACAGGAGCAGCCGGATGAGGACGCCGAGCTCGCCCCCGTCGGCGCAAGCACGCCGTACCGGTACGGGTTCGCCGCGACCGAGCGCATCATGCGCGTCGGTTCCCAGTAGGTTCAGGATCCCGTCGGCGGTGTAGTCGGTACGGAGGAACGCCGAACGCAGACCGGCCGCAATGGACGCCAGGTCCTCGACGGATCGACCGGTGCTCACTCGCGTCGTCGGTCGAGCCCGTTGAAGGTGGCCCCGTCGGTGAGCTGGCGATGATTGTCCGGGCCGTACTTGTACTGGGGCACCTCGCCCTTGGCCCGAGGCGGTCGATCATTGGCGATCAGGACCGCCACCCACGGGATGGGAATGGACAGGACGATGATGCCGAGTGCCAGCAGACCGTTCTGGGTGGCGCCATAGACGAGCCCCGCGATGACAAGCGCCGGAACGCGAAACGCCATCAGCGTCAGGTATTTGCGTACTCGAGTACGGTGCTGCTCCTCCAGGGACGTCTGCGCCTGGGTGATCAGATATGTCTCGGTCGCGTGCTCTTTCGGACCCACGGCTCCACTATCCACCTTTCCTGGCCGGACAGCCACCATGCGCGGTGTGACCCCTACGGCACGCCCATTGGCCGACACCGCCGCAGCGATGCAGAATTGGACCCATGGATACGCAGACCGTCGAACGCCCCGATGTCACCACCGATGAGACCACCGAAGACGACACCCCGAAGTTCTTCCACTATGTGAAAAAAGACAAGATCGTCGAGAGCGCTGTCATGGGGAACATCGTTGTCGCGCTGTGCGGCGAGACCTTTCCCGTCACCAAGTCGGCGAAGCCGGGTCCCCCGTGTGCCCGAAATGCAAGAAGATCTACGCCCGCATGAAAAAGGATTGATCACCGCTCATCCTCGAGGGGACGGTCCGGGCTGCGTCGTGGAGGCGACTGCGGCGGTTCGACCGCCTCGAGATCCGGTTTACGGATCGGGCCCGTCGGCAGTCTCTTCGGAACGGTTTTGAGTTGGTCGGTGATGTCGCTGGTCTGCGCCGAGACCCAGTCGCGGACCTGGTCGATCTTGCTCGGATTGGCGGGCCACGTCTCCTGCACGATGGAGTTGAACTCCGCGCCGATGACGATGGCGAATCCCAGGAAAAACGTGAACAGCAGGAACGCGATCGGCGTCGCCAGCGCCCCGTAGCTGTACCCGGTCTGGGTGATGATCGACAGGTACCAGCGCAGCACCGCGCTGGCGAGCCAGAACACCGCGCCGGCCAGCAGCGCACCGCACAGCAGCCGGTGCCACGGCAGTGGATTGGCCAGGGCTACCCGGTAGAGCGTGGTCAGTCCGATCAAGAGCAGGACGGCCACCGCCGGGAAGTAGCCGTAGTCGACCAATTGTGACCCGGTCTCGCGCCACGCATCGGGTACCACCTCACGTACGTACGTGGGGCCAAGGGCGACCAGGGGCAGAGTGAACACCGACAGGACGAGGAAGCAGACGTAGAGCCAAAGCGCGAACAGCCGCTGTGTCACCGCGTGCCGCACGTTGTGTTGACCGTGGGCGACCACGATGGAATCGACAAAGCTGGACATCGCCGAGGACCCGGCCCACAGCGACAGCAGGAAGCCGAGCGAGATGACCTCTGCGCGACCGCTGACGAGCACGTTGTCGACGGTGGGGGTGATGATCTCGTCGACGACGTTCTGGCTGAACGTGCGGTCCGCGAAGCCGATGATCCGGTCGGAGATGATCTGTTCGGTGTTCGGGCCGAACCAGCCCGCGATGTAGCCGAGACTGCCGAGAATGCCCAGGAGGAGTGGGGGCAAGGACAACGTCTGCCAGAACGCGGCCTGCGCGGACATCGCGAAAATCGAGTCGTCCCACGACTTCGTGATCGTGCGCCAGAGGAGCCGGGGAATAGTTCTGAGGACCGGCGGTCGCGACGTCGGGGCGTCGAGGGGATCTGCGTGCGCGCCGCGCGCCGGCTTCTTCGGGGCGGGTTCGGATTGGGGATCGGTTGGAGGAGCGATGGTGTCCAGCATTGCCGAAGTTCGGATGCGATGCGTGATGCCGCGCCGCCGCCGCGGTCGCTCGGACGTCTGCGGGCGCGGTAACATTTTGCCGGTGCCCGACGGACCCGTGCAGTGGCCGATCTGCCCCTCGGCAAGGCACCGACCGTCCGACCAGCTCGGACGGGTGGAATCCGATCTCATCGCAGCTAGGAGTTGTGCCCTGTCGTGACCCGACCTATTGCCGCCACCGGATCACAGGTCACGTCCGACCCAGCGCCCGCGCCCGCCGCGTCGTCGCTGCGTACCTGGCAGCGACGCGCGCTGACAAAATATCTGTCCGCGGCACCGAAGGACTTCCTGGCGGTCGCGACCCCAGGTGCAGGCAAGACGACGTTCGGTCTGCGGATCGCCACCGAATTGCTGACCGACCGCACCGTGGATCAGGTCACCGTCGTCGCGCCCACCGAGCACCTCAAGCACCAGTGGGCCGCAGCGGCCGCACGCGCGGGAATCGCCCTCGATTCACGATTCAGCAACAGCACCGGCCAGACCAGTTCGGACTTCCAGGGTGTCGTCGTGACATACGCGCAGGTCGCGGCGCATCCGGCTCGACACCGGGTGCGAACCGAGAACCGCCGCACCCTGGTGATCCTCGATGAGATCCACCACGGAGGCGACGCGAAGAGTTGGGGAGATGCGATCCGGGAGGCGTTCTCCGACGCGACCCGGCGTCTGGCGTTGACGGGAACCCCGTTCCGGTCCGACGACAGCCCCATCCCGTTCATCAACTACGAACCCGAGCCGGGCGGTGGAGCCCGTTCGGTCGCCGACTACGTGTACGGGTATTCCGATGCCCTTGCGGACGGCGTGGTTCGGCCGGTTGTCTTCCTCGCGTACTCGGGGGAGGCAAGCTGGCGAAACAACGCGGGGGAGGAGTTCACTGCCCGCCTGGGTGAGCCGCTGTCGGCCGAGCACACCGCACGCGCCTGGCGGACCGCCCTTGACCCACACGGAGACTGGATCCCCGCTGTGCTGCAGGCCGCGCACACCCGGCTGCGGCAGCTCCGAAAATCAGGGATGCCCGATGCCGGTGGGCTGGTGATCGCCAGCGATCAGACCGTCGCACGCGACTACGCCGAACTCCTGCAGGCCATCACGGGTAAGGCCCCGGCGCTCGTCTTGTCCGACGACCCCAAGTCGTCGATGAGGATCGCGGAATTCGGTGACTCCGACGACGAGTGGATGGTCGCGGTCCGCATGGTGTCGGAGGGCGTCGACGTGCCGCGCCTGGCAGTCGGCGTCTACGCCACCAGTGCGTCGACCCCGTTGTATTTCGCTCAGGCGATCGGCCGGTTCGTGCGGTCGCGGCGGCCGGGAGAGAACGCGAGTGTTTTCCTTCCCTCGGTGCCCGTGCTGCTCCAACTGGCCAGCCAGCTCGAAGCCCAACGCGACCACGTGCTCGGCAAACCCCACCGCGAGTCCGACGGACTCGACGACGCGCTGCTGAACGACGCCAACAAGACGAAGGACGAGAAGGACGACGAACGGGGATTCGAGTCCCTGCACGCCGACGCCGAGTTGGACCAGGTGATCTTCGACGGGTCCTCGTTCGGTACGGCGACGTTCTCCGGCAGTGACGAGGAGGCCGACTATCTCGGCCTTCCGGGGCTGCTCGATGCCGACCAGGTGCGGGACCTGTTGCAGAAGCGGCAGTCCGATCAGATCGAGGCCCGCAGTGCCGGTCCTGCAGCTGCGCCGGCCACACCGCGCGAACCCACCGTGGGCAATCAGCTCAGTGCGTTGCGCCGGGAGCTGAACAGCCTTGTCGCGATGCACCACCACCGGACCGGTAAACCGCACGGACTGGTCCACAACGAGCTGCGTGCGAAGCTCGGGGGACCGCCCACAGCGATGGCCACGGCAGAACAACTGCAGGCCCGGATCGAGGCGCTGCGCACCTGGCGTTAGGACTTGCGAGAAGGTCCTGCGCCCAGGTCGGCCGCACAAACGACTCCGCCGCGGTTCACAGTGAGTGAACCGCGGCGGTGTTGTGTTGTCGGCGTGTCAGACGAGCTCTTCCTCGTTCGTGATCACGGTGGCGCCCATGTCCACCAGCCGGGCTTCGTGCTCGTTGAAGTGGTGGCGGCAGAACAGCAACTCGCCACCTGTGGAGAGAACAGCGCGTACACGGGCTGCTGCACCACATCGATCACAGCGGTCGGCAGTGGTCAACGGCATGGAGATCGGGGGCGTGGTGATGGTCTCTGACATTTTTTCCTCCGTCCCGGGCCTGCGCTGGCGCGGTCCCTTCGCGAGCTAACACACCGGGGTGGTGCATCCACTCTCACTCTTTCAGACGATCAGGGATTCGGCTTTGTTCCCGGGTGCCTCGGCGTGTGTCGTCACTCACCCGTAATAGCAGGCTTTCGATCGGCAACATCTGTGTATCGCGGGCCTATGAAATGCATCCCAGTACAGCCACCTCGCCGGGTCATCACCGCGGTCGTCATGCCTACAGTGAGCCCATGAGCAGCCGTGTCGATCCCTCTCGGTCGGAACGGATCTCCGCCAATCTACCTCTGCTCTTCATCATCGGGGCGGTGTGCCAGTACGTCGGCGCATCGGTTGCGGTGCCGCTGTTCTCCCAGCTCAACCCGGCAGCAGTGGCCTGGCTTCGGGCCACCGCCGCCGGGCTCGTGCTGTTGGCTCTGTGGTGGCCGATCGCAGGGCGGCGATGGCCGAGGGGGCAGGGCTCCTATCCACCTCGCCGACTCGCGATCGCAGCTGCTTTCGGGCTGATCACCATGGGTATGAACATGGCCTTCTACCTGGCGATCGACCATATCGACCTGGGGGTGGCCGTCGCGATCGAGTTCCTCGGGCCGATCGTCGTGGCAGCAGCGGGTTCGCGGAAGATGTCGGACGGGCTTGCGGTGGTGTCGGTGCTGGTGGGCGTCGTCCTGCTCAGCGGGGCGAGTTTCTCCGGTGCTCCGCTCGGGGTGCTGTTCGCCCTGGTGGCCGCCGGATTGTGGGCCGGCTACATCGTGGTCGGCAAGATGGTGTCGACGGGGAACGTACATGCCGAGTCTGCGCCGGCCGGCCCGGCGTGGCGCAACGGGATCGACGACCTGGCCATCGGTCTCAGCGTCGCCGGGGCCATCTGCGCCCCGGTGGTGATAGGCATCACGACGACCATCTCGCCCGGAGAACTCTGGAGCTGGCGGGTCCTGGCGCTCGGCGTCGCGGTCGGCGTGTTGTCGAGCGCCGTGCCGTATCTACTCGACCAGGTGGTGCTCGCCCGGCTCGGACGGTCCCAGTTCGCCTTGCTGCTCGCACTGCTGCCGCTGACCGCGACGGTGGTGGGCGCCATCGCATTGGCGCAGGTGCCTTCGTGGCCCGAGATGTGCGGAATGGTGCTGGTGGTCGCCGCGATCGTCTTCACGGCGCGATCGTCCGAAATTGACTCTGGCGCAGGTACCGGGTGATGCGGCAGGCTGGTAAGGGTGAGTGACGGCGTCCACCTGGTTCATCTGTGCTCGATATCCGACTGGCTCGAGGCGCGTTCGAGTGGCGTCCTGGAACCGGAGTCGCTGACGCAGCAGGGGTTCGTGCACCTCTCCGAACGCACCCAAGTCCACATCCCGGCCAATCTGCTCTACCGCGATCATTCCGACCTTGTTCTGTTGAGCATCGATCCACAACGCGTGGGTGGCGAGATCGTGTGGGAAGACGGCGACCCGCCGAGTGATGACGGAACGCAGTTCCCGCACCTCTACGACTCTCTGCCGACAAGCGCGGTCGTCGGCGTGGAACGGTACGAAATGGATGACTCCGGCCGATATCCACAACTCAACTGACTGCCAGGTCTGGAGTGGTCAACCCGTGCCGTCGGGTCTGACGACACCATGTTCGCGGGCGATGATCGCGGCCTGCACACGGGACTGGAGCCCGAGTTTGGTCAGTACCCGTGACACGTGAGTCTTGACGGTCGTCTCCCCGATGAACAACTCCGAGGCGATCTGCGCGTTCGACAGTCCGCGTCCCAGTGCCGCCAACACGTCGCGTTCGCGTTCGGTCAGCTCGGCCAGCCCGCGTGCCACGAGACGATCGGGTTCGGACGCCGGCCGCGGCGACGGGTGGTCGGTGAACCGTTCGATGACCCGGCGAGTCACTTCGGGGGCAAGGGCAGCGTCTCCGCGCGCCACCGCCGTCACGGCCGACACCAGTTCTGTTGCGGTAGCGGTCTTGAGCATGAACCCGGCCGCTCCGGCGCGCAGCGCCGCGAAGAGATAGTCGTCGATGTCGAAGGTGGTGAGGATCAGCACGTTGGCGTCGTGGGTGGCGCCGATGAGAGCGGTGGCCGCGATCCCGTCGGTGCCCGGCATGCGGATGTCCATCAGCACCACGTCTGGATGGAGTTCTGCGACGAGCCGGACGGCGTCATCTCCGTCGACGGCCTCGCCGACGACCTCGATGTCGTTCACGCCGTCAAGCATGAGGCGGAGCCCCGCGCGGATGGCGGCATGGTCGTCCGCGATCACGACCCGGATCATCGGGACCCTGCCGACGTGGTCGATACGCTGGCGGTGGTGTCGAGGACAATGGTCGGCAACTGCGCGGACACTCGCCATCGTCCTTGTGAGACAGACACTTCGAGCACGCCGCCCACCGACGACGCGCGCATCCTCATGTTCGTGATGCCGTGGCCGGCGTCCGGCAGGGCTGCCGTGGTTCCGTCTGGTACCGGGTTCGTCACCGCAATCGTCAGAGACGAATCATCTTGCTGCACATCGATCTCGATGGCGCTGCCGGGACTGTGGACCGTTGCGTTGGTGATGGCCTGTTGGATGATGCGGAAGGCGGCGATGTCGGTGGCCGGGGCCAGGCGTGAGTGGACGATCGTCGCCCGCACGGGAGAGCCGGCGGCCCGTGCGGCGTCGATCAACCGGTCCACCCGGGCCAAGGTCGCGGTGGCCGGAGGATCGACATCGTCGCTCCCGGAAAGCAATTCGATCATCGTGCGCATCTCGCCGAGCGCGTCGACGCTGCTTGCGCGCACGGTACGCAGCACTGTCTCGCGGGTTGCCGGGTCGGTGGTCTCCAGGGCCGCTGCAGTCTGTAGTGCGATGCCCGACAAATGGCCCGCGATCACGTCGTGGAGATCGCGCGCCAGCTGCCGGCGTTCCTGGGCGATCGCGGCCTCCTGTTCCCGGACGGCCAGTTCCTCGGTCGCCTGAGCCCTGGCGCGTTCGCTGTCGGCTGCGATCTGATGTTGCCTGATCGCGTGGCCGTAGGAGGCGGGGGAGGCGATCAGTGCGGTCACCAGCAGCATGACCATCAAGGCGATCCGCCAGTCACCGGAACCCGCGATCGCCGTGGTCAGGGCGACCGCGGCGATCAGCCAGTTCGCCAGCAACATGGCCCGCCGGGTCTGGGCGGAACCGTACCTCGCGACGGAGTAGACGACATCGGAGTACACGATCCACACCGCGATCGTGGGGCCGGCGAACGCATCGACCACCATGACGGCCAGGCATCCGCCGAGAGCGATGTCCGGGCGGGTCGACCGCAGCGATTGGAAAGCGCACGCAAGGGCGAGTGCGACGTATGGGACCCACTCCGGGACGACAGAGACAAGTGGCTCACCGCCGAAGAAGTAGCGCAGGTCGCCGACGTAGAGCGCGATGCCCAGAACGAAAAATGCCACGGCCACTGCGACATCGCGCCGGCGGTCCGGGTCGATGGTGAGCTTTGTCATCGCGGCGCCTCCTTGCACCCCACCATGACAACACATCGGCTGACCGCGGTCGTCGTCCCAAGTGATGACTCTTTCTCGATCTCGTGGCCGATGTGTCGGTTGCGGCCACCGACCGAGACTCGTCGGTATGGAATCGCCTGTTCTCGGTGTGATCGTCGGTTGTGAAGTCGGTTTCTGGGTGGTCGTCTTCGGTGCACTGGCGGTTCGATATCTCCTGCACCGACAACGTGCCTCGATCATCGTGCTGGCTCTGCTGCCCCTGCTCGACGTGGTTCTGCTCGGTGCGGTCGCAGTGGACTTGCAGCGGGGGAGCGAGGTCGAGACGGTGCATCGCCTTGCCGGTATATACCTGGGGGTGACCGTAGCGTTCGCCCATTACCTGATCGGGTGGGCCGATGTCAGGTTCGCGCACTGGTTTGCCGACGGGCCGCCGCCTCTGGCCCGACAATCAAAGGGCAGGAACGCCTTTCGGCACGAGGTGGAGATGTTCGGACGGTGGATCTGTGCTGCCGCCGTGTCTATCGCCGCGGTTCTCCTGCTGGCCTGGACCGTAGCGGACGGCGATCAGGCACGTGGCTTGTACGGCGTCTTCCCCACCCTGGGGGTGATCACGGTTGTCTGGCTACTTGTCGGACCGCTCTGGTCGTTGGCCGATGTCCGGGCCGGTTGATCAGCAGTCGCAGCAATCACAGACGTTGCAGCAGTCGCACCCGTTGCATGCGGCTTGGTGCCGGCGTCCGTTGCACGGATTGGTGTGGTCCGCGCAGCAGGCGTAGCCGGTGCAGTACACGCCCATCCACGGCAGGACCCGCTTGTAGAACGGCGGCAGTTGCGGCTGACGACGCTGTCCGGGGCTGGTGAACACGGCATCGGGACCAGGACCGAAGACGCGTACCAGCGCACGGTTCAATCCACCGATCAACAACATCCGCAGCAACCGGTCATCGCGCAACCGCACCCCGTCAAGCGCCACCCTGATCGCATCCACCAACCGCACGCACTCTGTGCGCGCGAACTCCACAGTGGTTCCCGTTGCGATCAACGGATTGAAGTCCCCACCTGCTCGATCACGCTCGAGATCCTCCACCGCATCCAGCAAATGAGCACACCGTCCGAAATCGCGACCGATGCCCGCCAACACCTCCCGGTTGCCCGGCACTCCCGCCAATTCCGCCGTCGCTGCGAAGACTGCGGCACCAGCGGACGCTGCATTCTCGGTGATCTCCCCCAACGACACCGACACCGACTCCACCTGCGCCTGAGCACCCAGCTGCGTCAACAACTCCCCACCACCCATCGCAGCCGAGACCGGCGCATCCGCCAATGCCCGAGACCGCAGCCGCGGCTCCGCCCACCGTGCACCCTCGGCCCGCACCGCGGATGGCGACGCCACCCCCGCCGCCCGCTCCGCCACCACATCAGCAGCTTTGGCCGAGGCTAACGTCAGCGACGCCGTCGCCCCCAACCGCACACTGACATCACTCGCCGAGACCACCTGCGCCCCACGCATACCCCGCAACGCACACCGACCTGCCGACACCAGCTCCGGCGCCGACTCACGCTGCGCATCAACAAGAACCGACACCACCACCGCATCGGTATTGGTTGTCAACCGTGACAACTGTCCGTGAGTAGACCTCAACGTCAAACACACACCACACAAGTGCGCACGCCACTGCGCGCCCAACTCTTCATCCAAATGCGCCACGCATGGGCTCAACACACCGAACATGCGGATATGGAAGCACAGCAGAGGGCGCCGGGCCTCGCAGAAACCCGGATTTACCCCCGATGATCATTCAGACTGCTGACGTGCGCTCTCGACGCGAGCGCAGAAAACCCGGCCGGAAGGATCCGAGATGCCGTCTGAATTCGTTGTCGAATCGGTCCACGGCGCAGTGTTGTCCGGCTCGCGGTGGGAGCCTGACGGAAAGCCGGTGGCGACCGTGTTGCTGGTACACGGCATGGGTGAGCACGTTCGCCGGTACGAGGACACCGCCCACGCCTTGACCGCTGACGGCTTCGCCGTGGTCGGCTACGACCATCGCGGGCACGGTTCGTCGGTACTTCCCGGCCGCCTCCCCGGCGATCTCGGACCAGACGGCTGGAATGCCCTGGTGGCCGACGTGGGGCGACTGATCGATGTGGCGAAGAACGAGATTCCGGAGTTGCCTCTGGTGGTGATCGCTCACAGCATGGGGTCATTCGCCACGCAGCAGTACCTACTCGAGCACAGCGACGACGTGGACGCCGTGGTACTGAGCGGGACAGCGGCCCTGGACGCCCTCGAACCCGCACTCGACTTCGACAGCGAATTGGACCTGTCGATGTTCAACGCACCCTTCGCCCCGGCACGAACCGACTTCGACTGGCTGTCGAGGGACACCGACATCGTCGATGACTACGTCGCCGACCCGCTGTGCGGTTTCGGCATCGATGCAACGGCAACCCGTGAGATGTTCACCGGGGCCCGCAGACTTGCCGATCCCGCGCTCGTCCGAATGATGCGCCGCGACCTACCGATCCTGATCGCGGTGGGTGATCAGGATCCGGTCGGTGGCGGGGGAGCACTGGTCGATCAGCTGGCAGCTCATTACCGGTCTGCCGGGCTCATCGACGTCACCGTCCGGGTGTTCCCCGGCGCCCGACACGAGATCCTCAACGAGACCAACCGAACGCAAGTCCGCAATGAACTCATCGCATGGATGATGCGGGCGATCGGTCCCTAATCGAGGTAGTCGCGCAGGACCTGCGACCGTGACGGGTGGCGTAGCTTCGACATGGTCTTCGACTCGATCTGGCGGATGCGCTCGCGGGTGACCCCGTAGACCTGGCCGATCTCGTCCAGGGTGCGTGGCTGCCCGTCGGTCAGGCCGAATCGCAGGCGGACAACACCGGCTTCGCGCTCGGACAGTGTCTCGAGCACCGATTGGAGCTGGTCCTGCAGCAAGGTGAACGACACGGCGTCCACGGCCACGACTGCTTCGGAATCCTCGATGAAGTCACCGAGCTGGCTGTCTCCTTCGTCGCCGATGGTCTGATCGAGCGAGATGGGCTCGCGCGCGTACTGCTGGATCTCCAGCACCTTCTCGGGCGTGATGTCCATCTCCTTGGCGAGCTCTTCAGGAGTGGGTTCACGACCCAGGTCCTGCAGGAGTTCGCGCTGGATGCGCCCGAGCTTGTTGATGACCTCGACCATGTGCACCGGGATGCGGATGGTGCGCGCCTGGTCGGCCATGGCCCGGGTGATCGCCTGACGGATCCACCACGTGGCGTACGTCGAGAACTTGTAGCCCTTGGTGTAGTCGAACTTCTCCACCGCACGGATGAGGCCGAGGTTGCCCTCCTGGATCAGGTCCAGGAATGCCATTCCGCGGCCTGTGTACCGCTTGGCCAGCGAGACGACGAGACGGAGGTTGGCCTCGAGCAGGTGGTTCTTGGCGCGGCCACCGTCGCGTGAGATCCACGACAGATCGCGACGCTGGGCGACGGTGAGTTTTTCTCCGGACTCGGTGATCCGCCGCATGCGTTCGGTGGCGAACAGGCCGGCCTCGATGCGCTTGGCGAGTTCGACCTCCTCTTCGGCGTTAAGGAGAGCAACCTTGCCGATCTGCTTGAGGTACGCGCGGACCGAGTCGGCGGACGCGGTGAGCTCGGCGTCCTTGCGGGCCTGCCGCAATGCCTCGGACTCGTCTTCGTCCCACACGAAGTCACCGGAGGCCTTGTCGGTCTCGGACGGTTCTTCGACATCCTCGTCGGCCTTCTTGGCCTTGCCCTTACCCGGTGCGACGACTCCGGCCTCGACAGTGTCGTCGTCGACCACGACCACGACATCGTCGTCGGTCAGTTCGCCCTCGGGTACGTCGATGTCATCGATCGAGGGATCCGGTTCGAGACCGTCGCCTTCGATGATGTCGCCATCAGGCGCGCCGTCGACCTTCTTGGTCGCGCGTTTTGCGCCTGCCTTCTTGGCCGGGGCTTTTTTCGCCGGGGCCTTCTTGGCGGCTGTCTTCTTGGCGGCTGCTTTCTTTGCGGGTGCCTTGCGCGCCCGCGACGCGGTCACCGACTCCGATTCCGACTGCTCGGTATCCGGTTCGGTTTGGCGGGTTTTCGTGGCTGCCACGTACGACCTTTCGGGCTATCTCCGTGACACCGAAACCGGTGGGTTTCGCCGCGGAGACGGTGTCCCGCCGAGATGTCACTCGGCGAAGCTGGGGGCTTGGGGGGAACCGGCGTACAGCCAGTCGAATGCCATTGTAACGGCACCTAGGGTCGCAACCCCGCCTCCACCGCCATAGCGGCGCCCACAATCCCGGCGGTGTTCTGCAAAGTGGCCGGTACAACGGGTGTCTGGTTGGTCAAATGAGGAATCCATTTGTGCGCCTTTCGGCTGATCCCGCCGCCCGCGATGAAGACCTCGGGCCAGAACAGTGCCTCGTACGCCGACAGCACGACGGACACCTCCTCGGCCCACTTGGAGTAGGACAGGTCGTTGTCTTCCTTCACCTTCGACGACGCCCGGTGTTCGGCCTCTTTGCCACCGACCTCCATGTGGCCGAGTTCGGTGTTCGGGATGAGCGTGCCGCCGAACATGATCGCCGAGCCGATGCCGGTACCGAACGTCAACAGCATCACCACGCCCTTGTAGTCCTTGCCCGCGCCGTACCGGTCTTCGGCCATGCCGGCCGCGTCGGCGTCGTTGAGCACCGACAGCTGTCGGTCACCCAGTTTGGCGCCGAGCAGCTTGTAGACGTCCGTGCCGATCCAGCCCTTGTCGACGTTGGCGGCGGTGCGTGCGACGCCTCCGGTGATGACGCAGGGCAGGGTGACGCCGACGGGGCCCTTCCAATCGAAGTGCCCGACGACTTCGCGGATGCCGCCGGCAACGGCCTCAGGGGTGGCCGGCTGCGGGGTCAGGACCTTGAATCGATCGCCGACCAGCTGTCCGGTGGTCAGATCGACGATCCCGCCCTTGATCCCTGATCCGCCGACATCGACGCCGAACCCCAGCTTGTTCGACTCTGGTAACGACTCGGTGGACACCCCGGGTTCACTGGACACGAGAACGGCTCCTTCGGCTCGACACGGCGGTGACACCAACCGGCCCGCCGTTGTTCAGGCTAGTCAGCACGCAAGGGTTCTGCGCGACGTCGGGCGGATCTGTTCGCGTTCGGTTCACCGGGTCGCCCCGTCGTTTCGGCCAGGGGTGTGCTCACATGTAGCAATGGCGGAACTCGAGCCGGCCGACCTGACCGCGGTGGCGATCCAGGTTGCCGAACAGGCAGCACAGCACGTGCGCACCCGAAGGCCCGAGGTCTTCGGGTCTGGTGTCACGAAAACCGATGCACCGCAATCGGTGTCGACAAAGAGTACTGACACCGATCCGGTCACGATCGTCGACACCGAGTCCGAGAGCCTGGTCCGCGGGCTGCTCGCGTCGCTGCGTCCGGGCGATGCCGTGCTCGGTGAAGAAGAGGGTGGCTCGGTCGAGGTTCCTTCCGGTGTCCGGTGGGTCATCGACCCCATCGACGGCACGGTCAACTTCCTCTACGGCATTCCCGCGTACTCGGTCTCGGTGGGCGCTCAGGTGAACGGGCGCACGGTCGCCGGAGCTGTTGTCGACGTCGTCCGCGGCACCACCTACTCCGCCACTCGTGGCGAGGGCGCGTATTCGGACGATGGCTCGGGTCCGGTCCGGCTCCGGACGAACCCCATCGACAAGGTCGGGCTCGCTCTGGTGGCCACCGGTTTCGGCTACGGATCGGCGCGTAGACGGGTCCAGGGCGAGTTGATCTCCGCATTGCTGCCACACATCCGCGACGTCCGCAGGATCGGTTCGGCCGCACTCGATCTCTGCATGGTGGCCAGCGGGGCGGTGGACGCACATTTCGAACACGGCCTGAGCCCGTGGGATTGGGCGGCCGGGTCGCTGATCGCCGAAGAGGCGGGCGCGTGGTGACGATCCCCGACGCCACCTCACGGAGCGCAGCGGGCAACGTCACCCTGGCCATGGCTCCGGGTATCGCCGACGAATTGGGCGGATTGTTGGCGCGGCTGGGTGCCCTGGAGCCGATCCCGGACTAGATCCGGTCTACGGGCCAACAGCGGGCGGTCGGTGATCAGCAGGGGGAGTCGTGCACCGCTGCCACCACTGCAGGGTCGGCTCCGGTGTTCGGGTCCGAGGGATTGGCCACCCGCAGCGTGTCGAGGACGGCGAGCGCGTCCTGGTTCTGTTCACTCTCGCCGTAGTGGTTGCCGAGTGCGAGGTCGACGTCGGTTCCTGGGCGTCCGTCGTTGATCAACTGCGTGCACGGCGCTGCGATCCACAGTGCCGCAGCGGCGGCCTTGCCGCCTTCGCCGAACCGGATCTGCCCGAAACAATCGAGATTGCGATCCGGATAGAGGGGATCGTCTCCGTAGGCATTTTCCGGCGCGGCCTGGAATCCGAGGGCGGTGAGGTCGTCGAGGATGGTCTGCGCCATGCCCTGTTCGTCCGTCGCGTTGAGGACCCGGATCTGAAAACTGCTCAACGCGGCGGGCGGAACCTGCAGCATCTCGTCGGTGGCGGCCGGTGTACCCACCACGGGTGTGGGCCCCTCGGGAGCGGCCGACGGGGACTGAGGTTGCGGACAATCGGTCGGGGTCGCCTGCGTGTCGGACGAGGACAGCGCACCGGCCCACACCACCGCAGCGATGAGTGCAAGCACCACCGCGGCGATGATTGCCGGGAGGTAGCGGCGTCGCCGGAAGGGACGACCGCGATCGTCGGTGGGGTAGCCGTAGGTGATCTGGGAAACCACGGGTTCTCAGGTGCCTTCCGCGCGCAGTTGTGGGGCGAGTCAACTGTAGTCGGTACACACCGTGACGCCGCGCAGCTGGACACGCAGGCGATCTGGGCCGCGTCGCGCATCGTGCGCGGCACGCGGCTTTCGACGGGAATGTTCTCGCGCGGCCGTTGTTGTTGACTCTGAGCAACGGCTGGGCTAGGCTTCGGCCGCCTCGGTTGGACAGCCCAAAAAGAGACTATCCACCAACTGTGGCGAAAATCACAGAAATCATGCTCCTGTTCGGCAACGAATACTGATCGATGGCTCGTTGTCCAAGGGGCATCGTCGCGGAACTTTGCAGATGGGGAAGTACGCGGCTTGTTGGGACTTTTGGAACCTGCACACATCGGGAACCTGAAAGTCGCAGGCGCTTCTATTTTAAGGCGGAATGATGGCAACTGATTACGATGCGCCGAGGCGCACTGAATCCGACGAGGTATCCGAGGACTCCCTCGAAGAACTGAAAGCGCGGCGGAGCGAGGCGCAAGCCGCCTCCGTCGACATCGACGAAGGCGACACCGCCGAGTCGTTCGAACTCCCCGGGGCCGACCTGTCGGGTGAAGAACTCTCGGTGCGGGTCATCCCGAAGCAGGCGGACGAGTTCACCTGCACCAGCTGCTTCCTCGTGTACCACCGCAGCCGACTCGCGACCGAGAACGGTAACTCGCGTATCTGCGTCGACTGCGCTTGACACAACGCCGTCCGCGACCACGGTGTGGCGGACGGCGATGATCGCCGGCGGGTTCGACTACCCCGGGTCCGAGGCTTCGGTGGCCGCGTCTGGTAATCCCAGCGCGGCCACCAGCTTTTCGGGGTGTCGCGTACTGACGAGCCAGTAGGGCGTGGGGTCGTCGGGGTCGTCGAGAACCAACAAGACCATCGTCTTCACCCAGAACTTGTGAACCAGAAATGCGGCCGGATCGAGCTGCCGGCCCAGTGCGGCACTCTTCGCAGCGGCGGGAATCACGGCGGCCCGGTCGATCACCTCGATCGGCAGATGGGCATTGTGGGCCCACAATTCACCGTCGGCCACCCGGACGCGCGTGCGGCCCATCGACCACAGACCCCAGAAGACCAGCGGGGTGAGGACCGCGTACGCGATCCAGCTCAGCGAGCTCTGATGCAAGGCCAGTTGCACCTCGTACCCGAGTAATGCGATCAACGCGACGCCCAACAGCCACCACCAGGCAGGTACGCGCAGCCGCTCGTCATGGGTGCCCTCGGATGGGGTCGGGCGGGTGCCGGCAGCGTCACCGGCAGGGTCGGGTGATGGAAGAGGTGGCACGTCCCCAGCGTAGTCTTCCGGTGTGGCAACCAACGCTGGCAGCACCCCCGCCGACGCACCGTTCGTCGCCGTCAGGCGTCTCGATCCGGGCATCGATCTACCCACGCGGGCCCATCCGGGTGATGCCGGTGTGGACCTGTCGAGCACGATCGACGTGGTGCTCGAACCCGGTCATCGGGCCTTGGTGCCGACCGGCATCTCGATAGCGTTGCCGATGGGCACGGTGGGACTGATCCACCCGCGCTCGGGCCTGGCCGCCCGCGCGGGACTGTCGATCGTCAACACACCGGGAACTGTCGACTCGGGATATCGCGGTGAGATCAAGGTGTGCCTGATCAATCTGGATCCGCACGATGCGATCACGATCGCCAGGGGCGACCGGATCGCCCAGCTGCTGGTCCAGAAGGTCGAGCTGCTCCACTTCGTGGAGGTCGACGAACTGGACGAGACAAGCCGGGGCGCAGGCGGATACGGATCGAGTGGGGGCCACGCGATGTTGGGGGCCTCGCAGCCGAAGGGAGTCTGAACCATGGCACGGGACAAGGGAATCGGGCGTGGCCGCCGCGCCCGCGGTGCGGCATCTGAGCCCGATGTCGAACCGAAGGTCATCGGTAGCGGTGAAGGCCCTTACGACATAGGCGATCTGGCCGCAGATGCCGGCTTCGAGAACTCGCATCTCGATCTGGGCTCGGTACTCGTGCCCGTGGTCGAGGGCGGTCAGGTCACCGTGGAGATGACCGCCGACCATCAGCCCCAGGCCGTGTATCTGGTGACGCCCCACGGGCGGATCACCGTGGCAGCCTTCGCCGCGCCGAAATCGAGCGGGCAGTGGCGCGAGGTCGTCGGCGAGCTGACCGAGTCCCTGCGTGCCGAGGGAGCAGAGACCAGCATCGAGACCGGATTCTGGGGGCGTGAGGTGGTTGCCACCGTGCCCGGCGGCATTCATCGTTTCATCGGCGTGGACGGTCCGCGCTGGATGATCCGCTGTGTTGCCAGTGCGCCGACCGCCAGTGCGGAAAGCCTGTCGAAGGTGGCCCGGGCTGTGGTCAGTGAAACGGTCGTCCGCCGCGGCGACGAACCACATCCACCCCGAACCCCGCTGGCGATCGTGCTGCCACCCGTGCTGGCCGAGCAGGTCGCGGCCGCACAGCAGCAGATGGCGGCCGGTCAGCAGAATGTTCCGGGTGCCGTACCCGACACGGGGGCCCAGGCCCAGTCTGCGCAGGCGAACGTGATGGTGCAGGGCGGCGCCGAAGCCGTTGCCGCCGAATCGGAGCCGCCCGCACCGGCCGAACCGGAGGTCGAACCGGGTCCGGTGTCTCGCGGTTCGGCCATGCAGCAGCTCCGCAATCAGCCCAAGCGCTAGCCGGGCGCGGCCGTGAGGTCGCGCCAGCCGTGGATCGCGAGGCGGCCCAGGAGCGCCGGGTCCGCACCCCAACGGGCCATCGAGATCTCGGTCGACACCGAGCTGTCGGCGGCGTCGTGCCACGCCTTCGCAACGTCTGCCGGGTGCACCGGGTCGTCGGACACCGCAACGATCGACAGTGGAACCCGCAGTCCCGCAATCATTTCCGCGGTCGGGGCAACATAGTTGGCGGCCTCGTCCAGTTGTGACACCAGATGCGGACCGGCGGCCCGCCAGGATCTGTCCAACTCGGCAGAGAGCCAGGCCGGACTGCCTGCGGACATCTGTCGGATCGTCTCCTCCAACCCGTGGGTGCGGATCAACGCTGCGGTCCAGGCTGCGCTGTGCGCAGCAGGCGCCGTGCGCGGTGAACCGATCCACGGGGGCAGGGCCGCGAGCACCCCGGCGCACGCGGCCGGATGCGACAACGCCCACTGCACCGCAACGCACGCACCGATGGAGATACCCGCCGCAATCACCTGGGTGTGAACTGCGGCGGCACGATCCAGCGCGCGCTCGTAGCCCCGGACCAGCCCGGTCCCGTCCGGATCCACCGCGACGACCGGCAGTCCCGTGGACCCGAACGCACGTCTGGCGTAGTCGGCATCCGACCCCGTCCCGGGCAGCGCCACGACCACCGGATCGGCACTTGTAGGGGCCGTTCGCGACCCCTCTGAACTGCGCATCTGTTGATCTTCCCGTGGAGGGTGGAAGTCGGGTGTGCGGGGGTCTACTCTGGCGGAAGCACAGCCCCGTGCCCACCAGCCCGATTGTCCCCGAAGGGTGCATAAGCGCAATGACCGCAGGCGGATATCTCAAACGCCTCACCCGCAGGCTCACCGAAGACATCGATCAACTCGATGCCGAGGACATCTCGCAGCAGTCGCAACAAGCAGGTGCACAGCGCGCCTGCGATTGTTCGGCAGGCGACGAGGTGACCATGCAAGGTGAGCTGCGCTCCGTCCAGACCTGCTCGAAGGCCATGAAGACCGGAATCGTCGCCGAGTTCTTCGACGGAACCGACGTGGTGACCCTGAAGTTCATCGGCCGCAATCGCATCCCCGGCATCGAACCCGGACGGACGTTGACGGTGCGCGGCCGAATCGGTGAGCACGACGGCAACAAGGTGATGTTCAACCCGTACTACGAGTTGCTCGGTGAGAGCTGACGGCAGCGCTCATCGGCAGCAGCCAGATGGCGATGAGCGGGTGTCGCCCGACGACATCCCGGGTGCCGCCGACAAGGCCGACGCTCCCACGCTGACGCTGCTGGAGCAGATGGGCGGCGTCTCGGGGCTGATCTACTCGTCGGTGCCGATCCTCGTGTTCGTCCCGGCAAATTCGCTGTGGAATCTGACGGTGGCCATTTACGCTGCCCTGGCCACGGCGCTGGTCATCTTCCTGGTCCGGTTGGTGCGGCGTGAACCCATTCAGCCGGCCATCTCCGGTGTGATCGGCGTGGCGGTGTGCGCGTTCATCGCCCACCGCACGGGCAATGCGAAGGGCTTCTTCCTCTTCGGCATCTGGACGACACTGCTCTACGCCGGTGTCTTCGTGGTCTCCATCATCGTCCGGTGGCCCCTGGTCGGCGTGATCTGGAACACGTTGAACGGCAACGGAACCGACTGGCGTCGTCATCGGCGCACGTTGATCGCCTACGACATCGCGACCGCCATCTGGGCAGCCCTCTTCGGTGTGCGCTACCTGGTGCAGTCATTCCTCTACGACCACGACGAAACCGGCGCTCTCGCGATCGCACGGATCGGGATGGGGTGGCCGCTGACAGCGGCTGCGGTTGTTGCCACGTTCTTCTTGGTCCGGTGGGCACACAAGGAAGAGTCTGTGGATCAGGACGCCGTCGCAGCCGGACCGGGCCCGGATGAAGCCACTTCCCGTGGCAACGGCACGCGCGTCGTCGACGGTGTGTCCGAGGACAACACCCCGGAGCAGCCGGACGGGGCTAGCGGGCAGGCCCCGCCGGCTCGATGATTGCTGCGTGCAACTGACCTTCGGCCTCGGCGGGCACGATGAAGATCAGCTCGTCGCCGCCTTCCACGGCGTCGTCGGCGAGCGGCACGATCACACGTCCGCCCCGCAGGATCGTGACCAGAGCGGCGTCGCGGGGGAGTCGCAGCTTTTTCACGGGCTTGCCCGCCAAGGGTGTGTTGTCGGGAAGCGTCATCTCGACGAGATTGGCCTGCCCTTGCCGGAAGGTCATGAGCCGGACCAGATCACCCACCGATACCGCTTCCTCGACCAGTGAGGCGAGCATCCGCGGTGTGGAGACGGCCACATCCACGCCCCAGTCCTCGTCGAACAACCACTCGTTGCGGGGATCGTTGACCCGGGCAACCACACGGTGGACCGCGAACTCGGTTTTTGCGAGCAGGCTGACCACCAGGTTGGCCTTGTCATCTCCGGTGGCCGCGATCACCACGTCGAACCGGTGCAGCTGAACCCGCTCGAGGTTGTCCAACTCACACGCATCGCCGCCGACCCACTGCGCCCCCGGTACCGATTCCTCGTCGATGTGCTCAGGATTGCGCTCGAGCAACGTGACGTCGTGGGCGTTGGCGATCAGCTCCCGTGCGATGGAACGGCCTACCGCGCCGGCTCCGGCGATCGCGACCTTCATGATTTCTCCTACGGGCTGTGGTCGAAAGACCTCGTTCGTGACTGGGTGGGTGATGCGGGCAGAACTCAGTCGAACTCCGGGGCCACGCCGGCGGCAACTGTGCGCACTGCCTCGAGGTTGTCGGTGAGGGCCGCGACGAACACCTGATCATCCTGCTGGAGAACCGATTTCGCGCTGGGTAACACGGGCCTGCCCAGTCGGTTGATGAAGCTGACCCGGGACCCGGTGTTCTCCTGGAACAGGGTCACCGAAGTTCCCACCCACGATTCATGCACGGTGAGCTGGACGATCGCGACCTCGCCCGACGGTTCGGTCCAGGCGACATCGTCAGCACTGCCACTGCCCAGCGCGGAGATGAACCGGTCAGTGGTCCACGGCACCGTCGCCACGGTGGGAATGCCCAGCCGTTCGTAGACCGCGGCGCGCTTGGCGTCGTAGATCCGGGCGACGACCTTGGGCACATTGAAGGTCTCGCGGGCGACGCGTGCGGCGATGATGTTCGAGTTGTCACCGGAGGAGACCGCCGCGAAGGCGTCGGCTTCGGCGATTCCTGCGCGGCGCAACACTTCCTGATCGAATCCGACGCCCTTGACCTTGGTTCCGCCGAAATCCTCGGGAAGTCGCCGGAACGCTGTGGCGTCGCGGTCGATGATCGACACATCGTGCCCGGAACCTTGCAGTTCCTGGGCAATGGACGCGCCCACGCGACCGCATCCCATCACCACAACATGCATGAGAACTCCTCGCTCACATCACCTGAGTGAACTGTTGCTCCGAACTCGGCTCGGCCGCGTCCACTCACTCTCCCGAACGCTACCGTGACCGACGTAGCTATACGGCAGCACAGGCCCTATTGTTTGCTTGGTGTCCACGGTGTCGAAGACCTCCACCGCAGCCAAACGGCTGCTGCTGGGACGTCCTTTCAGGAGCGACAAACTCGGGCACACCTTGCTGCCCAAGCGGATCGCCCTTCCGGTCTTCGCCTCCGATGCCATGTCATCGGTGGCCTATGCCCCGCAGGAGATCTTCCTCGTCCTCTCGGTCGCGGGTCTGTCGGCTTATACGTACACACCCTGGATCGGTCTCGCCGTCGCCTTGGTGATGGTCGTGGTTGTCGCCAGCTACCGGCAGAACGTCCACGCCTATCCCTCCGGCGGCGGCGACTACGAGGTGGCGACGACCAACCTCGGCCCCACTGCCGGTCTGACGGTCGGTAGCGCACTGCTGGTCGACTATGTCTTGACGGTGGCCGTGTCCATCGCATCGGCGGCCGAGAACATCGGTTCGGCCATCCCACTGGTCCAGGACCACAAGGTGTGGTTCTGCGTGGTGGCGATCGTTCTGCTGACGTCGATCAACCTGCGCGGACTCCGAGAATCGGGCACTGCGTTCGCAATTCCCACCTACGCCTTCATCTTCGGGATGGTGGCGATGCTCGGCTGGGGTTTCCTGCGGGTCCTCGTGTTCGGTGATGACCTCACCGCCGAGACCGCAGGCTTCGAGATCAAGGCCGAGCAGAGTCACCTCGTCGGTATCGCGTTCGTGTTCCTCATCGCCAGGGCGTTCTCGTCGGGCTGTGCGGCGCTGACCGGGGTGGAGGCGATCAGCAACGGGGTACCCGCGTTCAAGAAGCCGAAGTCTCGCAATGCGGCCACCACCCTGCTGCTGCTCGGCGGCATCTCCATCGTCCTGTTGATGGGCATGATCCTGCTGGCCAAGCAGATCGGTGTGAAGTACGTATCGGATCCGGCGAAAGACCTCATCGGCGCCCCCGAGGGATACGAGCAGAAGTCCTTGATCGCCCAGATCGGACACGCCGTGTTCGGCGGGTTCACGCCCGGCTTCTACTTCGTGACCATCGTCACCGCTCTGATCCTGGTACTCGCAGCGAACACGGCGTTCAACGGTTTCCCGGTTCTCGGTTCGGTTCTGGCACAGGATCGCTACCTCCCGCGGCAGCTCCACACCCGTGGTGACCGGCTTGCCTTCTCGAACGGAATCCTCTTTCTCGCTGCTGCCGCGATCGCGTTTGTCGTCGCCTTCGGCGCTGAGGTGACCGCATTGATCCAGCTCTACATCGTCGGGGTGTTCGTGTCGTTCACCCTCAGCCAGATCGGCATGGTCCGGCACTGGACGCGGCACCTCAAGACAGAGAAGGATCCCAGCGCAAGGTCGCGGATGCTGCGCTCGCGGGTGATCAACAGCATCGGTCTGGTGATGACCGGCTCGGTCCTGATGATCGTGCTGGTGACGAAATTCCTTGCCGGAGCATGGATCGCCATCGTGGCGATGGTCGCGATCTTCGGTCTGATGAAGCTGATCCACCGGCACTACGCCTCGGTGCAGGCCGAATTGGACAATTCCGACTACGAGGCGGTGTTGCCGAGCCGCACCCATTCGATCGTGCTCGTGTCCACGCTGCACCTGCCGACCCGCCGGGCGATAGCGTTTGCCAGGGCCACCCGTCCGGACACCCTCGAAGCCGTCACCGTCAACGTCGACGACCGCGACACCCGGAAACTAGTGGCGCAGTGGGAAGACAGCGACATCACCGTGCCGCTGAAGGTGATCGCCTCGCCGTATCGAGAGGTCACCCGGCCGGTCATCGAGTATGTGCGCCGACTGCGGCGTGAGTCACCGCGCGATGTGGTGACGGTGTTCATCCCGGAGTACGTGGTGGGACATTGGTGGGAGCAGATCTTGCACAACCAGTCGGCACTGCGCCTGAAGGGTCGTCTGCTGTTCGAGCCGGGTGTGATGGTGACGTCGGTTCCGTGGCAGCTCAGCTCGTCCGACCGCCGTAAACGCGACCGGGTCTACATTGCCCCGGGCGACACGCGGCGCGGCGTCGGCTCCACACCCGGAGAACGCACCGGGCGGGGACCCGAGTGAGCGGCCCCGAGAGCAGAGAAGGCCACGACACCGGTTGGCTGGGAACAGAATTCGACATCACCGTTGACCGGCTGGGTCACGGCGGCGTCTGTGTCGGCCGCCATGAGGGCAGGGTTGTCTTCGTCCGGCATGCGCTGCCGGGAGAACGGTTGCGGGTCCAGGTCACCGAGGATCGTGGCAAAGGTTTCTGTCGCGCCGAGGTGGTGGACATCCTCACCCCGTCCGATCACCGCATCGATCCTGCCTGCCCGGCGGGAGCCCCCGGTGGTGGCGCCGGATGCTGTGATCTGTCCCATACCACCGGAAGCCATGCGCGCGAGCTGAAGTCGTCTGTCCTCACCGAATTGCTGTCAAGGATGGGCGGGGTCACCTGGGAAGGCGAGGTCACCTCGCTCGACCCGCATGCCGGATCCGAACCGGAGACAGGATGGCGAATCAGGCAACGGCTGTTCGTCGCCGACGACGGCAGGCCCGGCCTGGCGGCCTTCGGATCGCATGCGGTGGTCCCGCGACTGGACTGTGCGCAGCCGGTCACCGGCATGCTCGGTGGGCTCGACGAGTACACCGGCCTGACACCAGGGGCCGAGCTGGTCATCACGATCGGTGACGACGAACAGCGGCACATCTCGCAGATCGCGCCACCGGAGGCAGAACGCGGTCGACCCGCGAAGCGGCGGACCCGGGCAAACGATCGACGCGGTCAGGCGCAGCGGTCACGCTCGAAACGTGCCGCGCCGCGGATCGAGGAAATCGTCTCGGGCACCGAATCGGTTCAGCGCACGGTCGGGAACCGGACGTGGCTCTTGCCGGTGTCTGGCTTCTGGCAGGCCCACCGGCTGGCGGCAGCCGGGTACGCGAACACGGTCCGAGAGCTGCTCCGGCAGGCCGACCTGGGTCCGTCCGTGGTCGCCTGGGATCTGTACGGGGGAGCCGGAACACTGGCCGGCGCGATCCTCGACGAGTGCGACAGCACCCGTGCGGTGGTGACCGTCCATGTCGTGGAGACCGACTCACAGGCGGTCGCTGCGGGATCCGAGACGTTCGCCGACGACCCGCGCGTGCACTTCCACCACTCCAGCGTGACCCGGACCGTGGCGGATCTGCCCGCCCCGACCGTTGTCGTCGCCGACCCGCCACGCGCGGGCGCGGGCAGGGAAGTGGTGGACAAGATCGTCGCCGCAGCGCCCTCGGCGATCATCGCTGTCGGATGCGATCCGGCCACCTTCGCCCGTGACCTGGCGGACTATCGACGCGGCGGCTACGAGGTGCACTGGTTGCGTGGTTTCGACGCGTTCCCGCTGACCCACCACATCGAAGCGATCGCGCTACTGCGGTCCTCGCCACAGTCGGCTGCGGTACGAGCCCGCAGCGGCATACGTCCGTAGACTGGGTGACCACGCGCCGCCACAGCCCGGCGGCGCAGCGACGGTATCGAACATCTCGCCGTTGCCCATTGCCATGAAAGGACCTGGGATGAGCGTGCTGGATTCGGTCAATTCACCCGCCGACCTGCGCGAGCTCTCCTTGGAGCAGACCCAGGAACTGGCTCAGGACATCCGGCAGTTCCTCATCGCGAAGGTGTCGGCGACCGGCGGCCACCTCGGACCGAATCTCGGAGTCGTCGAGCTGACCTTGGCTCTGCACCGGGTGTTCGACTCGCCCCAGGACGCACTGCTCTTCGACACCGGTCATCAGTGTTACGTGCACAAGATCGTCACCGGTCGCAAAGGTGCCTTCGACTCCCTGCGTCAGCGGGGCGGGCTGACCGGTTACCAGGAGCGAGCCGAGAGCGAGCACGACTGGATCGAGTCATCGCACGCGTCCGCGGCATTGTCGTACGCAGACGGGCTGTCCAAGGCGTTTGCCCTGACCGGTCAGGACCGGCACGTCGTGCCGATCGTCGGAGATGGTGCGCTCACCGGGGGGATGTGCTGGGAAGCACTGAACAACATCGCCGCCGGCGATCGCAAGATGGTGATCATCGTCAACGACAACGGTCGTTCGTACGCGCCAACCATCGGCGGATTCGCCCAACATCTGTCCGGACTGCGGCTACAGCCCGCATACGAGCGGGTCCTCGACGAAGGCCGGCGCGCGGTGTTGCGTCTGCCGCTTTTCGGGCAACTCGCGTACTCCGCTCTGCACGGTCTCAAGACCGGTATCAAAGATGCGCTCACGCCCCAGGCCATGTTCACCGATCTCGGCCTCAAATACGTCGGGCCGGTCGACGGCCATGACCAGGACGCGCTCGAAAACGCTCTGCGCCAGGCGAAGGCGTTCGGCGGACCGGTCATCGTCCACACCGTGACCCGCAAGGGCATGGGTTATCACCACGCCGAGAACGACATCGCGGACCAGATGCACTCCACCGGGATCATCGATCCGGCCACCGGCAAGGCGACCTCGGTGTCGGCCCCGGACTGGACGTCGGTCTTTTCGGCTGCCCTGGTCGAGGCCGGGGGTCAGCGTCGCGACATCGTCGCCATCACCGCGGCGATGGCCGGGCCCACCGGGCTCGCCGCTTTCGGTGAGCGTTTCCCGGACCGGATGTTCGACGTGGGCATCGCCGAACAGCATGCCCTCACCTCGGCGGCGGGACTTGCGCTCGGTGGCATGCACCCGGTTGTTGCCATCTACTCCACGTTTCTCAACCGCGCGTTCGACCAGTTGCTGATGGACGTTGCCCTGCTCGGACAGCCGGTGACACTCGTGCTCGACCGCGCCGGCGTCACCGGTCCCGATGGCCCCAGCCACAACGGGATGTGGGACCTGTCCCTGATGTCCATCGTGCCGGGCATGAGGGTCGCAGCGCCCCGCGATTCGGTGCGGCTGCGTGAGGAACTCGCCGAAGCGCTGGACATCAACGACGGCCCCACGGCGCTGCGTTTTCCGAAAGGTGCAGTGCCCGAGGACATCCGGGCGATCGACCGACTCGCCGACGGCACCGATGTGCTGCACCGACCGGGTCGCGGTGAGTCCGAAGACGTCCTGATCGTAGCGGTGGGTCCGTTCGCCTCGTTGGCCATGGACACTGCGGCCAGGCTGGCGCAGCAGGGGATCGGTACCACTGTGGTCGACCCTCGCTGGGTACTGCCGGTGCCGGAGTCTATTTCCGAACTCGCCGTCGCGCACCGTCTGGTGATCACCGTGGAAGACGGTGGAGTGCATGGTGGTGTCGGGTCATCGGTCTCGGAAAACCTTCGGGCCAAGGGGATCTCGACGCCGGTCCGTGATGTCGGTATCGCTCAGGAGTTCCTGACGCCTGCCTCGCGCGGGCAACTGCTCGATGAGCTCGGACTCACGGCTCAGGACGTTGCCCGGGCGATCACCGCCATCGTCTCTCGGATGCAGCCACAGCTGTCGTCGTCGGACGAGAACGATCTCGACTCCGGCTTCGCGGGCACCGACGACGTACGTCCCGAGAACAGTTCACGCACACGCGAATCCGGCCGGTGACGGGCTAGCCGTCAATCGTTGTCGGTCGACGGCCCGTCGGCATCCTCGTCCTCGAGGGGCCGACCCAGTGCTTCGCTGATCACCGGTGCCGTCAACTCGATCTGCCATGGACGTGCGCCACCCGCGGCCAGCCGTTGCTCGACGGCCTGCACGGTGGGCGGATCGATTCCCTCCCAGGACACATGGCGAACCAGCTCGGGGAGCAGCAGGTTCTCCACGGGTACCGAGAACTGTTCGGAGAGGTCGGTGAGGCCGGCTCGAATCCCTGCCAACCGGGCAGCAGCCTCGGGATCCTTGCCCTCCCATCGATTGACAGGCGGTAGACCCACCGCTGCCGGCCGACGCGACGGCAGTTCCTTGTCGGTCAGTCGACGCGCGGCATCCAACGCCGACAGCCAGCGGGCGGCCTGGCGACGTTGGCGAGGGCCGCCGAACACCGGCACTTTGTACAGTTCGTCGAGTGACTTCGGGTCTGCGGTGGCAGCGGCGATGATGGCCGAGTCGGGAAGGATGCGTCCGGGAGCCACATCGCGACGCCGGGCGATCTCTTCGCGGGCATTCCAGAGCTGCTGGACGGCTGCGAGGATGCGCGGCGACTTGATGGTGTGGATACGCGAAACGCGTCGCCACCTGTCGGTACGGGGCGGTGGATCCGGTCGGGCCAGTACGGCGGCGAACTCTTGTTCGGCCCAGGTCTCCTTGCCTGCATCGACGAGAGCGGCTTGAACCGCGTCACGCAGTTCGATCAGGACCTCGACGTCGAGAGCGGCATAGTTGAGCCAGTCAGCCGGCAGAGGACGCCTCGACCAGTCGGCCGCTCCGTGTCCCTTCACCAGGCCCAGCCCCAAGAAGTGCTCGACCATTGCCGCGAGGTTGACCCGGGCGATCCCGAGCAACCGGCCGGCCAGTTCGGTGTCGAAGAGCCGGGCACATCGGAATCCGAGCTCGCGCAGGCATGGCAGGTCCTGATCGGCTGCGTGGAGGATCCACTCGGGGCCGTCGAGTGCGTCGACCACCGGGGTCAGCGCCTCAGGATGATCGATGGGATCGATGAGGAAGGATCCGCTACCGGTTCGTTTGATCTGGATGAGGTATGCCCGCCCCGAGTAGCGGAAGCCGGAGGCGCGTTCGGTGTCGAGTGCCACCGGACCCGTGCCATCGGACAGCAGTCGGCCGGCCTCGGCGAACTCGGCTGGGGTGGACAGGACGGGCGGAACGCCATCCGCCGGTTCTGTCAGCGGAATCGGTTCGGGACGGTCTGGCTCGTCCGTGGTGCCGCCGTCCACCACCTCTGGGTCGCCGGATGACTGATCGCCCGGGCCGGTGTGGGCCGTCGGGTCAGTACTCGTGGGATCGGTCATCTACGTCGCAGCTCACGCTTTGGTGAAGCCGAGCTGCGTGACGCCTGTCGGCGGCAGCCCGGCCGCGAGCGACAACACCTCGCAGAAAGCCTCGACGTGCCCGTCGAGGTCACTGTTGGTCGCGGTCCAGGAGGCGCGGAGTTCCAGTTGATGAGCGCGCGGTGGTCCGGAGATGTCGCCGTACCGCACCGATGAGGTGGAGGTGACCGTGCCGCCGAGGGCTGTGATCTCGATGGTGGGTTGCGCCAGGGCCTCGGTGAGCCAGCTCCACGCGACTTCCGGGAGCAATGGGTCGGCGGCGAGGACGGCTTCGACCTCTGCCTGGATGAATGCCACCAACCGCATGGTGCCGTTCCAGGCTCGTGGCCGTCGGGATCGTAGAGCAGGATCAGCCGGCCGAAAGCGCTGCCGTCGGAGTCCGTGGCGATCTCGCCGTCGTCGGGCTGGGTCACCTCGGCGCCCACTGCATAGCTGAAGGGCGCCAGCCGCTGAGGTGGGCGAATGCTGCCGAGCTCGATCTCCGACCGCACCTTGGCCGCATGCATCGATTCGATGGCGCTGCGGAAAACTGCAGGCTCGCTCGAGGCTTCGGATGTGGTCACCCGTCGACCGTAGGTCCAAGCCGGGCGGACCGACGGTAGGCGCGCCGATGGCTTGATCGGCCCCTATTCGGTAGTCCTTGGAGTCCTGGGCGCAGTGCATGGCAGCATGTCAGGTGATGACTCAACAACATGCCCGCGCCCTTTCGCCGCTGGTCGCGGCCGCTCGTGGGCAACAGCCCGGCCGCCGACCGGTGTGGTTCATGCGGCAGGCCGGCCGCTCACTGCCCGAGTACCGGGAGATCAGGGTCGGGCGGGGGATGCTCGAATCCTGCTTCGACCCCGAACTGGTCTGTGAGATCACCATGCAGCCGGTTCGCAGGCACGGTGTCGACGCGGCAATCCTGTTCTCCGACATCGTGGTTCCGCTCAAGGCGGCCGGGGTCGACCTCGACATCGTCTCCGGGGTGGGTCCGGTGATCGCGCACCCCATCCGCACGCACGCCGATGTCCGCGCCCTTCCCTTGCTGACACCCGACGCGGTCGGTGCGGTCTCGGCCGCGGTGAAACTGTTGAAGGCCGAGCTCGGCGAAACCGCACTGATCGGTTTTGCCGGCGCCCCGTTCACCTTGGCGTCGTACCTGATCGAAGGCGGCCCCAGCCGCAACTACGAGAACACCAAGGCCCTGATGTACGGGCAGCCGGCCATCTGGCACGAACTGGTCGGCAAGCTCGCCGACATCACGATCGCTTTCCTGAAGGTCCAGCTCGATGCCGGAGTGGACGCCTTCCAGTTGTTCGATTCGTGGGCAGGCGCGCTCTCGGTGGCCGACTACAACGCCTTTGCCCGACCCCATTCGGCGCGCGTCTTCGCCGAACTGGCGTCGTACGACGTTCCCCGCATCCATTTCGGGGTGGGCACCGGCGAGTTGCTCCACGACATGGGAACCGCCGGCGCGACGTGGTCGGGGTCGACTGGCGGATCCCGCTCGACGATGCAGCGCGGCGGATCGGACCCGGCCGGGCCCTTCAGGGAAACCTCGATCCGGCCGTACTGTTCGCGCCGTGGCCGGTGGTGGAGCAAGAGGTCCGCCGCATCGCCGCCGAAGCTGATCGAGCGGTGGCAGCGGGGGCTCTGGGCCACATCTTCAACCTCGGTCACGGGGTTCTGCCCGCCACCGACCCGACCGTGTTGACCCGGGTGGTGGAGTTGGTGCACTCGCTGTGACCCGTGTCGCGGTGCTCGGTGGCGGTATCTCGGGACTGACCGCGGCGTACCGATTGCGGACGCTACTCGGGCCAGACGCGGTGATCGATCTCTTCGAAGCATCGCCCGTGCTCGGTGGCACGCTGCGGACAGCCGAACTCGATGGACACTATGTGGATGTCGGTGCCGAGGCATTCCTGGTTCGCCGCCCGGAAGTCGCCGCTCTGGTGGACGAACTCGGCTTGACCCCGTCACTCGTCCATCCCGGTGTTCTCGGCCCCAATGTCCTCAGCGGTTCCACCCTCAAGGCAATGGCCCGTCCGACGGTGATGGGAATCCCCGGTGGTCCGGACGCCGTACGCCACCTTGCCGAGGCGGACGACCTTGCGCGCATGGCCGATGAGCCGCAGCGAGCCCTCGACTGGCAAGCAGGACAAGACATGTCGATCGGGGCCCTGATAGGGGACCGATTCGGCCGGTCGATCGTGGACCGCAGTGTCGACCCGATGCTCGGCGGTGTGTACTCGGCGCGCGCCGACGACCTGGGAGTGCGGGCCGTGGTCCCCGCCCTGGCGGCGCGACTCGACGCCGGTGCTCCCAGCCTGACCGCGGCGGTGACCGACCTCTTGGCCGCATCAGGTGGTTCTGGTCCGGTGTTCGGCGCCTTGGCCGGGGGATACCGCCAGCTGGTCGACGAACTCGGCCATCGCTGTGCCGCAGGCATCCATACCGGCGCGGCAATTCGACAGCTGATCCGGGCGGGCTCCGGCTGGATGGTCGACGACACCCGCTACGACGGTGTGGTGGCTGCGTTGCCGGCCCCCGTCCTGGCCCGCGTGTGCGCAACCGTTCCCGAGGTCGCCGAGCCGCTGGCGCGGGTCGACCTGTCGGGGTCGGCGGTGGTGTCGCTGGCGCTCGAGGCGGGTGTCGACCTGCCGCAGCTCTCGGGGGTGCTCGTGGCCAGTGACGAATCACTGGTGCACGCAAAGGCTTTCACCTTCAGTACGCGCAAGTGGAATCACCTCGCCGCAGACGCGGTGTTGGTGAGGGTGTCGTTCGGTCGTTACGGCACCGATCTCGAGAGGATTGAGGACGACCAGCTGATCGACTGGGCTGTGGCGGATCTCGCAACGGTCATCGCTCTGGCCGGCGGGGGAGAAGTGCGTGTCGGACCGCGGGACGCCGTGGTCCAGCGGTGGCCCGGCGGACTTCCTCGATACGCGCCCGGGCACGCGTCCGTGGTCGCAGAGGTCGACCGCAGTCGTCCGCCGGGTCTCGTGCTCGCCGGGGCCACTTTCGACGGTGTGGGGGTACCCGCATGTGTCGGTCGTGCAGACAGGGCGGCCCGGCAACTCGTCGCCGATCTGGCTGTTGATGGGCCGTGGAGCACGCACCTGCGCTGACATCGCGTTGTCCCGGCAATGGCAGGATGGGGGCCATGACGCGCCTGGACTATGCAGAACTCAACGCCACTGTTCGTTACCTCATGTTCTCGGTCTTCTCGGTTCGGCCGGGCGAGCTGGGCGACGATCGGGACGAGGCGATCAGCGACGCCCGCCAGTTCTTCGACTCGCTCGAGGCCAAAGGTGTTGTGGTTCGCGGTTTGTACGACGTCTCGGGTCTGCGGGCCGACGCAGACTTCATGATCTGGTGGCATTCGGAAGAGGTCGAGCAGATCCAGGCCGCCTACGCCGATTTCCGCCGGACCACCATCCTCGGCCGTGCCAGCAACGCAGTGTGGAGCAACGTGGCGCTGCACAGGCCCGCCGAGTTCAACAAGAGCCACATCCCGGCGTTCCTCGCGGGTGAGGAACCGGGCAAGTACATCTGCGTGTACCCGTTTGTCCGCTCGTACGAGTGGTACCTGCTGCCCGATGCCGAACGACGCACCATGCTCGCCGATCACGGCAAGCAGGCACGCGGATACAAGGACGTGCGGGCGAACACCGTGTCGTCGTTTGCCCTCGGCGACTACGAGTGGTTGCTGGCGTTCGAGGCGCCCGAGCTGCATCGGATCGTCGACCTGATGCGCGACCTACGCGCTACCGAGGCACGGATGCACGTGCGCGAGGAGACCCCGTTCTTCACCGGCCCGCGCGTCGACGTCGACAAGCTCATCACCGCGCTGCCCTGAGCAGCCACTGCCCTCGAGCAGTCGATCGGTCAAGCGCTGTCCGTTGCGTCGATTTCCGGGTTCAGTTCATGCGCTGACGGTGGCCGCGGGCCGCGTTCTGGTTCCGGTGATCTCGTGATCCCCGGATTTGCGAAGGTCCAGATACCGGAACAGCAGCGCGCAGAACACCGCGATCATCAGCAGTGACCAGCCCCAGGTCACCTTGTTGTACTCGATCGCCCGCCCGAACGCCTCCCAGCGATCCGAGTAGAAGCCGTCGAATGTGAAGCACCCGTAGACACCGAGCCAGGCCGGCCAACTCCGGATGGCCGAGCCCCGCATGAACACCGTCATCAGCAGCGGGAACAGCAACATCGAGTAGTAACCCTGGCCCAGCGAGCCGACCAGCCACGACGTGCACAGCAGCACACCGGCCGAAGTGCTCATCCACAGCAGTTCGTCGGTGGTGCGGTAGTAGCGGTACAGGAACCACAGGCTGAAGGCGGCCATCAGGACAAAGGCGATCCGCAACAGCACCACGAGCCAGGTCTGCACGCCGAAGTAGGCGGCATTGCCGACGATCGAACTGTTGTAGTAGTCGCGCGCCTCGAACAGATACGGCGCGGTGCGGCTCACGAAAGACCGGGGGTCGGCGGACAGCGGCCACGCGAGCGCGGTCAGCAGCAGCGGGACCCCGATCGCACCCACGAACACCTTCCACTGACGGTTGAGTAGCGGGAGCAACAGAAGCACGGCAAGAACCGGTTTGACCGCGAGGGTCAGACCGAGAGGGACACCCGCCCACAGGTCTTTCCGTTTGAGCGCCAACATCATGAACAACAGCTCACCGAGCAACACGAAGGCGTTGAAGTTCACGAAGATCAAAGTGTGCGACACCGTCTCGGACAGGAAGAAGACGAACAGCACAACGGGCATCACCCACGACCGGACCGAGTACCCGAACATGCGGGTGATCAGATACGCGCACAGCACGAGCACGGCGGCGGAGACGAAGATGAACAGCCATCGAGCTCGCTCGGGGTCGATGTAACCCAGCGGAGACATCAGCAGCGTTCCCGACGGCGGGTACAGGTAGTGAGGGTCGACCGTGTTGTAGTTCTCGGTGTAGATCGGCTCGTTGCGCAGGAACGCCAACGCGGCGCGATACACCGGCGAGAAGTCGTCCGTCCGGTCGCCGTCCACGCCCAGGATCACCGTGCGCTGGAACACCATGAGGATCGCCACGGGCCAGAGCACCATCGAGATGATGCGGCTTACGTCGACACCCGGGAACAGGACGCGTTCGGCCATTCCCGTGCGGTTGACCAGGCCGTACCCGGGTCGTTTCCCGTGCTCCCGGCCGACGTCAGCGGAAGTTTTCTGGTGGTCTCCGGTGGAAGGGTCATTGATCGACACTGCCGCACCGTACTACGGCAACGGCCCTGCGCCGTGCCCGACACCACGAACCGATGCCGGTCCCGCTGATCCGGTCAGGCCGGACAAGCACCGGGAGCGGGTGGTTCACCAGAGCGGGCGTAGGAGATGGCCGCTTCCCCGGCACAGTCCGAGTGCGCAAGCACCGAGTAGCCGAGGCCTTCCCACGAGAGAATCGATGACGTGGCACCGGCGCCGATCAGGGCGCCGTTGATGCCGTCGGACGCGGTGGCTCCGTTGATGGTGTCGCCTGAGCCGGTGAACATCAGCACCGGCACCGGGATCTCGCCGATGGTCGGCGGGGCGGCACCGGCGGGGAAGCCGTTGCACCGCAGGAGGCCCAGTGCCGTGCCGGCACCGGTCAGTGGGTATTGGCGTCCCCATTCGGCGATCAACCCGTCGATCTGGTTGCGTCCGACGGGTTCGAAGGTGTCGTTGCACTGTGACAACAGCTGACCGTCGGTGCCACGCAGGGCCCGGGCCTGACCTATCGCCGTGCGCAGTGGGCCGAGAGCGCCGCCGTCGGCCGCACTGAGCATGTCGGCGGCTGTGGTGATGACGGTGGCCCGGTCGCCGGGCGCGAGCGCGATGGTGGTGGTCAGTGCGGCGAGGACGTCGGTATCGGCGATCCCGTCGAGGCCGCCGGTACGCGCCCGATCGAGCAGGCCTGCGATGACGACGCCGGGGTCGGCGCCGAGGGAGCAGCTGATGGCCCGGCACTGATCGGCGAACAAGCCGAGTGCCGCGCCGGTGCCCTCGGCGATCTGTTGCCCGGTGGTCTGGGCGTTGGTCGAGTACGGCGCCGGCGTGTCGAGGATGAGCCGGGCCAGGTGGTCGGTGTAGAGCCCTGCGTAGGCGAGTGCCACAGCTGCGCCTTCCCCGACGCCTGCGATACCGATCCGGTCCACCTGCCACACCGTGCGCAGCTTCTCGAGATCGGCTGCCGCATTGTTGGCGGTGAACTGCACCTGGTGCGGGCTCAGGATTTCCGTACAACCGTCCGACGCCGACGTCCCCGCGGCGGCCAGTCGCTCCACGCGCGCCGGGTAGTCAGCGGATGAGGTGCTGAAGCCGTTGTTCAGGAGCGTGTTTCGTTCCAGGTTCGTCATACAGTCGAGCGGCGTCGACGCGCCGGTCCCGCGCCGGTCGACAGCGACCACGGGATGCGCCGACAACAGATTGCGACCGCCACCCTGGGCCAGGCTGAGCAGTGTGCGGGTGGACGGTATGTCGGTGCCGGAGGTCAGCACCAGCGGAGCAGCGTCGGCGGGCGTGTCGGCCGACCGTGCTCGGACAGCCGAGACCGTCACGGTGTCGATGCTCTGGGTGCCCGGTGTCACCGAGTTCTCGAAATTTCCGCACTCGAACGTGACGCCCGGTGCAAGAGCGGTCCCTGGAAACCGCTCCTGGAGATCGTCGCCGCACTCTCGCCACGCCAGATCCTGTTTGGGGACTTCGAGGCTCGGTGGCGGCGGCGTGGTCGTCGGGGCCTGGCCTCCGCCGTTGTTCTCTTCGATGACCAGATCCGGCCCGGGATCGGGGCCGGCGGTACATCCGGTGAGGATGCCCACCGCCACCATCGCTGCCGCCAGCAAGCGCAGCGAGCGGCGACGGGCTGAACGATCCGGGCGGCTGAGCGACCACATCCGGCCGGTGCGGTCGTCTGTGGTCACAAGAGCGCGCTGCATATCGGCGAGGGTACTGGCGAACGACATCACTCCTGATCGCGCACCCAGCGCAGGTACAGGTAGTCCTCGTCGTCGGCGAGGACGTGGGCGCGTCGCATTCCACGTACCGCGTCCGAACCGGCCGTCATGTGTTTGCCACTACCCGCAGTGACCCTGGGACTGACAGTCACGCAGAGCTCGTCGACCAGATCACTGTCGAGCAGCGAACCGAGCAGGGCCGGCCCACCCTCGCACAAGATCTGCGTCATGCCGCTGTCGGCAAGGTAGCCGATCGCCTGTGCCGGATCGACTTCCTCGTCGCCGCAGTCGACGACGGTCGCCCCGGCGTCGCGGAGCCGAGCGCGAGCGCCTGCGGGGGCCGAACGACAGGTGAGGACAATGGTGCTCGGTGCGAGAGTGAAATCACCCTCTCCGGGAACCGGGATGGTGAGTGTGTTGCTCACCAGGGCGAGCGCCGCGGCCGCCGGCCGGCCCTCGGCCGTTCGCAGCTCGCCGAGCAAGGGATGTGGCCGAACCGGCCCGTATCCCTCGGTGACAGCGGTGCGGGCACCCACCACGATGACGTCGGCCAGTGCCCGCAGAACCGAGAACAACCGCTGGTCACCCGACGACCCCAGGGCGCCGGATCGCCCTGCGACCGTTGCCATCCCGTCGATCGACGCGATCATGTTGGCGCGAACCCGCGCGACGCCCGTCTGACCTTCCGGATAGGCGTAGAGGGCGGCGAGCGCCTTCTCGTCGAGGTCACCGGTTGTGAGCTGGGTCGCTTTGCGCAGTGGGTACACACAGCCATTCTCGTCACGTCGCTAGGCTCGGCGCATGCCAGCACGTTTGAGTGACCGCACTCCGCAGGTCGCGCCCGAGGCCCTCGTCGATGAGATGGTGCCCCCCTCGATGTTCGACGAGGTCAGTTTCGACTCGTATATTCCCGACCCAGACGAGCCGAGCCAGGCCGAGGCGGTCAAGGCCGCGCGCAGCTTCGTCGAACGCGCGACCAAGGCAAAAGGCGGCAAGCGTGGCCTCTTCGGGCGCAAGTCCGCGCCCCAGCAGGGGCTGGGCCTCTATCTTGACGGTGGCTTCGGCGTCGGCAAGACCCACCTCCTCGCGTCGATCTATCACGCGATGCCGGGGCCCAAGGCGTTCGCGACCTTCGTGGAGGTCACCCACGTCGTCGGAGCTCTCGGCTTCGCCAATGCCCTCGACCGGCTCTCGGACCACTCCGTGCTGTGTATCGACGAGTTCGAGCTCGACGACCCGGGCGACACCATGCTGGTGTCGCGACTGCTGACCGAACTGTCGGCCAAGGGCGTCTCCATCGTCGCGACGTCTAACACACTGCCGGGGCAACTCGGCGAGGGTCGTTTCGCCGCGCAGGACTTCTTGCGAGAGATCAAGAAGTTGGCGGCGGTGTTCGAGGCCATCCGCGTCGACGGCCCCGACTACCGGCACCGCGACCTGCCGCCGGCCCCGCCACCCCACAGCGACGCAGAGCTCGAGAACCTGGCCGAGAGCACTCCCGGTGCCACCTTGGACAACTTCGACGAACTCTGCGCACACCTGGCCAAGCTGCATCCCTCCAAGTACAAGGCGCTCGTGGAGGGCGTCACCCTGGCGTGCGTGGAAGGTGTGCACCCCGCGGCGGATCAGACGGTCGCGTTGCGTCTCGTGGTGCTGGCCGACCGCCTCTACGACGCCGGAACCCCGCTCATGGTCTCGGGTTCGAAGCTGGACGAGATCTTCACCGAGGAGATGCTCGCCGGTGGCTACCGCAAGAAGTACCTCCGTGCTACATCGCGTCTGCTCGCCCTGTCACGGTTCGCGGAATCGGCGTAGCCGTCAGGGTCAATGCAGATCCGACGTCGGCGGGGGAGTGCGCGCGAGCACGTAGTCGCTGCAGCGCTTGCCGCCGACGACAAATGACTTGCGCCCCACGATGGTGAAACCCATCTTCTCGTAGAACCGTTGTGCTCGGCGGTTCTGCTCGTTCACGCCGAGCCAGATGCGGGCGCTGCCCTGCTCGGTGGCGTGCGTGAGCGCTGCCGACATCAACGCCGCGGACACCGCACCGCCGTGAAAGCCGGGTAGCACGTACAACTTCGACACCATCGTCAGCGGGCGTTCCGGAATGGCCGCCAGGACGTCGGTGTCGTCGGGTTCGGAGTCGATGAGGAGCGCGTACCCCACGATGGCACCGGAGGCGCTGTCCGTTGCCTTCAGGACGTGATGATCGGGCTCGCTGAGATACCTGCGGAAGTGCTGACCCGACAATGTGGTCGCGATGAAGTGCGCGACGTCGTCGGCGCTCAGATCCGGAGGGCAGGCCAGGGGGAAGGTCGCGGCCGCGACCTCCGCCAATTGGTCGGCGTCGGTGGGATCGTCGGTGAATTTGACCAGTATCTCGGGACCGCTCACGACGATCATCTCAACACGGGCATCACGCGGGCCGCTCAGCAGCGTGAGGTCTCTCAGCGTGAGCTGGTGGCCAGCTCGGCCTGGCCGGACACGAGTTGCTGTGCAGCGGCGTGCAGGGCCCGTTCCCGTTCCTCGATGTTGCTGTACTCGCGGCTGATCGGCAGCAACTCGATCAAGATCTGGCTTCCGCTGACCGAGTACCCGTTGGTGCTCGCCCAGTTCAGGGTGTACTGCAAGACGTCGCGGTCGAGAGTGTCGTTCATGGAATTCCTGTGACTCGATGTGATGAACAATCCGTCCGTACCCGTCACATGAGAATGACCCGGGGTCGCCGGGTCATTCTGTGGTGCAGGTGGTGCGCGATACAGGGATTGAACCTGTGACCTCTTCCGTGTCAGGGAAGCGCTCTCCCGCTGAGCTAATCGCGCGAGATTGTGTTCAGTTGTCGAACTGATCTGGAGGCGGCGACGGGAATCGAACCCGTGTGCACGGCTTTGCAGGCCGTTGCCTCACCACTCGGCCACACCGCCACGGTGGAAATATCGTGCTCCGAGCGGATGACGGGATTCGAACCCGCGACCCTCACCTTGGCAAGGTGATGCGCTACCAGCTGCGCTACATCCGCATGCACCCTGAAAACTGCTGCTCTGGGTGCGAACGTGAACATTATCGGACGTACCCGCAAAGCAACAAATCCGCTGGTCAAACGGTCGGTTGCAGAACGATCCCCAGGTCACGGGCCGCGGCGACACCCGGGGTGAATCGAGTCGATGTGATTTGGGTTCCGGCGGGGTGTGCGTGTTAATGTCTTTCGGTCGCAGACCCCGGTTCGGCCGGGGTAGACGTCAGGTCCCGTGGCTCAGTGGAAGAGCGTCCCGTTCACACCGGGAAGGTCGCTGGTTCGATCCCAGCCGGGACCACTTCATCTCCCGTTCAATCGACTGACGTTCGTGCGCAGTCCTGTTGCATCTCCCGTGTTGCCGAGTTCCGTAGAGTTGCCGGAAAAGGTTTGCAAACGGTCAATTTCGGACAAAGGAACGTCATGCCTGATGACGCGAAAGTCGATGCCGACGAAGAACGGTCCCAGGGCGGGATACTCTCCGCGATCGGCAACAAGCGTGACCAGATTCGGGAGCAACGCCGCCTGAATCTCATCTACCGCTGTTGTGTCGGTGTGGTCGGAACGGGCGTCCTTCTCGTGGGTATCGCGGCGATCCCTTACCCCGGTCCCGGATGGCTGATCGTCTTCGCCGGTCTGGGCATCCTCGCGTCCGAGTTCGACTGGGCGCGCCGCCTGCTCCATTTCGCGCGCAGCAAGTACGACGCATGGATGGACTGGATCAAGAAGCAACACTGGACGGTCCAGGCAGCATTCGCCATCCTGACCTGCGCCATCGTGCTCCTGACGCTCTGGCTGCTCGGCGCGCTCGAGATGGCGGCCGGCTGGATTGGTCTCGATTGGTCGTGGCTGAAGAGCCCGATTCTGTAACCGGGCCCGAACTTCTCGGCGACCGGTAGGGGGTAGTGGGTCCGACGGGCACTACGATCATGGACTGATACGCCAGCTCGGCCGTGCCGGTCGAGTGGTCTGCCTCTACAAGGAGTTTCCTGGTGCCCGAGAACGCCGCCGCCACGCCCCCAGCCACGATCACGGTGGCGGCCGGGACTACTGCGGGGGCGGCGCTGCGCGACAGCGGTCATCCCAACAAGGGGCCCGAGGCGATCGTCGTGGTCCGCGACGCGGAAGGCGCGCTTCGCGACCTGTCGTGGTCGCCCACGAGCGATGCCGTGGTCGAGCCCGTTGCGGCCAACACCGAAGACGGACGCAGCGTCATCAGGCACTCGGCTGCACATGTGCTGGCACAGGCGGTTCAGGATCTGGACCCCAAGGCCAAACTCGGGATCGGACCGCCGATCGAGAACGGTTTCTACTACGACTTCGATGTCGAGGACCCGTTCACGCCCGACGATCTGACCGCGCTCGAGAAGAAGATGAAGCAGATCATCAAGTCCGGTCAGCGCTTCTCCAGGCGCGTGTACGAGTCGGTCGACGCGGCGAAGGCCGAACTGGCCGGGGAACCGTACAAGCTCGAATTGGTCGACGACAAGGGTTCGGCCGACGACCCCGAGGTGATGGAGGTCGGGGGTGGCGAACTCACCGCCTACGACAACCTCAATCCTCGTACCGGCGAACGGATCTGGGGCGATCTCTGCCGGGGTCCGCACGTGCCCACCACCAAGTACATCACCGCGTTCAAGCTGACCCGCAGTTCGGCGGCATACTGGCGCGGAGACCAGGACAACGCGGACCTGCAGCGCATCTACGGCACGGCCTGGGAATCGGCCGAGGCGATGGACGCCTACCTCGAGTTGCTGGCCGAGGCCGAACGCCGCGACCACCGAAAGCTCGGTGCCGAACTCGATCTGTTCAGCTTCCCCGACGCGCTGGGCTCGGGTCTGCCGGTGTTCCATCCCAAGGGCGGCATCATCCGCAAGGAACTCGAGGACTACTCGCGCCAGCGGCACATCGCCGAGGGCTACGAGTTCGTGAACACCCCGCACATCACCAAGAGTAACCTGTACGAGATCTCCGGTCACCTCGACTGGTACCGCGATGGCATGTTCCCGGCCATGCACCTCGACGCCGAACTCGGCGACGACGGCGAGGTGCGCAAGCCCGGCCAGGACTACTACCTCAAGCCGATGAACTGCCCGATGCACAACCTGATCTTCAACGCACGGGGCCGCTCCTACCGGGAGTTGCCACTGCGGCTCTTCGAGTTCGGGTCGGTGTACCGGTACGAGAAGTCGGGAGTCATCCACGGCCTCACCAGGGTTCGGGGAATGACTCAGGACGACGCGCACATCTACTGCACGCGCGAACAGATGCGGGCCGAGCTCACCACCACCCTGAACTTCGTACTCGGACTGCTCAAGGACTACGGCCTCGACGATTTCTATCTCGAACTGTCGACCAGGGATCCGAAGAAGTCCGTGGGTTCGGACGAGGTCTGGGAAGAGGCGACAGCCACCCTCGCCGAGGTCGGCGAGGCATCCGGTCTGCGGTTGGTGCCCGATCCCGGTGGGGCCGCGTTCTACGGTCCCAAGATCTCGGTGCAGGTCAAGGACGCGCTGGGCCGAAACTGGCAGATGTCGACCATTCAGCTCGACTTCAATCTGCCGGAGCGATTCGAGATGGAGTACACCGGTGCCGACGGGTCCAAGCACCGGCCGGTGATGATCCACCGAGCGTTGTTCGGATCCATCGAGCGGTTCTTCGGTGTGCTCACCGAGCACTACGCCGGCGCCTTCCCGGCGTGGCTGTCCCCGGTGCAGGTTGTGGGCATCCCGGTCGCGGACGCGTTCGTTCCCCATCTCGACGGCGTTGTGGCACAGCTGAGGTCACTCGGCGTCCGTGCCGAGGTCGATGGTTCGGACGACCGGATGCAGAAGAAGATCCGCAATCACACAACCGGCAAGGTGCCGTTCATGTTGCTGGCCGGCGAACGTGACGTGGAGGCCGGCGCCGTCAGTTTCCGTTTCCGTGACGGCACACAGGTCAACGGGGTTCCGTTCGCAGACGCGGTCACCCTGGTCGCCGACTGGGTCGCCCAGCGTCGCAACGAATCCCCGACCGCCGAACTGGTCGCGACGCCTGCCGACGCTGCCGGGGAGGCCCGGTGACCCACACCGACAACCCCGGCGTCATCCGCGACCAGGGGCCGGGCGACCCGGACCGGCTTCAGCGGCTGTGGAGCCCGCACCGGATGTCGTACATCACGGCTGCCCCGCGATCGGGTGTGGACCCGGACGGGGACGACACCACCTCCGCGAAGTCCGTCCACCCATTCCTCGACATCCCACGGATGTCGGACGAGGCCGGGCTGATGGTCGCACGAGGTGAATCGGTGTACGCGGTGCTCAACCTCTATCCATACAACCCCGGGCACACGATGATCGTGCCGTACCGGCAGGTCGCCGACCTCGAAGACCTCACAGAGGTCGAGAGCCGTGAACTGATGGTGTTCACGCAGAAGATGATTCGCGCGATCAAAGCGGTCTCCAATCCGGACGCGTTCAACGTCGGACTCAATCTCGGTGCCGCAGCCGGTGGTTCGCTGGCCGAACACCTGCACCAGCATGTGGTTCCGCGGTGGGGTGGAGACGCCAACTTCATCACGGTGGTCGGGGAGACGAAGGTGATGCCGCAGCTGCTGCGCGACACCAGGACTCTGCTTGCCGACGCCTGGCGACAACTCGAGGACGGAACATGACCAAGCAGAGCGTGAACGATCCATGCTGAGCGTCCTGGGTCGCGCCTCGGTGTCCAAGGTCACCCTGCCCCTGGGGCGGGCCCTGATCAAGACGGGCCTGACGCCCGACGCGATGACCGTCATCGGAACGGTGGCGACCATCGCGGCAGCGGTGACGCTGTACCCGATGGGTTACCTGTTCGTCGGCACCCTGGTCATCTGGCTGTTCGTGATGTTCGACATGCTCGACGGCGCGATGGCGCGGGCACGCGGCGGCGGCACCAAGTTCGGTGCGGTGCTCGATTCGACGTGTGATCGGCTCGCCGACGGCGCGATCTTCGCCGGCCTCGGCTGGTGGTGCCTGGTGGAGAAGCCGCACCAGTGGCTGTTCGTCGCGACCATGATCTGCCTGGTCACCTCGCAGGTCATCTCGTACGCGAAGGCACGTGCCGAGGCCAGCGGACTCAACGGTGACGGCGGCCTCATCGAACGCCCGGACCGCCTCGTCATCGTCCTCGTCGGCGCCGGTCTCACCGGTATCGGACTGCCGTGGGCCATCCACATCGCGATGTGGCTTCTCGCCGTCGGCAGCATCATCACGGTGTTCCAGCGGATGTGGTCGGTCTACAAGTCGCCCGGAGCCACCGATCTGCAGCCGATCGCCGCTCCCTCCGCCGCCGGTGGGGCGACCCAGGGCGAGGACGGACCGGAGTCGTGACGACGGCCGGCGAGCGTATTGCCGACCTGGGGTATGCGGCGGGGTGGTCGCTTGTGCGGCGCCTGCCCGAGGGTGTCGCGCGCACGGTGTTCGACAGCGCGGGAGGCTACGTCGGCGGCCGGGGTGGCGGACCGGCCCAGCTGCGCAAGAACCTCGCCAGGGTGGTCGGCTGTGCACCGGCGGAGGTACCCGATGACCTCATGCGGGATGCCATGCGGTCCTACGCCCGCTATTGGCGCGAGGCATTTCGGCTGCCCGCCATGGATTTTCAGGTGGCCGCGTCGCGGGTCGACCTCCCCCCGCCGGATCGACGACTGCTGGACACAGCCCTTGCGAAGGGCAAGGGCGTGGTGTTCGCGTTGCCCCACAGCGGCAACTGGGACATGGCCGGGGTCTGGCTCGTCCAGAACATCGGGGACTTCTCCACCGTGGCGGAGCGACTGAAACCCGATTCGCTCTTCGAACGTTTTGTCCGATACCGCGAGACCCTCGGATTCGAGATCTTCCCGCTCAGCGGTGGCGAACAACCCCCCTACGGACAGCTGGCCAACCGGCTGCGCAGCGGCGGGGTGGTGTGTCTCCTCGGCGAACGAGACCTGGCCAGACACGGTGTCCCCGTTCAGTTCTTCGGCGAGCCGACGCGGATGCCCGCGGGCCCGGCGAAACTCGCCATCGACACCGGCGCCGCCCTCGTCGGGGTTCACCATTGGTACACCGGCCCGGACACCTCGCAGATATCGCTCACCGGACCGATCGACACGTCCGGGGGAGTGGAGGCGGCAACCCAGGCGCTGGCAACGGTGTTCGAGACGAACATCGCCGCCCATCCGCAGGACTGGCACATGCTGCAACCGCTCTGGGAGGCCGATTGGTCCGACGAGCGCCGTGAGCGCATCAAGGGGGCCGACACCTCTCGGAGCAACGAGGATGTCGAGGGCGCCGCGGGATGAAGATCGGCATGATCTGCCCGTACTCGTTCGACATCCCGGGCGGTGTGCAGGCCCACGTCATGGAACTGGCGCAGGTCTTCATCGATCGGGGACACACGGTGAGCGTTCTCGCGCCCGCCGGACACGACAAGAAATTGCCCGGCTATGTGGTGTCGGTGGGAGAGGCCCTCGCCATTCCGTACAACGGATCGGTTGCCCGGATCGCGTTCGGCCCCAAGGCCTATCACAAACTGCGATCCTGGCTTCGGGACGAGAAGTTCGACGTCCTCCATGTGCACGAGCCGAACTCGCCGAGTATCTCGATGTTGTCGCTGATGGTCGCTCAGGGCCCGATCGTCACCACTTTTCACACATCCACGACGAAGTCGTTGATACTCAGCATCTTTCAGGGAATCCTCCGTCCCTACCACGAGCGCATCGCCGGTAAGATCGCCGTCTCCGAACTCGCCCGACGTTGGCAGATGGAATCTCTGGGTTCGGATGCGGTCGAGATCCCGAACGGGGTGCACACGGACATGTTCGCCGGAGCCCAACCGCTCGACGGGTATCCGCACCCCGGCAGAACCGTGCTGTTCCTCGGTCGCTTCGATGAACCACGCAAGGGTGTTGACGTGCTGATCAAGGCACTGCCCGCTGTGGTGGCGCGCTTCCCGGACGTGCGTGTCCTGATCGTCGGCGGGGGTCACCAGCGAACGTTGCGGGGCAAGGCCGGCGACCTGGCCGACCACCTCGTATTTCTCGGCCAGGTCGATGACGACGTCAAAGCCCGTGCCCTCCGTTCCGCGGACGTGTACTGCGCTCCCAACCTCGGCGGCGAGAGTTTCGGCATCGTGCTCGTGGAAGCCATGGCCGCCGGTACCGCCGTGGTCGCGAGCAAGCTGGACGCGTTCCGGCGGGTGCTCGACGACGGGCAGGCCGGTGTCCTGGTCGAGGTGGGGGACGCCGACCAACTCGCCCAGGGGATCATCTCCGTTCTCGGTGATGACGACGGCCGGGCCGCGATGGTTCGCCGTGCACGCGATCGCGCCGCCCGCTACGACTGGTCCGAGGTCGCCGACCAGATCCTGCGTGTGTACGACACGGTCGTCGTCGGGGCCGGCAAGGTCGTCGTCTCCGATTGACCCCTTCTGAGAGGACTTCATGACCATCTCCGCCCTGACCGTCCTGATCCTGGGCGTCATCACGGTGTTGGTGTTGCTCGGTCTGGGCTGGGCCTACAAAACCGCCAACCGGCTCGACCGACTCCACGTGCGGGTGGACCTGTGCTGGCAGGCGCTCGACGCCGCGCTTGCCCGCCGGGCGGTGGTGGCCCGATCCATCGGGGCCGGCCTCGGTCCGGAGGGCCGGGAGCTGATCATCGCCGCCGACCGAGCGGAGGGTTCGGCGCGGCCGGATCGTGAATCCGCTGAGAACGTCGTGTCGGCGGCGCTGGCCCAGATCGACCTCTCGTCGCTGCGATCGCAGCTGGTCACCGAGCTTGCCGACGCCGAGACCCGCGTGATGATCGCCCGCCGGTTCCACAACGATGCCGTTCGCGACACCCTGGCCCTTCGCAATCGGCGACCGGTGCGATGGCTGCACCTGGGTGGCACCGCACCGACCCCGCTCTACTTCGAGATCGTCGAGCGAGCGCCCGTCTGACCTGCCCGCCCGACGTCGAAAAGGGGCGTGTGATGCCGCCGGACCACGCGGCGCCGAGAAAGCCTAGACTGGAAGCTCAGCAATCGACTAGACCACAGGAGCTATAGACGTGAGCAGTGCCCCAGATCCAGGTTCATCGGTGCCAGCGGAAAGTGCCGGCACCGGTACCGCGCGGGTCAAGCGTGGCATGGCCGAGATGCTCAAGGGCGGCGTGATCATGGACGTCGTGACAGCCGAGCAGGCCAAGATCGCCGAGGACGCGGGCGCTGTCGCAGTCATGGCCCTCGAGCGGGTACCGGCCGACATCCGTGCACAGGGCGGGGTCTCGCGGATGAGCGACCCCGACATGATCGACGGGATCATCTCGGCAGTGTCCATCCCGGTGATGGCCAAGGCTCGCATCGGACATTTTGTCGAAGCCCAGATCCTCCAGAGCCTCGGTGTCGACTACATCGACGAGTCAGAGGTGCTGACCCCGGCCGACTACGCCAACCACATCGACAAGTGGCAGTTCACCGTGCCGTTCGTGTGCGGCGCAACCAACCTGGGCGAAGCGCTCCGCAGGCTCACCGAGGGCGCCGGGATGATCCGGTCCAAGGGTGAGGCGGGCACGGGCGACGTCTCGAACGCCACCACGCACATGCGCAAGATCCGCGACGAGATCCGGCGGCTGACCTCACTGCCCAAGGACGAACTGTTCGTCGCCGCCAAGGAGCTGCAGGCGCCGTACGACCTGGTCGTCGAAGTTGCCGAGCTGGGCAAATTGCCCGTCACGCTGTTCACCGCCGGCGGCATCGCCACCCCCGCGGACGCGGCGATGATGATGCAGTTGGGCGCCGAGGGCGTCTTCGTGGGATCGGGAATCTTCAAGTCCGGCAATCCCGCAGAGCGTGCTGCCGCGATCGTGCAGGCGACTACGTTCTACGACGATCCCGACGTGCTCGCGAAGGTGTCGCGTGGACTGGGTGAGGCGATGGTCGGTATCAATGTCGACGACATCCCACAACCCCATCGACTTGCCGAGCGCGGCTGGTGAATTGACGTGGACGCGGGGGCGGGGAATCGGAGATGACCAGCGCGTCCGCTGATTTCGAAGCGATTCCGCTCGGCTGCGGCCGCTGCGGAACCCAGATCCCGTCCGCGTCCGCCCGCTGTCCCGAATGTGGACAGCAGATGTTCGTCACCAGAGGTGGCGCAGTACCGAGGTCGCCGCGTGAGGCCCTGGTGGCGGGTCGAATCCCCGCCTCCAACGGTTCGCGGGTGGCCGCTTATCTGGTTGATGTCGCCATCCTGCTGACTGCGGTTGCAGCTCTGCTCGCCGCCGGTCTGATCTTCGGCCTCGACGCGGCCTCGGTAGTGTGCGTGGCGGTGCCCGTTGCGTGCTGGATCTCGTCGGCACTCGCGCGGGCCAACGGCATCCGTACCCCGGGCCAGGTGTTGGCGAGAACCACGATCACCACAGGCCGGTCGGGCCGTCCGATCGGTTTCTGGCGGCATCTGACCCGCACCGCCGTACTTCACCTGAGCAACGTCCTGTTGTTCGCCGGAGCGATGTCGGTATTGATCGACAGGGGCCGTCCCCGTCGCGGTTGTCACGAGAAGCTCTCCGGCACAACGACTGCGAGCAGTGTGGGTTCGGCAGGGTACGAGGTGATCACGGCGCCCAGCGCACACGTGGCCGAGCCCGGCGAGGAAGCGGCAGATTCGGTCACCGAGCGCATCGATCCCAGCACAGGCGCCCGCACCCTGCCGTTGCGCCGGGCCGGCGCCGGTTTGCGGCTTCGACTCGACGACGGCAGCTACACCGGTCTGTCCGGTGCCGGATACCTCGGTGTGCCGGCCGTCGAGTGGTCGCACGGTCGCGCACAGATCGTGGTCACCCCCATCGAGGCGCCGACTTCGGACGACACGCAGGTCCAGTTCAGCGTGGCGGACGGGAAATTGTGGATGATCAGTACGGGCCCAGACGTCCGATCGGTTCTCGACACCGGCGAGTCGGTGACCGCGATGCGACCCGGACATCCGTACGAGGTGGGTCCGGGCACCGTGGTGCATCTCGGACAGTGCAGTTTCGAGGTTGCGAGATGAGCCAGGATGCGGAGCTCGACCGTGAATCGGAGACGAAGCCGAAGGCGGAGCTCGACCGTGAATCGGAGACGGAGCCGAAGGCGGAGCTCGACCGTGAAACAGACGCGGTACTCGATCCTGGGCGTGAGCGCGGAGGGCACATGACGATGGAAGCGACCGGGACCGTCCGGGACGAGACACGCAGCGGGGTGGGCGAGTTCGGTCAGGTCGAGGTGAGCTGGGCTGTGGTCAGCGACGTCGGCCTGCTGCGTGAGACCAATGAGGACGCAGCTCTGGTCGGCCCTGGGATGATCTTGGTGGCCGACGGCATGGGCGGTCATGATTGCGGCGAGCTCGCCAGTGAGGCGGCGCTGTCGGCGTTGTCGGACGCAACGGTGACAGGGGTGAACCGCACACGCGATTCGGTGGTGGACCTGTTGGGGGAGGCGCGCCGCCAGATCGAGAACATCGACTCCGACTCGGGCCGCCGTGCCGGCACCACCGTCACCGGCGCGATGCTCGTCGACAGCGACGGGCGACCCCATTGGCTGGTGCTGAACATCGGGGATTCGCGGACGTACCGTTTTGCCCACTCCAAGCTCGAGCAGGTGACCGTCGACCACTCTCAGGTGCAGGAGCTTGTGGATGCGGGATTCCTGACCGCAGCACAGGCCCGTGTCGACCCACGCCGCAACGTGATCACCCGGGCACTCGGTGCCGGGATGGAGCAGGAGGCCGACTTCTTCACGTTCCCGGTGGAGCGAGATGACCGGATCCTGGTGTGCTCCGATGGTCTCACCGGTGAGTTGGCCGACGACGCGATCGCCGCGATCCTGGCCGGCTTCGACGATCCGACAGCGGCTGCGCAGGCGCTGGTATCGGCCGCCTTGGAGGCCGGTGGCCGTGACAATGTCACCGTGGCGATCGCCGACGTGAAGGCGGTTCCGGACGTCTCCGACCCCGCGTCGTGATCCGGCTATGACGATCACCGATCCGGCGGGCGAACCCGGTCAGCCTGAAGGCGTCAAACGCCCGATCGCCGAGACGTTCGTGGAGTTCTGCGGGGAGCGGGTGGCGGTCAGTCCGGACGAGCCGTTCCACATCGGCCGCGACGCCGATCTCGATATCGACGACAACCCTTATCTGCATCGCAGATTCCTCATGCTGCACCACGAAGACGGGTTGTGGTGGCTGTCCAATGTGGGGTCGCATCTGTCCGCAGGGGTCGTGGCGGGTGACGCCGGATTCCAGGCGACGCTGGCTCCCGGCGCTCGGGTGCCTCTGGTGTTCGGCGTGACCGCTGTGGTGTTCTCGGCGGGCCCCACGACGTATGAGCTCGAAATCCATTCAGGCGCAATGCCGTTGAATCTTGCACCGGTAGAGGAGCCGGCACGAAGCGGCGAAACCACCATCGGGGTGGTGTCCCTGACGGAGAGTCAGAAGCTACTGATAGTTGTCTTGGCCGAAGAGGTGTTGCGGCGCAACGGAACCGGTGCGAGTTCGATCCCGTCGTCGGCGCAGGCCGCGGCCAGGCTCGGCTGGTCGTTGACGAAGTTCAACCGCAAACTCGACAACGTGTGTGACAAGTTCGACCAGATCGGGGTGTCCGGTGTCCGCGGCGGCTCGGGGCGGCTCGCCAGCAATCGGCGGGTCAAGCTGGTCGAATATGCGGTGGCCGCCCGATTGGTGACACGCGATGATCTGGTGCTCATCGATGCCGAGGCGCGCCGCAACGGCGTGATCGGCTGATCGAGAGCTGGGCCGCTGCCTGGCGGCCGGTGGGCGGATCCGCGGCGGCCTCTGTGGTGAGTTGATGGTCAGTCTGCCGCAAAACCCCCTCTGAGCTGGGCTCATGTGGTGGGTAGTTCTACCCATCGACATGTCCGGTGTGCCGGTTTTAGTGTTTAGACACTTCGACAGAGGGCAGGAGAAAACCGGCCCCCCAGACCAGGAGAATCACCGATGACCGTACTGCACAACACCTTTGGCGCTCCCAGTCGCACGCGGGTCGGTTACCGGCCGACGACCCCGGTCCGGATGACCAGGGAGGAAGCGCTGGCTCGGCTCAAGCAGCGCACGATGCCTCTGCCCGGTCGCGCGGCGCCGCATTCGCAGCCCGGGGTCATCTGTGCGACTCCTGCGGTTCCCATGTCGGGTCACGGTCGCAGCGGGCGGCCAGAGGGGGCTGCCGACACCGGCACAACCACCGCTTACCGCGCGCCCAAACTGTCGCAACGCGAGATCGAGGTACTGCGTGCGTGGCTGAACCTCGATTCCAAGTCGGCGGTGGCCCAATCGCTGTTCATCTCACTGGGCACCGTCAACACCCATCTCGCCCGGATCCGGGTCAAGTACAACGAGGTCGGTCGGCCTGCCCCGACCAAAGCCGCACTCGTGGCCCGCGCGATCCAGGACGGGATCGTGTCGATCGACGACCTCTGACCGCCGGCGGGGGAGCCGTGATGGGCCTGCGCCCTCGGTGAGCCATAATCGTCGTCGGAAAGGTGGTGCCACCTCATGGCGACGATCGAAGAGATTCTGCAGCTCGAAACGATAGAAAAAGACATCTATCGTGGGCACGCCCACCCGAGTCACCTGCAGCGCACCTTCGGTGGGCAGGTCGCCGGGCAGGCCCTGGTGTCGGCGACGAAGACGGTCGACGCTCGTTTTGTGGTCCATTCGTTGCACGGTTACTTCCTGCGCGGCGGGAACCCCGAAGAGCCGACCGTATACCTGGTCGACCGCATCCGCGACGGCCGTTCGTTCTGCACCCGGCGGGTGACAGCGGTGCAGGACGGTATGGCGATCTTCACGATGTCCGCGTCATTTCACGTTCAGGACCAGGGATTCGAGCATCAGGACAAGATGCCGTCGGTGCCCGATCCGGAGGATCTGGTCGACGTTCTCACCGCCCAGGACCGCAAGGCGATGTCACCTTTTCGCGAGTGGGAGAACTTCGACGTCCGGATCGTCCCGGGCGACCAGCTCGTCCGCAGCCGCGATCTGGCCGCTCAGCAACGTGTCTGGTTCCGGTACCGCCATCAGCTCCCCGATGAGCCCGTGTTCCACATCTGCACACTCGCCTACATGAGCGATATGACGTTGCTGGGTTCGGCGAAGGTAGCCCACCCCGACGAGGACGCCCAAGCCGCCTCGCTTGATCACGCGATGTGGTTTCTCCGGCCGTTCCGCGCCGACGAGTGGCTCTTGTACGACCAGACGTCGCCGTCGGCGGGGGGTGGCCGGGCCCTCACCCAGGGCCGGATCTATGACCGCAACGGGGTCATGGTGGCGGCGGTGACCCAGGAGGGTCTCGCGCGGACCGGACGAAAGTTGCCCGCAGACCAGCACGCGAAGAGGGAGAGTTGAGCACGCCGGTGCGGATCGGCATCCTCGCGCTGCAAGGCGATGTCCGCGAACACCACGCCGCCCTCACCGAGATCGGCGTCGAGCCCGTGTCGATCCGCCGGGCCTCCGAACTCGACTCCATCGACGGGATCATCGTCCCGGGTGGTGAATCCACGACGATGAGCCGGCTGCTCGTGGTGCTGGGCCTGCTCGAACCGCTCCGCGAGGCCCTCGCCGATGGACTGCCCGCCTACGGATCGTGTGCGGGGATGATCATGCTCGCGCGCGACATCCTGGACACACGACCGGACGCGCAGCATCTCGACGCCCTCGACATCACGGTGCGGCGCAACGCATTCGGTCGCCAGGTCGCGTCGTTCGAGACCGACCTCGACATCGAGGGGATCGATGGCGGACCGATGCGCGCTGTCTTCATCAGGGCTCCCTGGGTCGAGTCTTCCGGCGAATCGGTCCAGATTCTGGGCACGGTTCCCGAGGGCCCGGCCGCGGGCCGTGTCGTCGCTGTCCGGCAGGGCGATGTGCTCGCGACGTCCTTTCATCCAGAGGTCACCGGGGACCGGCGGGTCCACGAGTATTTCGTCGAGATGGTCAGGGCGGCGCAAGGAAAGCGGTGAGGCTCGTCGCCGCACCGCCGGTGGCGAGTAGGATCGGTCCGCAGTTCTCGACGCCACACACCCGAGCAGTACGAAAGGGGCTTGCTGAATGAGCGGCCACTCAAAATGGGCCACCACCAAGCACAAGAAGGCGGTGGTCGATGCCAAGCGCGGCAAGATGTTTGCCAAGCTGGTCAAGAATATCGAGGTCGCCGCGCGCACGGGTGGCGGAGATCCGAGTGGTAACCCCACGTTGTACGACGCCATTCAGAAGGCCAAGAAGTCGTCGGTACCCAACGACAACATCGAGCGCGCCCGCAAACGTGGTGGCGGCGAAGAAGCAGGCGGCGCCGATTGGCAGAACATCACCTACGAGGGATACGGCCCCAACGGCGTCGCGATCCTGATCGAGTGTCTCACCGACAACCGGAACCGCGCCGCCACCGAGGTGCGCACCGCCATGACCCGCAACGGCGGCAACATGGCCGATCCCGGCTCGGTCTCGTACCTGTTCGCGCGCAAGGGTGTCGTCACCCTGGAGAAGAACGGCCAGAGCGAGGACGACATCCTGATGGCGGTCCTCGAAGCGGGCGCAGAAGAGGTGACCGACCTGGGCGACACCTTCGAGATCGTGAGTGAACCCACCGATCTGGTCGCGGTCCGGACGGCGCTGCAGGATGCGGGCATCGACTACGAATCCGCCGAGGCCAGCTTCCGTGCGTCGGTGGAGGTACCGGTCGACGCCGATGGCGCCCGCAAGGTGTTCAAGCTGATCGACGCACTCGAGGATTCCGACGACGTGCAAGAGGTCTACTCAAACGTCGACATCAGCGACGAGGTGCTCGCCGAGCTCGAATCGGAGTGACATCACCGGTGCCGCGTGTTGATGCCTGAGACCGTCGTGACCGCCGGTTACGATATCGAACAACTGTTCGTGCCGAGCAGATTCGAGTCGTAGCCGAAAGCGGGTTTGCATGCGGGTGATGGGTGTGGACCCCGGGCTGACCAGGTGCGGTATCGCGCTCATCCAGTCGGGCACGGGCCGCTCGGTGACCGCGCTCGATGTCGACGTCATCCGTACCCCACCCGACATGGCACTGGAGAAGCGCTTGCTCGCCATTCACACCGCTGCCGAGCACTGGCTCGACACCCACCGGCCCGATGTCGTGGCGATCGAGCGTGTGTTCGCCCAGCACCAGGTCAGCACCGCGATGGGCACCGCTCAGGCCGGTGGCGTGATCGCCCTGGCCGCGGCCCAGCGCGGGGTACCCGTTCGATTTCACACACCAAGCGAGGTGAAGGCCGCGGTGACGGGAAGCGGACGGGCCGACAAGGCCCAGGTGACGGCGATGGTCACCCGCATCCTCGGCATGCAGCAGGCACCCCGGCCCGCTGATGCCGCGGACGCACTTGCCCTTGCGATCTGCCACTGCTGGCGTGGGCCGATCCAGGAACGGATGGAGCAGGCCCAAGCGGTCGCGCTGGCGCAGCAGAAGGCGTATCGCGATCGGGTCGCCCTGGCCAAGAAGGCGGCGGGACGGTGATCGCGTCGGTACGGGGACCCGTGGTCGACGTGGCGCTCGATCACGTCGTGATCGACTGCGCAGGCGTCGGATATCAGGTTCTCGTCACCCCCAGCACAGCCGGTTCGGTCCGGCGTGGCTCGGAGGCGACGCTGCTCACCACCATGATCGTGCGCGAGGACTCGATGACCCTGTACGGGTTCACAGAGCCCGATGCCCGTTCGCTGTTCACGCTTCTGCAAACCGTGACCGGCGTCGGACCACGTCTGGCAATGGCCACACTGGCCGTGCTCGAGCCCGACGCCCTGCGTGAGGCTCTGGCCGGCGGCGACACCAGGTCATTGATCACCGTCCCAGGCATCGGCAAGCGTGTCGCCGAGCGACTGGTGGTCGAACTGCGGGACAAAGTCGACCGACCGCACACAACCGGGGGTGACGCGTCGAGCCTGCCGAGTTCGTCTGTGCGCGACCAGGTCGCCGAAGCGCTTGTGGGCCTTGGCTTTGCGGCTCCCGTCGCCGAGAAGACGGTGATCGCAGTGCTGGCGGACCAGCCGAACGCCGACTCCGCGACAGTCCTGCGTGCCTCGCTTGCGTCCTTGGGTAAGACCCGATGACTCCCGACGGCATCGACGACTTCGACAGTATCGGCGAGTCGGATTACCCGATCGCCGACGCCGAACCGGTCAACCGAACCGTCAACGCCGGCCGGATCACGGCAGACGGCGACCTCGACAACAGCCTTCGCCCGAAGTCGCTCGGCGACTTCATCGGTCAGCCGAGGGTGTGCGAACAGCTGGAGCTGGTGCTGCAGGCGGCGCGCGGCCGTGGTGGCACCCCCGACCACATTCTGCTGTCGGGTCCACCGGGGCTGGGCAAGACCTCGTTGGCGATGATCATCGCGGGGGAGATGGGTGCCGCGTTGCGGGTCACGTCCGGCCCCGCGCTCGAGCGGGCCGGGGACCTCGCCGCGATGTTGTCGAACCTGGTCGAGGGAGATGTCCTCTTCATCGACGAGATCCACCGCATCGCCCGGCCCGCCGAGGAGATGCTGTACCTCGCGATGGAGGATTTCCGCGTTGACGTGGTGGTGGGCAAGGGGCCGGGTGCCACGTCCATCCCGCTGGATGTCGCACCGTTCACCTTGGTCGGCGCCACCACGCGTTCGGGCGCTCTGACGGGCCCACTGCGGGACAGATTCGGTTTCACCGCACACATGGAGTTCTACGAGGAAAGTGAACTCGAGCGTGTCCTGAGCCGGTCGGCAGGCATCCTGGGGATCACGATGGAGCCGGACGCCGCGCCGAGATCGCGTCCCGTTCCCGCGGTACCCCCCGGATCGCCAACCGTCTCCTGCGGCGGGTGCGCGACTACGCGGAAGTAAGGGCGGACGGCGTCGTCGACCTCGCGGTGGCGCGGGCTGCCCTGACCGTCTACGACGTCGACGAACTCGGATTCGATCGGCTCGACCGGGCTGTTCTCGGTGCACTGGTCCGTGGCTTCGGCGGCGGGCCGGTAGGAGTGTCCACCTTGGCCGTCGCGGTCGGGGAGGAGCCGGCCACGGTGGAAGAGGTGTGCGAACCATTTCTCGTGCGTGCCGGGATGATCGCCCGCACCCCGCGGGGGAGGGTCGCGACCGCCGCTGCGTGGCACCACCTCGGTCTCACGCCGCCTGCCGGCGCCCTGAACGGTTCGTTCGGGGTGCGCGTGCGCGAGGACGGGTCCGCCATGATGTCGCTGTTCGGTGACGACGATCCGGCCGCGATCTGACATTTCTCAGCCGGAGCTCAGCGGCGAATTCGGGTCCGGCACGCCCGGGATGGCACACTGGGTGTGATGGCGAGCGCTGCTCGTGTGCACGAATGACAAATCAAGGACTGAACACACCACCATGGAATTGATATTTCCTATCCTGCTGGTCTTCTTGGTCGGCTTCATGATCCTGTCCGTTCGTCGCCAGAAGAAGGCGATGTCCGCGGCTCAGGAGATGCAAGACTCGCTCCAGATCGGCGCACGTATCCAGACCACCTCGGGCGTCTACGGCACTGTTGCCGGGCTGGCCGACGGAACCGTTGACCTCGAGATCGCCGATGGCGTTGTCACTCGCTGGAACCGGTTGGCCATCCGTGAGGTCGTCCATGCCGACGACCTCGCCGACAGCTACCCCGGCGTCGGGCTGATCGACAACACCGATTCCGACGACGACGACTTCGGCTTCGCCGACCACGGCAACGCGGACAGTTATGCCGATCACGACGACTCGATCACTCTCGAGAAGTCTCGCGGAGACCAAGACAAGTCATAGAACTCTCCCGGCCGAGGGGGCGTCACACGGGCGTGCGCGACATCGTCGATGTCGGAGCACGTACCGTGACGGACGCCCCTGCGGTCTGTACGGGGTTCGTAGGACAACTGAGGAGACGTAGGCAGCGTGGCATCGTCGTCAAACCGTGAAGTACCTCCGTCACGGATGTTGATCGTCTTTTTCCTGTTGATGATCGTGGTGTACGGGCTGGTGTTCTTCACCGGCAGCAGAGAAGCGACCCCGAAACTCGGTATCGACCTCCAGGGCGGGACGCGGGTCACCCTCACCGCACGTACCCCTGACGGCAGCGCACCGAGCCGGGACCAGCTCGACAAGGCCAAACAAATCATCGAGCAGCGGGTCAACGGCCTCGGCGTCTCCGGGTCCGAGGTGATCATCGACGGTGACAATCTGGTGATCACGGTTCCCGGTGACGACGGCAAACAGGCCCGCACCCTCGGACAGACTGCATTGCTCTATGTGCGCCCGGTCGCCGATGTACAGGCGGCCACCCCCCAGCCCAACGCTCCGCCCGCTCCCGAGGGACAGACGTCCGAACAGGCGATCGCAGAGGCCAAAGCACTGCGGCAGGCGCCCAAGGACGCGAACACGGACGCCCTCAGAGCGCAGATGGCAAAGATGAATTGCGATCCCTCTGCGCCGGATCCGTTGCAGGGCAACGACGATCCCGAGCAGTACCTGGTGACCTGTTCCGAGGACGGCACGCAGGTGTATCTGCTCGAACCGCAGATCATCAAGGGCAGCGACATCGACAAGGCCGAGGCCGGGACCACCCAGGGTGCAGGCGCATGGATCGTGCGGTTGGACTACAAGGGTGGCGCCCGCGATTTCTGGTCGAGCTACACCGCCCAGAACATCGGCAAGGCAACAGCATTCACCCTGGACTCCAAGGTGGTCAGCGCCCCGCAGATCAACGGCGCCATCAACGGCACCACCGAGGTGAGTGGCGACTTCACCCAGACCGAGGCCAAGGATCTTGCCAACGTCCTCAAGTACGGGTCTCTGCCCCTGTCGTTCAAGGCATCTGACGCCCAGACGGTGTCCGCGACCCTCGGCTGGTCGTCGCTCAAGGCCGGTCTGATCGCAGGCCTGATCGGTCTGATCGCGGTCTTCATCTACGCCTTGGCGTACTACCGGATGCTCGGGATCCTGACGGTTCTGTCGCTGACCCTGTCGGGGATCATGGTCTACGGGATCATGGTCCTGCTCGGCAGGTACATCAACTTCACCCTCGATCTCGCCGGCATCGCCGGTCTGATCATCGGTATCGGCATGACTGCGGACTCCTTTGTCGTCTACTTCGAGCGCATCAAGGACGAGATGCGTGAAGGCAGGAGCTTCCGCTCGGCTGTTCCACGCGGCTGGGCGCGAGCCAAGCGCACCATTTGGTCGGGCAACGCGGTCAGCCTGATCTCGGCCGGTGTGCTGTACTTCCTCGCCGTCGGTGACGTGAAGGGATTCGCGTTCACCTTGGGATTGACGACCATTCTGGACGTCGCGGTGGTCTTCCTCGTGACCTATCCCTTGGTGGTCTACGCATCCCGGTCGAACTTCCTGTCCAAGCCGAGCGTGAACGGTCTCGGTGGGGTCACCCAGGTGGCGAAGGAGCGGCGCCAGGCGGCAGCCGAGCGTCCCACGACGACAATGACCACGAGCAGGACTTCGGGAGGAGTGCGCAATGGCTGACACCGACCGCCGGGCACCCACCAGCGACGCCGACTTCACCGCCGCGACCAACCGGTCGCTGCTGTCCCGCCTCTACACGGGTACCGGCGCCTTCGAGATCGTCGGCCGCCGGCGCATGTGGTTCATGATCACCACCGCGCTTGTGCTCATCTCGCTCGCGAGTATCGGGATCCGCGGATTCACCCTCGGGATCGAGTTCGAGGGCGGAACCCAGATCTCGTTCCCCAAGACCGGTGAGGTGTCGACGAGCGAGGTCGAGTCGACCTACTCCGATGCCATGGGCGAGGATCCGCAGTCGGTCCAGACCGCGGGGTCGGGGGCAAGCCAGACCGTGCAGATCCGGACGGAGACCCTCGACGCTCAGCAGCTGATCAAGGTCACCGATGCGTTGTCGGACGAGTTCGGGCTCGCTCCCAACGATGTGAGCTCGTCGGACGTCAGTTCCACCTGGGGCGGTGAGATCACCGAGAAGGCGCTGATCGCGCTGGCTGTCTTCCTGGTGCTGGTGACGATCTACATCGCCATCCGTTTCGACAAGGAGATGGCGGTGGCGGCGATTGCTGCGCTGTTCTTCGACATCGCCACCACGGCGGGCATCTACTCTCTTGTCGGCTTCGAGGTGACACCGGCGACGGTGATCGGTTTCCTGGCGATCCTGGGCTTCTCTCTCTACGACACCGTCGTGGTCTTCGACAAGGTGGAAGAGAACGTCCGTGGTGTGCTGCACACCACCCGGCGTACCTATGCCGAGCAGGCCAATCTCGCGGTGAACCAGACCCTGATGCGATCGATCAACACCACTGTCATCTCGGTACTCCCGGTGCTGTCCCTGATGGTCATCGCGGTGTGGGTGTTGGGAGTGGGCACCCTCAAGGACCTCGGTCTGGTCCAGATGGTCGGTGTCGTCACCGGCACGTTCTCGTCGATCTTCTTGGCGACCCCGCTGCTCGCCACCCTCAAGGAACGGCGTAAGGACATCGGCTCGCACACCCGGAAGGTGCTTGCCCGTCGGAGCGAGCGTGAGGGTCGATCGGTACCGGCGACCGATGGCGTCGCACCCGCAGCCGGTGGCACCACCACGTTGACCAAAACCGCCCCCGCGCCGGTTCGAGCGCAGCGGTCGGGAAGCGCCCCACATGCAGGGGCGCGTCCGTCGGGTAAGCGGCGCCGCAAACGCTAACCTGTGCGGTGATGAGATCCCGCGCACTGCTTGCCGCATCGCTGGCGATGGTGTGTGGGACGGCAGTGGTCGTCGCGGGTTGCTCAGAAGACGCCGAATTCTCGGTGAACTACCTGATCGACGGTGCGGTGACCACATACAACACCGAGACGTTGAACGGTGGCATCGGTGGAGGGCAGATGGCTCTGGCGCGGGTGCTACCCGGATTCAGCTACCTCGGGCCCGACGGGCGCGTCATCGCGGACACCGACATCGGAACCGCGACACCACAGCCGGTCGACCCTTCCCGTTTGACGGTGAACTACCAGATCAATCCCCGGGCCGTGTATTCCGACGGGGTACCGCTGACCTGCGATGCGATGACGTTGGCGTGGGCTGCCCACAGCGGGCGTTTCTCCGGATTCGAACCCGTCACCACCGCGGGCTATCGCGACATCGAACGCGTCGAGTGCACCCCCGGCGCCAAGACGGCGACCGTCACCTTCCGGCCCGGCCGCGCCTACCGGGACTGGAAAGGGCTGTTCGGGGCGGGGACGCTGATCCCTCCTCAGGTGGTTGCCCGTGCCTCGGGGGTGCCGGATGTCGTCGGACCCATCAGCCGAGGTGACCGCCGCGTTCTGGGACAGATGGCGCGGATCTGGAACACGGGTCTGTCAATGACACCCGGCGAATTCGAATCCGCAGATTTCCCGGCACTGGGCCCTTATCGGGTGCAGGACTACACCCGAGACGGCGGACTGGTGCTGTCCGCCAACGACCGATGGTGGGGCCAACCCGCCGGTGAACAACAGCTGACGCTGTGGCCGCGGTCCACTGCGATGAGCGACGATTTCGCCGACGGCAAAGGTGACTCGAAGGTCGACGTGCTCGACATCGGGGCCGGAACCTACAGTGCCGTCGACCCGGCGCCGCGCCGACAGTCCAGCACCACAGCGGCGCCACCCGCGGGGCCGATGCCACCGGCCTCGTTGGGGGTCGAGCGGATCGTCATGGCCGGTCGCGGTGTGTTCGCCACCTCGGCCGCGCGTCGCGCGTTCGCCGCGTGCGTACCCCGTGACGGTCTCGCCCGTGAGTTCGGCCGCGGGGCCCCCATCGCCAGCAACCATCTGCTCGGGCCCGGTGATCTTCTCACGGGTGCACTCGATGCCGAGTTCGGTCGCGACTACCTGAGGGCCGATCCCGAACGTGCCGCACGCGAAGCGCGCGAGTCAGGGGCAGGCGCTGCCATGACCGTCCGCATCGGTTATCTCGGACCGGACATGCGCAGAGGTCAGATGGTGGCCGCCATCACGGCCAGCTGCCAGCGTGCCGGCATCACCGTGGTCGACGCCGCCTCCGACACCATCGGTCCGGCAAGTCTCGGCGCCGACGTTGATGCCTTGATCACTGCTTCCGGCAACGGATTCGCCGCAACGGGCGCCGCCGATCCCATCCGGGATTCCTACGCTTTCCATCGAAGCGATCCGAGCAACATCGGCAGGTACTCGAATGCAAGGGTCTCGGCCCTGATCGATCAGCTCGCGGTCACCGTCCGCCCCGCGGGTCAGCTCCCGCTCCTACGCGAGATCGAGTTGTTGCTGTGGCAGGACATGCCGGCACTCCCGTTGTTCGTCGAGCCGCGGACGCGGCATTCGGGAGACAATGTGGACAACGTGGTGCCCGGGAACGCTCGCGTCGGTACGGGATGGAACATTGATCGCTGGATGCTGTCGGACACCTGACCCGCGTTCTGCGACCATGCAGGCCCACCGAGGCGCACGACGTCGAACGGTGGTAATCGAACAGATGAGGACTTGAGAAGATGGACAGCCCCACCCAGACCGGCCGTGAGGCACACACCGCTCGCGAGGCCTCGTCGGCAATCGAGCGGCTCACTCGCAAGGTGGCCGATTTTCCGTCGCCGGGAGTCCAGTTCAAAGATCTGTCACCCGTACTGGCCGATCCGGCCGGGCTGCGTGCGGTGATCGCCGGACTCGCCGACTGCGACGCCGGTCAGATCGACCTGGTGGCGGGAATCGACGCGCGGGGATTTCTGTTGGGTTCAGGTGTGGCGCTAGAGCTCGGCACCGGAGTGCTGGCGGTCCGCAAGGCCGGAAAGCTGCCCCCGCCGGTGCTGATGCAGGAGTACACCCTCGAGTACGGATCCGCCTGCCTGGAGATCCCGGCTGACGGCCTCGACCTCACAGGGATGCGGGTACTGATCGTCGACGACGTGCTAGCGACAGGAGGGACGGTCATCGCCGCGATCAAGCTGCTGCGCCAAGCCGGGGCGATACCGGTCGCGGTGGCCGTGGTGATGGAACTCGGCGCACTCGGTGGCCGCGCGGCAGTCAGCGAGGCGGTCGGTGACATCGGGCTGTCTGCCCTGACTCCGGGCTGAGGTCTAGGGTTGATGGACACGATCTGACTGGTAGTTTTCGATCCTTCACATCACAGGAGGTGACCGATGGCCGAAGAGACACCTGGTGCTCTGACGCAGGCCCCGACCGGCGACAGCGTCGCCCCGGTGGCGCCCCCGGCTGCGGACGTCGCCCCGGTCAAAGGGTCGAACGGTGCTGTCTCGACATCGGCCTCCCGCCGTGTCAGGGCTCGCCTGGCCCGACGGATGACCGCGACCAAGAGCTCTATCCGGCCGGTGCTCGAGCCCCTCGTCGCCCTTCACCGCGACGGCTACCCCAAAGCCGACGTCACCGTTCTCCAACGCGCCTATGACACCGCGGAGGCCAAGCACAGCGGGCAGTTCCGCAAGTCCGGCGACCCGTACATCACGCACCCGCTCGCGGTGGCCACCATTCTCGCCGACCTCGGAATGGACACCACCACGCTGGTGGCGGCGTTGCTGCACGACACCGTCGAGGACACGGGGTACTCCCTGGAACAGCTGTCCGAGGACTTCGGGCAAGAGGTCGCCCACCTCGTCGACGGTGTGACCAAACTCGACAAGGTCGCTCTGGGCAACGCCGCCGAGGCCGAGACCATCCGCAAGATGATCATCGCGATGGCCCGTGATCCGCGGGTCCTGGTGATCAAGGTCGCCGACCGCCTCCACAACATGCGCACCATGCGCTTCCTGCCACCGGAGAAGCAGGCGCGCAAAGCCCGCGAGACCCTGGAAGTCATTGCCCCGCTTGCTCATCGACTGGGCATGGCGACTGTCAAGTGGGAACTAGAAGATCTCGCCTTCGCCATCCTGCATCCCAAGCGTTACGAGGAGATCGTCCGTCTCGTCGCCGACCGGGCCCCCTCCAGAGACACCTACCTGGCCAGGGTTCGCGCCGACATCATCAACGCGCTCACCGGATCTCGCATCACGGCGACCGTCGAGGGTCGCCCCAAGCACTACTGGTCGATCTATCAGAAGATGATTGTCAAGGGGCGCGAGTTCGACGACATCCACGACCTCGTGGGCATGCGCATCCTGTGCGACGACCTGCGGGACTGCTATGCCGCTGTGGGCGTGGTGCATTCACTCTGGCAACCGATGGCCGGCCGCTTCAAGGACTACATCGCCCAGCCTCGATTCGGGGTGTACCAGTCGCTACACACCACCGTGATCGGTCCTGAGGGCAAGCCCCTCGAGGTGCAGATCCGCACCCGCGACATGCACCGCACAGCGGAGTTCGGGATCGCGGCCCACTGGCGATACAAGGAGACGAAGGGCAAGCACGGCTCCGACTCCGCCGAGATCGACGACATGGCGTGGATGCGGCAGTTGCTCGATTGGCAGCGAGAGGCTGCCGATCCCGGTGAGTTCCTCGAATCGCTGCGGTACGACCTCGCAGTCAAGGAGATCTTCGTCTTCACACCCAAGGGCGACGTGATCACCCTTCCCACCGGATCGACGCCGGTGGACTTCGCCTACGCGGTCCACACCGAGGTCGGCCACCGCTGTATCGGGGCGCGGGTCAACGGTCGACTCGTCGCGCTCGAACGCACACTCGAGAACGGGGAAGTCGTAGAGGTCTTCACCTCGAAAGCTGCCACCGCGGGGCCATCGCGGGACTGGCAGTCGTTTGTGGTCAGTCCACGCGCCAAGGCGAAGATCCGGCAGTGGTTCGCCAAGGAACGCCGGGAGGAAGCTCTCGAATCCGGCAAAGATGCCATCGCCAAAGAGGTTCGGCGAGGCGGACTTCCGATTCAGAGGCTGCTGAACAGCGATTCCATGGGCGCGATTGCCCATGAGCTGCGTTTCACGGATGTGTCGGCGCTCTACGCCGCTGTCGGTGAGGGACATGTCTCCGCGCGCCACGTGGTCAGTCGTCTGGTGGCCCAGCTCGGTGGACTCGAAGACGCCGAAGAAGAGCTCGCCGAACGGTCCACCCCGTCGACGATGCCGTCCCCGGCCCGTCAGACGGGTGATGCCGGTGTGGTGGTCCCTGGCGCGGACGGCGTCCTGGCCAAGCTGGCGAAGTGCTGCACTCCCGTTCCGGGCGACGAGATCATGGGATTCGTGACCCGCGGTGGGGGAGTGAGCGTGCATCGCACCGATTGCACCAACGCCGGAGCACTGCGCGAGCAGTCCGAACGAATCATCGAGGTCAAATGGGCGCCGTCACCGTCGTCGGTGTTCCTCGTCGCCATCCAGGTCGAGGCCCTCGACCGGTCGCGTCTTCTGTCGGACGTCACCCGCGTCCTCGCGGACGAGCGCGTGAACATCTTGTCGGCGTCGGTGACCACATCACGTGATCGCGTGGCCATCAGCAAGTTCACGTTCGAGATGGGCGACCCGAAGCATCTCGGCCACGTCCTCAACGTGGTCCGCAATGTCGAAGGTGTCTACGACGTCTACCGGGTCACCTCGGCCGCGTAGTCGAACCCTGGTCGCTCACCGGGGTCGAGACGGCCGAGGTGGCTCTCAGCTTCCGATCGTGGCGGTGGTGATGTCCACCGGGAGAACGGGTTTGCCGTCTGACGGGTTCTCGTCGAGCGACCCGGTGGACTGGTTCGGACGTAAGCCGGGCACGATGCCGCCGGCAAGCACTTTGTCCAGCACCTGCAGGCCGGGCTCTTCGACCTTGCCGATCACCGTGTAATCGGCAGGCAGTACGCCGTCCTGGATCACCATGAAGAACTGACTTCCGCCGGTTCCGGCGCCGGTTTCCTGGTTGGTGCCGCTGTTGGCCACCGCGATGGTGCCGCGGGGATACGTCACCGGTTGCGCTCCGGTGGTCGGGTCGGCCTCGCCGGCCGGCGCGAAGCCCGTCGGCAATTCGTCAGGACTCTGCCAGCCGGGCCCACCACGACCGGTGGCAGTGGGGTCTCCGCACTGGAGCACCTTGAGTTGATCGCTGGTCAGCCGGTGGCAGGAGGTGTCGTTGAAGTAATTTTCTTTGATGAGGCTCTCGAACGCGCCGACGTTGCAGGGGGCGTCCTTTCGGTTCAGCTGAACCGGGATTGCGCCCTGGCTGGTGTCGAATACGACGTCGACCGAGCCTTCCTTGAGTTGCTTGTCGCCGGGCATGGGCGCTTTACGCTGTTTGGCGGCACCGGCTTTGAGCTCACCGAGGAACTGCTGGAACTTGGGCTGCTGGTCAGCCGGGACCTCTGCCGGCACGGTGTCCGGTAGACCTTCGAACGGGTCGGCGGTGTCCTCGACGTAGCTGCACGCGGTCCAGCGGGCCTTCTCGTTGTCGTCGGCGACCTTTTTCACGATGAGCGTGGTGGCCACAGCGGCGACCGCAACGACCAATACCACGGACGTCGATACGATGATGATCTTGCGCTTGCGCGCGGCCTGCTGCTGCCGCTCCAACCGCCGCTCCAGCTTGCGTTTCGCCGCCTGCCGTCGTTGCTCGTTGCTCGACACCGCAGAGATCCTCCGTATAAATCGTCCGTCTCGCTGCACCCCGGGCGCGGGGCATCCGGTGCGAGTCTGCCAGCAAATGCTGAGAGCACGTTATATGGGTGCGGCGTTGGCGCGCCGACTTCGGCACGTGGCCGGGGCGACCACGTTTTGCCGTGCTGGGATGATGAAGGAACACCTTCCCCGACCCAGGAGTGCAGACCATGCTGATCACGGGCTTCCCCGCGGGCATGTTCGCCACCAACTGCTATGTGGTGGCGCCCGCCCCCGGTAGCGAGGCGATCATCATCGACCCAGGTCAGGACTCCGCTCCAGGAGTGCGTAAATTACTGGCCGAGCATTCACTGACCCCGGTGGCAGTGCTGCTGACCCACGGGCACCTCGACCACACCTGGAACGCCACCGAGTTGTGCGACGAATACGCCATTCCGGCATTCATCCATCCGGCTGACAGACACATGCTCGCCGACCCGGCGGCCGGAATCGGACGGGCACTCGGAGCGATGATCGGCGACACCGTCTTCCGGGAGCCGGAGAAGGTGATCGATCTCGCCGATCGCGAAGATCTGGACGTCGCGGGATTGTCCTTCTCGGTAGACCTCGCGCCGGGTCACACGCAGGGTTCGGTGCTGTTCGGTATCGACGTGGACACCCCGGAGGGGACTGTTCCGGTCTGTTTCGCGGGCGACGTGCTGTTTGCCGGTTCTATCGGTCGCACGGACCTGCCGGGCGGAGACCACCAGCAGCTGCTCGATTCCATCGCCGACCGGATGCTGGGGCTGCCGGACGAGACGTTGGTACTGCCAGGGCACGGCGAGCAGACGACCATCGGTCGCGAACGTGCCGGCAATCCATTTTTGGCCGATCTGTCCCACCCCGGGCAGGATGGACCGGCCACCAACCGATCGAAGGGACGTCACGGACTGTGAATGCCGGATTCCAGGCGCCGCGGGGCGTACCAGACTACGTTCCGCCGTCATCGGCCCAGTTCGTCGCCGTCCGCGACGCATTGACCAGGGCGGCGCGACTGGCCGGATACTCACACATCGAGCTGCCCATCTTCGAGGACACCGCCTTGTTCGCCCGGGGCGTCGGAGAATCCACCGACGTCGTCTCGAAAGAGATGTACACGTTCGCCGATCGTGGTGACCGGTCGGTGACGTTGCGTCCGGAAGGAACCGCGGGCGTGATGCGGGCGGTGATCCAGCACGGCCTCGATCGGGGTCAACTCCCGGTGAAGCTGTCCTACGCAGGGCCGTTCTTCCGTTACGAGAAGCCTCAGACGGGCCGGTACCGCCAGTTGCAGCAGGTGGGTGTCGAGGCGATCGGGATCGACGACCCGGCTCTCGACGCGGAGGTCATCGCGATCGCAGACGAGGGCTTCCGCGCCCTGGGGCTGAGCGGCTTTCGCCTCGAGATCACCTCGCTCGGCGATGACACCTGCCGGCCTCAGTATCGGGAAGCCTTGCAGCAGTTTCTCTTCGGACTCGATCTGGACGAAGAGACGCGGCGCCGAGCGGAGATCAACCCGTTGCGAGTGCTCGACGACAAGAGGCCGCATATCCGTGAGGCGACGGCGGGTGCGCCTCTGATGATCGATTACCTGTCGGACTCGGCTCGGGAACACTTCGATGCGGTGATCGGGCACCTGGACCGGCTCGGCGTGGCATATGAGAAGAACCCGAGGTTGGTCCGCGGCCTGGACTACTACACGAAGACCACCTTCGAGTTCGTTCACGACGGGCTCGGTGCGCAGTCGGGCATCGGTGGCGGCGGTCGCTACGACGGCTTGATGAAGCAGTTGGGCGGCAAGCAGGAGCTGTCCGGTATCGGTTATGGGCTCGGCGTGGACCGCACCGTTCTGGCGTTGGAGGCCGAAGGGATCGCCGCTGCAACGGACGCACGGTGCGAGGTGTTCGGGGTACCACTCGGTGACGCCGCCAAAGACGCCCTCGTCGAGGTTGCCGGTCGGCTCCGGGCGGCCGGGGTCAGGGTCGACATCGCCTACGGAGGTCGCGGACTCAAGGGAGCGATGAAGGCGGCGGACCGATCGGGCGCGCGGTTCGCACTGGTTCTCGGCGAGAACGAACTGGCTTCCGGTGAGGTCGAGCTCAAGGACCTGAGCAACGGGAACCAGCAGCGCCTGGCGCTCGATGATGTTGTGCAGCAACTGAGTTCGCAGCTGGCCGCAGGCCGATGAGCCGCCGGGTCCGGCTCTGGTGTGCGGCCGGGCTGACCGCACTGGTCATGACCGGGTCGGTCGCCTGCACCTTCACGGTGAGCGGAGACCCCGAACCCGCACCGTTCACCGGACGCACGTGGGGGAGCCAGGCCCACACCCCCAGTCTGCCGGTAGCAGAGAACCCGCCCGAGTAACCCGCCGAGCGGGCCGTTACACACGTCGAGCGTGCCCTCACGCACGTTGAGTGGGCCGTTACGTACGTTGAGCGGGCCCTTGCACACGTTCAGCGTGCCGTTCGCAAGACGTCACGACTCCAACGAACCCGCTCGAGCAAAACAAGGGCCCGCTCGATGGCCACAAGGGCCCGGTCGATGGCCACAAGGGCCCGCTCGACGGCAACGAGGGCCCGGTCGACGGCAACGAGGGCCCGGTCGACGGCGACAAGGGCCCGGTCGGCGGAGGTGGGCGCCCGATCGTTGTCAGGTCAGTTCGGACCGCAGGACATCCAGGCTGACCCCGCCGAGCGCCAGCGCCTTGCGGTGGAAGTCCTTGAGTGAGCCGCCGGGGTTGAGGTGCAAGTAGTTGTCGCGGGCCTGCTGCCACACCCGTTGCCCGAGCGCGTACGACGGCGCCTGGCCGGGCCAGCCGAGGTAACGGTCCAATTCGAACCGTAGGACGGTGCGGTCCATCGCGACGGCCGAGGTGAGGAACGTCCACGCGTTGTCGGCATCCCATGTCCCTCCACCCACCGACTCCGGTGCGGTGAGCCCGCAGTGCACCCCGATGTCCACGACAACCCGGGCGGCGCGAAGTCGCTGCGAGTCGAGCATCCCCATCCGGTCACCCGGATCCTCGAGCCAGCCGAGTTCCCCCATCAATCGTTCTGCGTAGAGGGCCCAGCCCTCACCATGACCGGAGGTGAACGACGCCAGTTTGCGCCACCGGTTGAGGTCGGGACTGACCATCGCCGAACCGAGCTGCAGGTGATGTCCTGGGACGCCCTCGTGGAAGACGGTGGTGGTCTCCTGCCACGTGTGAAAGATCTTCTGCTGCGGCGGAACCGACCACCACATGCGCCCCGGCCTGCTGAGGTCTTCGCTCGGTGTCGTGTAGTAGATGATCCCGGTGGCCGCCGGTGCCAGGCGACATTCCAGTGCGGTGAGATCGGCAGGGATGTCGAAGTGTTCGCGGCCCACCTCGGCGGTGGCCCGGTCCGACAACTCCTGCATCCAGGCAACGAACGCATCCCGATCGGTCATCTGGTACCGCGGATCGGCGTTGAGGGCCTCGAGCGCACCGTTTACACCAGCTCCCGGCGCGATCACCTCGGCCAGCGTCTGTTGTTCGGCAACAATGGAATCGAGCAGGTCCACGCCCCACGCGTACGCATCGTCGACGTCGATGTCGGCACCGACGAACTCCGCTGAGTGCAGGCGGTAGCGATCGCGGCCCACGCCATCGGCGTCGGTGGTGCGGGGCAGCACGTCGTCGCGTAGAACGGCCGCCAGCCGTGTCATCACTGCACCCACTCGTCCGCGCAGGTCGTCGAGCAGATCGACGCGGTCTGTGGACTCGATCGCCGTCGCATTGCTGAAGATCGACGAGGTGGCGGTATCGGCTTGAGCCGCAACCAATTCAACCTGACGTCTGGTCAGGGCGGGTCCGGACGACAGGCGGGCCCGGATCCCTTCGATGATGGTCTCCACGCAGCTCGGGACCTGATCCAGCCGGGCCAAGAACACGTCCTGGTCGGCGGGGGAGTCGGTGGACATCAGGTCGAAGACGTCGCGGACCGCCTGCAACGGCGATTCGATGACGTTCACCTCACCGATTCGCAGTCCGGCATCGTCGACGGCCAGCGACCGGCTCAACTGGTCGGTCATGGTCGCCACGGTCACCCGGTCGACATCATCGGCGAGCGCCTCGGCCGCGAGTGCCGCGATGGTGTCCCGCCTGGCGATGGCCCGCTCTTCCTCACCGGCAGGCGAGAAGTCGGTGAGCCTGTGATCGTGGCCGACGACACCGAGATGCGTTGCCTCGATGGGATTGAGTGCGCACGACCGTTCCAGGAATCCCTCCGCGATCCGGTCGATCCCGGTGGCCTCCCGGGTCACAGGCTGCCCGCCGCGAAGGTGTCGCATGCCGCTGCGTCGCCGCGGTCATATCCCACGTTGAACCATCGCACCCGCTGATCCGATGAACCGTGTGTCCATCCCTCCGGATTGGAACTGTCGCCCGAGATGGCGTCGTCTCCGATGGCCTTCGCCGTCTGGATCACGTCGGAGATCTGCTGCTGGGTGAGCGGCGCCAGCATCGCGTCCGGACCCTTGTCTGCGTTGAACGCCCACACGCCGGCCAGGCAATCGGCCTGCAGCTCGATCCGCACCGATCCCGACGTCGGGCCGGCGGCCCCCATGCGCTGACCCTTCTCCAGAGCGCCGGTGAGGTACTCGATGTGGTGGCCGTACTCATGGGCGACCACGTATTCCTGTGCCAGCGGGCCGTCGCTGCCGCCGAGCTGATCGCTCAGCACGTCAAAGAAGGTCGGGTCGAAATAGGCGGTCTGATCACCCGGGCAGTAGAACGGTCCGACGTCGGAGGTGGCCGGCCCGCAAGCGGTGTCGACGCTGCCGGAGAAGATCTTCGTCTGCGGCGGCTCGTATCCCGGCATGATGTTGCTCCACACGCGGTCGAGACTGTTGGTTGTCGCAACGATTCGGCACACCGTGTCGACGTTGGCCTTCTCGATAGTGCAGCTTTGGATGTGCTCGTCGATCGCCGACTGCTGCGAGGAGGTACTCGAACCGGTCTCGTCACCACCGAGGCCGATCGCGTTCGGATCGATCCCGAGCAGAGCGGCCACGACGATGACGATCAGTCCTGCCCCGCCGCCGAGGGCCAGCCGGCCACGACCTCCGCCGCCGCCGGAGACGTTGCCTGTGTCGAGTGGACCGCCACCTTGGAAAGTCATTCGCCAAGCATGGCACGAGCAGGTGCGTTCTCTCTCGAATGCGGCGCCCGTAGGATGTTGCACGATACAAAACCCTTCAGCCACCGAAGTGTTTGACCGCAATCGAGAGGAACACTGTGCTGCGCACCCATTTCGCCGGATCGTTACGGGCCGAGAATGCCGGACAGACCGTGACGTTGACCGGTTGGGTGGCGCGACGCCGCGACCACGGCGGGGTCATCTTCATCGATCTGCGCGACAGCTCCGGGCTCGCACAGGTGGTTTTCCGTGACGATGCGGTGGCCACGCCGGCGCACCGGCTCCGCGCAGAATATTGCGTGCAGGTCACTGGACTCGTCGAGCAGCGACCCGAAGGCAGTGAGAACCCGAACCTGGAGTCGGGCGCGATCGAGATCAATGCCACCGAACTCGTTGTGCTCAACGAATCCGCGCCCCTGCCGTTCCAACTCGACGAGAGCCCCGGCGAGGAAGCGCGTCTGAAGTACCGGTATCTGGACCTCCGCCGCGAAGGCCCGGGCGCAGCCCTGCGGCTCCGGTCGAAGGTGAACAACGCCGCGCGTACTGTCCTGCTCGATCAGGACTTCGTGGAGATCGAGACCCCGACGCTGACCCGATCCACACCCGAAGGCGCCCGCGACTTCCTGGTGCCGGCACGGTTGCAGCCCGGCACCTTCTATGCGCTGCCACAGAGTCCCCAGCTCTTCAAGCAGCTGCTGATGGTCGCCGGGATGGAGCGGTACTTCCAGATCGCCCGCTGCTACCGCGACGAGGATTTCCGCGCCGACCGCCAGCCCGAGTTCACCCAGCTCGACGTCGAGATGAGCTTCGTCGAGCAGGACGACGTGATCGCCGTGGCAGAGCAGATCCTCGTCGCGCTGTGGAAGCTGATCGGTTATGACCTCCCGACGCCGATCCCGCGGATCACCTACGCCGAGGCGATGCGCCGATTCGGCAGCGACAAACCGGACCTGCGATTCGGGCTCGAGCTGGTGGAGTGCACCGACTACTTCAAGGACACTCCGTTCCGGGTGTTCCAGGCTCCCTACGTGGGTGCCGTTGTCATGCCGGGTGGCGCAAGCCAGCCACGCCGACAGCTCGACGCCTGGCAGGAGTGGGCGAAGCAGCGCGGCGCCAAAGGGTTGGCGTATGTGCTTGTCCAAGAAGACGGTTCGCTCGGTGGGCCGGTGGCCAAGAACCTGTCCGAGAACGAGCGGGCCGGTCTGGTCGCCCACGTCGGCGCGACCCCCGGTGACTGTGTGTTCTTCGCCGCCGGGCCCGCCAAAGCACAGCGCGCCCTACTCGGTGCAGCGCGCGGCGAGATCGCCCAACGTCTCGGCCTGATCAAGGACGGCGACTGGGCGTTCACGTGGGTGGTGGACGCGCCACTGTTCGAGCCGGCCGACGATGCCACCGCCAGCGGTGACGTGGCCGTCGGCTCGGGCGCATGGACCGCTGTGCACCACGCCTTCACCTCTCCGAAGCCCGAATCGCTCGGGGTGCTCGAATCCGACCCCGGATCCGCGTTGGCGTACGCCTACGACATCGTCTGCAACGGCAATGAGATCGGTGGCGGATCGATACGTATCCACCGGCGCGAGGTCCAGGAACTCGTCTTCAAGATCATGGGCATCGGTGCCGAGGAAGCGCAGGAGAAGTTCGGGTTCCTGCTGGACGCCTTCGCATACGGAGCCCCGCCTCACGGCGGCATCGCTTTCGGATGGGACCGGATCACGGCGCTGCTCGCCGGGCAACCGTCGATCCGCGACGTCATCGCGTTCCCGAAGTCCGGGGGAGGCATCGATCCGCTCACCGACGCGCCCGCCGCGATCACGCCGGCCCAACGCAAGGAGTCGGGAATCGACGCGAAGCCTCCGGCGCCCAAGGACAAACAGGCCGTGACGTCACCGACACCCGCCGAGTCCTGAACGCAGCCGGCCCGTGCTCCACATCCGGATCGTCAGCCCGCACGAGCGATCTGATGCCGTCGTGGAGACCTTGCGCGACTACGTCGGGGTCGCTCACGTGGTCCGGATTCCCGGCGTCGCAGTGGAGCCGGCCGGGGACCTGATCGAAGCCGACGTCACCCGTGAGGCCGCAAACGAACTGCTCAAAGAGCTCAGGGCACTGGAACTTCGGACCGAAGGTGCCATCACCGTCGAACTGCTCGACATGGTGCTGTCCGAGGCCGCCGATCGGGCTGAGCACGACGCCCCGGGAGATCCCGGGGACGCGGTGGTGTGGGACGAACTACTCGAGCGCACCAATGAGGACTCGACGCTGAGCGGGACGTTCCTGGCTTTCCTCTGCCTGGCCTGTCTGCTCGCGGCTGTCGGGGTGGTGACCGATTCCCCCGTCACGGTTGTCGGTGGGATGGTCGTCGGGCCCGAGTTCGGTCCACTCGGGGGCATCGCCGTGGCGATCGTGCGCCGTCGATACGCCCTGGCCCGACGATCGGTGGTGGCCTTGGCGGTGGGTTTTCCGCTCGCCATGGTGGTGACCGGGCTCGGAGCGCTGGCCGCGCAGAGCCTCGGCTGGATGACGATGCGCGACGTGACCACAGCCGACCAGCTCGACTTCATCTATCAGGTCGGACCGTTCTCGCTGGTGGTCGCACTGCTGGCCGGCGCCGCAGGCATGTTGTCACTGGTGTCCTCGAAGTCCGCGGCGCTGGTCGGCGTCTTCATCTCGGTCACGACGGTGCCCGCTGCCGGGTATGCGGTGGTCGCCGCCACCTTGGGGCAGTGGCGGGTCGCCGCCGAATCCACCGCGCAGCTGGTGATCAACCTGATCGGGATCGTGGTTGCCGGAGTCGCGGTGCTCCTCATCCATCGGGCCCACAGCCGACGGCGCGGAAAGTCGGCCCTCGTGCGCAAGTCCGCGCGCAGCGGTGAGACACAGTAGCGGGGCCACTCGTCGCCCACGATCGCGGGCAACGGCAAAGACCGGCCCGGGCGTACCGATGATCCCCGACCTGGGTCGCACACGTACAGTTCTGCGGTGACATCGCCCAAGGCCGGACCCACCGGAGTCCTGGACCGATATCGGTCTGACCGGTTCGGATTGTTCGATCTCGCTCGGATCCCCGGAGCTTCGTCCCCAGGCCCGTACGACGAGCTGCTCGATGCCTCGGGGACCGTGCGCAGGCAGTGGGAACCGCTCGTCGACGGCTATTCGCGCCTTGGCCGATCGGGACTGCACCGGGCCGAACAGCGCGTGCGCACACTGGTCGACGACGACGGCATCACCTACAACGCCCCGGACGGTGATTCCACCCGGCGGCGGCGCTGGGAGCTGGATTGTGTGCCGCTGCTCATCGACGGCGCGCAGTGGGCCGAACTCGACCGAAAGATCGCTCAGCGTTCCAGGGTTCTCGACGCCCTGCTCGCCGACATCTATTCGGGCCAACGGGTGATCACGGACGGGATCGTGCCACCGGAGATGGTCTATGGACACCCGGGGTATATCCGCAAGGCTGCAGGATTCCCGCAGGCCGGGCCGCACTCATTGTTCCTGCACGCCTGCGACGTCGGGCGGGGCCCGGGTGGGGCGCACACCGTGTATGCCGACCGCGCCGGCGCCCCCTCTGGCGTCGGATACGCGCTTGCCGATCGACGACTGATGTCGAGGGCATTCCCGCGGTTGTTCCAGCGATGTGTACCCCGGCCCCTGACAGCGTTCTCGGCGACCCTTCGCCTGTCGCTGTTCGAGTACGCGCCGCAGGGGACCGAGGACCCGACGGTGGCGGTACTGACACCGGGCTCGTTGTCCGAGACCGCATTCGACCAGGCCTACCTGGCTTCCGCACTGGGCTTCCCGCTTGTGGAAGCAGCCGACCTCGTCGTTCGCGGCGGCAGTGTGTACATGCGTTCGCTCGGCAAGTTCAAACGACTCGACGTGATCCTCCGGCGCGTCGACGCGGCCTATTGCGATCCGCTCGATCTGCGCACCGATTCGCGGCTCGGGGTTCCCGGGCTCGTGGAGGCCGTGTCGCGCGGGACGGTCTCGGTGGTGAACCACCTGGGCGCGGGGGTCCTCGAGAACCCGGCGTTGCACACCGTGTTGCACGCTGTCAGCCGACACCTGCTCGACGAGGACCTGCTTCTCGATTCTGTCGAGACATATTGGGCGGGAACAGATCTCGACCGGTCCAAGATGGTCGCCGACGTAGCCTACCTGCAGTTCTCCAATTTCCGCACCGGAGAAGAGATCTCGGGGCCAGGTCTGACCGCCGCTGCGCGCGATGGACTGATCGCCCGGATCGAAGCCGAGCCCTGGCCGTGGGCGGGGCGTCGGCTCGAGGACTATTCGGTGGCGCCGTCAGCCACCCCGGCCGCTACGCAATCCGGCTCCGGCGGGGCGGGCCTGCGTCCGGCGCCGGTGGGCCTTCGTGTGTTCAGCGTTGCCCAGGGGGCGGGTTATGCCGTGATGCCGGGCGGTCTGGGCCACGTGCTCGCCGATGGAACTGCCGGAGCCTCCTGGGATTCCATTGCCGGAAAGGATGTTTGGGTCACCACCACGGAGCCGGCCGGGCCCACCGCCCGTGTCCCCGAGTCGTCCGACCACCACGACCGAGTGGCAACCGTCATGACGGCGGACGACGAGCAGGTGGGCCGCCGATCCCCTCGCGCCCATCGACCGGTGACCGACAGTGCCGTCGTGGGCTCTCCGAGGGTGCTGTCGGATCTGTTCTGGTTTGGCCGATACGGAGAACGAGCAGAACTGACCACCCGAATGGTCAAGGTGGCCAGGGAACGTTACGAGGACTATCGCTACCGGCCGTGGATGTCGGGGACGGCGTCCATTCCGTTGTTCCTGTCCGCGATCGCAGCAGCCACCGGCAGCGAGGCCGCCCTCGAGGACACCGACGGTATCGCCGACTTCGATAGCAGCCGGCCACCCGAGCCCGATGAGGTGATGGCGGCCACGGCGCGTATGCACTCGATGACCAGCTCGCGCAGGTCATCGGGTTCGGTTGCCTTTGCCGTCGAACGCCTGCAACAACTCGCGCGGGCGGTGCGGGATCAGATGTCCACCAGCACATGGATGGTGCTCGGCGCGATCGACAGAGCGATCGCCGAGTTGGGCAGTCCGCCGGCCGTCTTGTCCGGTTCGGGCGCCGAGACGCACGAAGAACTGGACGTTGATGGGTCCGAACTCGGCCGTGCGCACGAGGAGATCCTGCACGGGCTCCTGGCGCTGGCCGGTCTGCAGGCCGAATCGATGGTCCACGACGCGGGCTGGCTGTTCATGGACATCGGGCGGCGCATCGAACGAGCTCAGATGCTGGCCGCGCTCACATCCGCTGTTCTGGTCCAGCAGCACGACGCCGACACCGAACAGGGTCTGCTCGAGGCCTACCTCGTTGCCAACGAATCCGCGATCATCTACCGTCGCCGCAACCGCGGCATCGTCAGGCTGGGCCCGGTCGCGGGTCTTCTGCTCTTCGACGAGGGCAACCCCAGGGCGATGATCTACCAATTGGACACTCTGCGTGCCGATCTGACGGCGCTGCCCACCGACGTACGGTCCGCCGCGGCCGAGCGCCTGGTCGAAGACCTCGTCGCCGAGTTGCGCAGAGTCGACCCCGCGGATCTCGCCGCGATCGGTGCCGGTGGCCGCCGAGTCGAACTCGCCGAACTGATGAGCACTCTCGGCGCCGGATTGCGTGAGATATCCGACGTCCTCGGCCGGACCCGCTTTGCCTACCCGGTCGAGATGCAGCCGCTCTGGGGCGCCGGATCGGAGGACCAACTGTGAACCGGCCGGGCGAGTTCGAGCCACCAGCCCCGGCGGGGGAGAGCTCCGCGAGCGCCTCGCCGAGTCGGCGGTACGCCGTGCTGCACCGTACCCGTTACGACTACGACGACGTGGTCACCAGTTCATACGGACGAGGACACCTGCAACCCCGTGACATGCCCGGGCAGCGGGTGCTCTCGAGCGAGGTCGAGATCGACCCCGAACCGGCCGACCGGTCCACCGGTGTCGACGCATACGGCAACCACGACTGCTATTTCCATGTCCGCACTCCACATCGGCGGCTCGAGGTCACCGGCCGTTCGATTGTCGAAGTGGATCCGATCGACGACGATGTGCTGCAATCGCCTGCCGCGCAGGCCCCCTGGGAATCAGCCCGCCCGACCGGGATGGTCGGCGCCAGGGCTGCGGAGTTCCGACTCGATCTCGATCCTCCCGAGATCTCGCCCGCGGTGAGGGATTACGCGTCGGCGATCTTCACTCCCGGCAGACCACTCCTCGAAGCCGTGACCTCCCTCACCACGCGCATTTTCCAGGACTTCACCTACCGTTCGGGGTCCACGGCCATCTCCACCCGTGTCAGCACTGTCATGGAGCGCCGCGAAGGCGTGTGCCAGGACTTCGCGCGGGTCGCGATCGCATGCCTGCGGTCCCAGGGTCTGGCTGCCCGGTATGTGTCGGGTTACCTCGCCACCGACCCGCCACCAGGAAAAGAACGGATCTTCGGTGCCGATGCCTCGCACGCATGGGCCGCGGTCTGGCTGCCCGGGGACTCGTGGATCGCATTCGACCCCACCAACGACAAATTGGTCGACGAACGTCACGTCACCGTGGCCTGGGGCAGGGACTACGACGACGTGCCGCCCCTACGCGGGGTCATCTACACCGAATCGCGCAAGAGCAGGATCGAGGTCTCCGTCGATGTGTCGCCACAAATCTGACTTGTCTCGTCGGGTGGGCCCGGGTAAGGCGACCATTGGGTAAGTTGGAGGCGATGACTGTTCTTGCCGATAGCCAGATCACCGGCGCGGTGCAGGCAGCCGAGCGTATTCTCGCAGCTCGGGCCGGCTCCGCGGTGTCCTTAGCCGATCCTGAGGACCTCGGTGGCAGCGGTCGTACCGAGGTGGTGCGGGTCCGGGTCGCCCAGAATCCGTTCTCCGGCGACCGCACCCTGGTGATCAAGGTCTTGGGCGACGGAGACGACGCCGAGTCCAGCGAAGCATTCATTCGCGAGGTTGCATCGTACAAATACGCGACCGCGCTGCCCCTAGAGTCGCGTCCGGGTCCTCAACTGATCGCATTCGACCTCTCCGCTCGTGTTCTGGTGTTGAGCGACCTCGGAGATGGACGATCCATGACCGAGCTGCTGGGCAGTGACGACCGCGCCGCCACGAGCAACGCGGTGAGCGCGTGGGGTCAGGCTCTCGGCCGCATGCACGCTGCCACCGTGGGCGGCGAAGGTGACTTTGCCGCGCTGCTCCGCCAAGGTGCAGCGGGGATCGCGGTGGATGCCCTCCGGGCGCAGTTCGAGGCGGCGGTCAGCGCCGCACCGCGGGTGATCGCGGACACTTTCGGGCTGACGGTGGACCCTGAAGTGCTGGATGCTCTGGGCAAAGCCCGAGCGCTGTTCGGCGAAGGTGAACACCGCGCATTCAGCCCTTCTGACGTCGGTCCGGAGAACATCCTCATCAACGATGAGGGCGTCCAGTTCATGGACTACGAATGGGGCGGTTTCCGCGACGCCTCGCTCGACATCGCCTATGCGCTGGTGACGTTCCGGCCGTGGCTCGCCGCCGACAATGCCGCGCGCATAGTCGAACTCGAGACCGCAATGCTGGACGCGTGGCGCTCGGAAGTGCAGGGCATCTGGCCCAGCCTGGGTTCCGACCGCGAGCTGGCCCGCAAGGCCGTGCTCGCGCGGCTGGCGTGGGTATGGCTTTCCACCGTCTGGATGTTGCCTGCCGACGAGACAGACGTCGGTGCTTCCGACGAGCCGCACGGGCTCGCGATCAGCACATCCGACCCGCGGGTGATCGTCGACCGCTGGGCCGGCCTCGCCGACGCCGCTCGCCGGGCGGAGGCACCGAATCTTGCCCAGTTCGCCGACACGGTCGGTCAGGCGCTGGACTCGTCCTGGCTGCACTGACGGGGCCGCACGAGATGACCGACATCCGGCCTTGGCCATGACCGACGAACAGGGTGGGCTCTTCGCCGCACCCGAGGCACCGCCCGACACGATCACCAAGGGTCTGCCCGGCGCCTCCGCGGGATCACCCCTGGCCGTGCGGATGCGACCGCAGACACTGGAAGAGATTGTCGGACAGGAACATCTGCTGGAGAGCGGGTCTCCGTTGCGCCGGCTGATCGATGGTTCGGGGGCCGCATCGGTACTGCTATTCGGCCCACCCGGCACCGGCAAGACGACGATGGCCTCGCTCATCTCCACTGCAGCAGGCGGACGGTTCGAAGCACTGTCGGCCCTGTCGTCGGGGGTCAAGGAAGTCCGCGCGGTGATCGACGCGGCGCGCCGCCGCCTGATCGCGGGCACTCAAACCGTGCTCTTCATCGACGAGGTCCATCGCTTCTCCAAGACGCAGCAGGATGCCTTGCTCGATGCGGTGGAGAACCGAATCGTGCTACTCGTTGCGGCCACCACCGAGAATCCGTCGTTCTCCGTGGTGGCACCGTTGCTGTCGCGGTCCCTGGTGCTGCAACTGCGGTCCCTGGAAGGGCCGGACATCCGGAAGCTGCTACAGCGAGCTGCATCGGACCCACGCGGTTATGACGGGGCGGTCACGATCGACGACGACGCCCTCGACCACCTGGAGAAGATCTCGGCGGGCGACGCGCGTCGCGGCCTCACGGCACTGGAGGCGGCAGCCGATGCGGCACTTGCCGATTCGATGGCCGACGGCGGTACCTCCCGCGCGACGACAAAGGTCACCCTCGCGCATGTCGAGTCAGCAGTCGATCGCGCTGCCGTTCGATACGACCGTGATGGCGACCAGCACTACGACGTGATCAGCGCGTTCATCAAATCGATCCGCGGATCGGATGTGGATGCCGCACTGCACTACCTGGCCCGCATGATCACGGCAGGCGAGGACCCACGGTTCATCGCACGCAGGTTGGTCGTGCACGCCAGTGAGGACATCGGGATGGCCGACCCCACGGCGCTGCAGACAGCCACCGCTGCGGCGCAGGCGGTTCAACTCATCGGTATGCCCGAGGCGCGGCTCGCCTTGGCGCAGGCGACGATTCACCTGGCGACGGCCCCCAAATCCCCAGGTGTGGTGGCGGCCATCGGCGCAGCGATCGCCGATGTGGAGGGCGGCCGGGCAGGCGCGGTGCCCGCACACCTGCGTGACGGGCACTATGCCGGCGCGGCGAAACTCGGCAATGCCGTGGGTTACCGCTACCCCCACGACGCACCCGGCGGCGTCGTCGGGCAGCAGTACCCGCCGGACGAACTGGTCGGCGTCGACTACTACGAGCCCACCGATCACGGCTACGAGCGCGAGATCGGCCCCCGTCTCGGACGGCTCCGCAACATCATTCGCGGCCGTGGCCGCTCCAACACCTGATTCCGGGGCCGACACCGGTAGTGTGAACACGGCCGTTTGCCGGCGACACGCCGAGCGGCACGCCCCGATGAGTAAGGACTGAACCAGTGCAGACGCATGAGATCAGGAAGCGCTTCCTGGATCACTTCATCAAGGCCGGGCACACCGAGGTACCCAGCGCGTCACTGATCCTCGACGACCCCAACCTGCTCTTCGTGAACGCCGGTATGGTGCCGTTCAAGCCTTACTTCCTCGGCGAGCAGAATCCGTCGTACACCCGGGCCACCAGCATTCAGAAGTGCGTCCGGACACTCGACATCGAAGAAGTGGGCATCACCACCCGCCACAACACCTTCTTCCAGATGGCGGGCAACTTCTCGTTCGGCGATTACTTCAAGCGCGAGGCCATCACCTTCGCGTGGACGTTGCTCACCAACCCGGTGGCAGACGGTGGGTTCGGGATCGACCCGGTCCGGCTGTGGCCGACGGTGTACCTCGACGACGACGAGGCCGAGGCCATCTGGCGCGACGAGATCGGCGTACCCGCCGAACGTATCCAGCGCCGCGGGATGAAAGACAACTACTGGTCGATGGGTGTCCCGGGGCCCTGCGGGCCCTGTTCGGAGATCTTCTATGACCGTGGGCCCGCCTACGGAGTCGAAGGTGGACCCGAAGCCGACGAGGACCGGTACATCGAGATCTGGAACCTGGTGTTCATGCAGAACCAGCGTGGACCTGGTGGCGGCAAGGACGGCTACGAGATCCTCGGGCCACTGCCGAAGCAGAACATCGACACGGGCATGGGCATCGAGCGTGTAGCGTGCCTGCTGCAAGGGGTGGAGAATGTCTACGAGACCGACCTGCTCGCCCCCGTCATCGGGATCGCGCAGCAACTGACCGGCCGCACCTACGGCGCAGGCAACCACGAAGACGATGTCAGATTCCGGGTGATCGCCGACCACGCGCGCACCGCGGTGATGCTCATCGCCGACGGCATCACACCCGGTAACGACGGCCGCGGGTACGTGCTGCGCCGCCTCCTGCGTCGCATCGTGCGATCGGCCCGTCTCCTGGGTGCCGGCGGCGCCACGGTCGGAAGATTCACCGAGGCAGTCATCGATACGATGTCGACGTCGTATCCCGAACTGGCCGAACAGCGTTCGCGCATCGTGTCCCTGGCTGTCGGTGAAGAGGACGCGTTCCTCAAGACCCTGACCGCCGGCTCCAAGTTGTTCGATGACGCCGCGGCGACGACAAAGGCTTCCGGCGTCACCCGGATCAGCGGACGAGATGCATTCGCGCTGCACGACACTTACGGCTTCCCGATCGACCTCACCTTGGAGATGGCCGCCGAAGCCGGACTGTCGGTGGACGAACAGGGCTTCACCGAACTTATGGCAGAACAGCGTCAGCGCGCCAAAGCCGATGCCACCGCCCGTAAGTCGGGTCACGCCGACCTCAGTGTCTATCGGGAGTTCATCGACCGCGGACCCACCGTCTTCACCGGTTTCGATGAACTGGTTTCTGAGGCAACGGTGTTGGGACTCGTGGCCGACGGAGGCAAGGTTCGCAGTGCCTCGGCGGGCCAAGAGGTCGAGGTCATTCTCGACCGCAGCCCCCTCTATGCCGAATCCGGTGGCCAGATCGCCGACATCGGCAGCATCACGACATCGTCCGGACTCCGGATCAAGGTCAAGGACGTCCAGAAGCTCGGTAAGACGGTGTGGCTGCACCGGGCGGTGGTCGAAGAAGGCGAGGTCGCCGAAGGCGATGTGGTGCTCGCCCAGGTGGACACCGCCTGGCGTCACGGCGCCACCCAGGGACATTCCGGAACCCACCTCGTGCACGCAGCGCTCCGGCAGGTCCTGGGGCCCACCGCGACTCAGGCCGGTTCCCTGAACCGACCGGGTTATCTCCGTTTCGACTTCAGTGCGCAGGGCCCGGTCACCGAGGCCCAGCGCGGGGAGATAGAGGAGATCACCAACGCCGCGGTCGAAGCCAATTACCCGGTGAACACCTTCGAGACCAACCTGCCCGAGGCCAAGGCGATGGGCGCCATGGCACTTTTCGGCGAGAACTACGGCGACGTGGTGCGAGTGGTGGAGATCGGCGGGCCGTTCTCGATGGAACTGTGCGGCGGCACCCACGTCGGTGCGTCAGCTCAGGTCGGCCCGGTCACGTTGCTGGGGGAGTCCTCGGTGGGGTCGGGTGTGCGGCGGATCGAGGCCTACGTCGGTCTGGATTCCTACCGCTACCTCGCCAAGGAGCGGGCGTTGTTGGCCGGTCTGGCCTCGAGCCTCAAGGTGCCGTCGGATCAGGTCCCAGCCAGGGTCGAGACCTTGGTCGGCAAACTGCGCGACGCGGAGAAGCAGATCGAGAAGATGCGCGCCGACGCCGCGAAGGCCTCGGTTGGTTCGCTCATCGACGACGCAGTCCGGGTCGGTGACGTGCTGGTGGTCTCCGGCAAACTCGACGGGATGAACGCCGGTGACTTGCGGACGCTCGCCGGCGACCTGCGTGGCCGTGTCGGCTCGGACACTGCGGTCGTCGCCCTCTTCTCCGTGTCGGACGACAAGGTCCCCTTCGCGATCGCCACCACCGCTGCAGCCCGTGACGCGGGTATCAAGGCCGGCGACCTGGTGAAGGATCTGGCGCCGCTGGTCTCCGGTCGCGGCGGCGGAAAGCCGGATCTCGCCCAGGGGTCGGGTACCGACGCCGCCGGCATCGATGCCGCATTGTCTCGGCTGCGCGACCTGGTCGGCGCGAATCGATGACGCTCACGCCGCGGGGGCGGCGCGTGGCCATCGACGTCGGGAGTGTCCGGATCGGGGTCGCGTCCTGCGACCCCGATGGCATCCTCGCGACTCCCGTGGAGACCGTGGCGCGAACTGCCGGCGGCGACGGGGACCTTCGTCGGCTGGAAGAGATCATCGCCGAGTACGAGGCGGTCGCGGTCATCGTGGGGCTACCGAAAACCCTGCGTGACGAGCACGGCCACGCAGCGAAACTGGCGACCGAGTTCGGAAACGCGCTGGCAGACCGGATCTCACCCATCCCGGTGCTCTACAGCGACGAACGCCTCTCGACGGTCACCGCGCAGCAGGCCCTTCGCAGCTCGGGTGTGCGGGCGAAGGCGCAGAAATCGGTTGTCGACCAGGCGGCCGCCACAGCGATCTTGCAGGGATGGTTGGATTTACAGGCGAACCGTCAAGACATGCAGGCGGGCCGTCAGGAAGGACGCGGGTGAGCGACGATCGATCCGATGAACGGGCCACCGGCCGCGGTCACGGCGACCGCCGGGAACAGCATCAGCCTCCCGGTCACCGTCGCAGCCGTTCGGCACAGGACTACGACCCGGAACGGCTGAAGTACTTCACCCGCGGTGGGGACGGTGGTGGCTCTCGTTCTGGTCGTCACGGGCCGAGAGCCATCCCTCCGGGCGGTGCCGACGGGGTGCCGACTGGTCAGCAGCTACCCGGCCGTGGATCCTCGCCCGATCCGTCGTGGGCCCCACCGGAGTCGACCCGTCGACCGGTCCCGCCTCCCGCTGGACCCGCGCCGGGAAGTGGCCCTCGGATGGACACGCCATTCGATCCGCCGCCACCGGGCACGGTTCCGCCCGAACCACGTGGCTCTCGCCACCCCCGTGCGTACGACCCCATGGCATCGCACGATGCGACCGGTCCATATGTGGACCCCGGTCGTGAGGATTTCGACAGGCGTCAACGCGCCGACCGCGACGGCGTGACCGCTGCAGGCGTGGATCCGGCATCCGCGCCGTCGCGACGACGCCCGGATCCCAGATCGGCATTGCCCACCCGAGACCGCTCGCCCAAACGTAGTGCGGCAGCCGAACGGCGCCGCAAACGCAAGAGGGTCGTGATCGCCGCGGCGGTGGCGTTCATGGTGCTTCTCGTCGGTGGGATCGGCTACGCCGGACTCCGGCTGGCCGGACAGTTCGGCGGACCCGACAACTCGGACTTCTCGAACACCGCGGGCACGTCTGATGTGGTGGTACAGATCCCGCCCGACTCGTCGCTCACCGCGTTCGGCGAGATCTTGAAGGATAACAAGGTGGTGGCCAGCGTGGCCGCCTTCACCACCGCGGCCGACGGCAAGCCGATCTCGGCGGGCTTCTACAAGCTGCGCACCGAGATCCCGGCCAGCACAGCGGTTTCCATGCTCACCGACGACAACCGGGTGGGCCGGGTGGTCATCCCTGAAGGCCTGCAGCTCGACACCAAAGAAGGCATCGACGGCAAGACGACGCCCGGAGTCTTCGCTCGCGTCGCCGAGGCCACCAAAATCACCCTGAACGGACAGGAGAGCGGGGTCACCGTCGAGGACCTGGCGCAGGCGGCAGCCACCGCGACACCGCAGGAACTGGGGGTCCCGGCGTGGGCGACCGACGCGGTCACCGCGCTGGCCGGCGACCACCGCAGGATCGAAGGGCTCATCGCGCCGACGCTGTGGGAAGCCATCGATCCGAATCTGAGCCCGGTCCAGATGTTGAACTACCTGATCTCGCGCAGCGCATCCCTGTTCGCGCAGTGGGGCCTGCCGGAATCGGGCACCACGTCGAGCAAGATGACTCCGTACCAGACGCTCGTCACCGCCTCGATCGTCGAACGCGAGGTCAACCGGGCCGACGACTACCCCAAGGTCGCTCGGGTCGTGGTGAACCGGCTCGACGACAATCAGGCATTGCAGATGGACTCCACGGTGAACCACACCTCGGCGATCCAGAACATCGATGTCGCCGGCGACGACTTCACCGCGGACACCAAGTGGAACACCTACCAGCAGAAGGGGCTGCCGCCCACACCGATCGGTGCGGTCGGTCAGCCGGCACTCGAGGCGTCGCTGAACCCGCCGGTGGGCAATTGGCTCTACTTCGTGTCCATCGATCAGCAGGGGACAACCCTGTTCACCGACGATTTCGAGCAGCACAAGCGCAATCGGCAGCAGGCCTGCGACAACGGCGTGCTGCAGACGAACTGTGGTTAGTCGGGCCGCCGCGATCCTCGGGTCGCCGGTGAGCCATTCACGTTCGCCCGACCTCCATCTGGCGGCGTACCGGGCCCTGGGCCTGCGCGACTGGACGTACGAACGTATCGAGTGCACGGCCGAACAGCTACCCGCTCTGGTGGGCGGGCTCGACGATCGGTACATCGGTCTGTCGGTGACCATGCCCGGCAAACGGGCCGCCCTGGACGCGGCGCAGACCCGGACCGAGCGGGCCGCGAAGGTCGGTTCGGCGAACACCCTGGTGAGGACCGATGGTGGCTGGCGGGCCGATTGCACCGACATCGATGGGGCGGCGGCAGCGTTGACAGAACTCGGTGTCGGCGACCTCGGCGGCGCGTCTGCCGTGGTCCTCGGCGCCGGCGGCACCGCTGCGCCCGTTCTCGCAGCACTCGCGGGAGTCCGCGTGGGACACGTGACGGTGGTAGCACGCAGCGCCGCGCGGGCCGAGGAAGCCATTGCTGTCGCAGATGCGTTCGGCCTGCGCACCGAGGTGATCGCTTTTGAACCCGGCCCGGAACTGGCAAGGCGTTCGCGCGAGTGCGCGGTGCTGGTCAACACTGTCCCTGCGGCAGCCGCCGAGCCCCTCGTCGAAGTCGCTGCCGTCGCGCCCCGCCTCTTCGACGTGATCTACAGTCCGTGGCCCACCCCACTGGCAACCGCTGTCGCCGAACGGGGTGGCGCAGTTGTCGGTGGCCTGGTGATGCTGTTGAACCAGGCATACGGCCAAGTCGAACAATTCACAGGCAGACCGGCGCCCAGAGAGGCGATGGCCGCGGTACTGGCCTGATCTGTCCACAGAAGCGCAGCCGTCCACAGCCCTGGCTCATCGGAGCCCTCGCGGCCGGTGACACCGTCCATTGTTGGCGTTGTGCAGATGCTGATGCCCGTGCTGGCGATCTGGTTCGTGGCCTTGTCCGTGTCCGATCTTCGAACCCGCCGGCTACCGAACGTATTGACGGTGCCCGCTGCAGTCGCCTCCCTCGTGGCGGTCGCGATTCACCCCGCCGCCACACCGGGTCTGGTCGTCGCCGTCGGCATCTACCTCGTGGCCTTCTCGCTGCGCGCCTGCGGGGGCGGGGACGTGAAGCTCGCCATCACCGTGGGCGCCCTGGCCGGCTCCGTCGCAGCTGCACTGGCCGTGATCGTCCTGGCCCACATCCTCACCGTGGTGCCTGCGGTGGTCACCGGAGATCGACGGCCGCAGCCCCACGGCCCGGCGTTGTGCGCGGCCACGGCGCTCGTCTGTGGGATCTGGTGAGGGCCTGGCGGGCGACGCGTGGAACAATTGACCACTGTGTTGCGCTGGAGTACTGCCGGAGAATCCCACGGGCCCGCATTGGTTGCCGTTCTGGAAGGAATGGTGGCCGGTGTCGAGGTGACGTCGTCCGAGATCGCCGACCAACTGGCTCGTCGCCGCCTCGGTTACGGACGTGGTGCGCGGATGAAGTTCGAGGCCGACAAGGTCACCATGATCGGCGGTGTGCGCCACGGCGTGACCATGGGTGGACCCGTCGCCATCGAGGTTGCCAACTCCGAGTGGCCCAAGTGGGAGTCGGTCATGTCTGCCGACCCGGTGCCTGCCGAGGAACTCGAGGGGATCGCCCGCAACGAGCCGCTCACACGCCCGCGTCCGGGCCATGCCGACTACGCGGGCATGCTCAAGTACGGATTCGCCGACGCGCGGCCGGTGCTGGAACGGGCCAGTGCACGTGAGACAGCGGCCCGGGTCGCGATCGGCACCGTTGCCCGCAACTTCCTGCGTCAGGTGCTCGGCATCGAGGTGCTCTCGCACGTCATCTCCATCGGCGCCTCCGATCCGTACATCGGGGCAGCCCCCACCCACGCCGATCTCGCGCAGATCGACGCCAGCCCCGTGCGGTCGTACTCCACCGATGCCGAGGCCGCGATGATCGCCGAGATCGAGGCCGCGAAGCGAGACGGCGACACCCTGGGCGGCGTCGTCGAGGTGGTCGCCACCGGGGTCCCGATCGGCCTTGGCTCACACGTCAGCGGAGACCGCAGACTCGATTCCCGTCTGGCCGGCGCACTCATGGGCATCCAGGCAATCAAGGGTGTCGAGGTGGGTGACGGGTTCGAAACCGCCCGTCGCCGGGGGAGTGCGGCTCACGACGAGATGGTGCCCGGACCCCATGGTGCCGTCCGGTCGACCAACCGGGCCGGCGGCCTCGAGGGCGGCATGAGCAACGGCGAGTTCATCCGGGTGCGGGCGGCGATGAAGCCGATCTCGACGGTGCCTCGGGCGCTGTCCACCATGGATATGACCACCGGCGAGCAGGCCACCGCGATACACCAGCGGTCGGATGTGTGTGCTGTTCCCGCAGCAGGAGTGGTTGCGGAGTCGATGGTCGCACTGGTCCTCGCTCAGGCGGCGCTGGAGAAGTTCGGTGGCGACTCGGCTCACGAGACCGCTGACAACCTGGCGGGCTACCTCAAACGCGTCGCCGCGCATCTACCGCAGCCGTGACGTCCGGGCCACGGGCCGTGCTGATCGGCTTCATGGGATCCGGCAAGACAACGGTCGGTCAGCAGCTGGCCCGCTTGCTCGGTGTCGACTGGATCGACAGTGACGGCGAGATCGAACGGCGAAGTGGCAGAACGATTCCCGAGATCTTTTCGGTAGACGGCGAGCCCGCGTTCCGGGCTCTGGAAGAAGATGTGGTGGCGGACCTGCTCGCCGCTGAGCAGGGCGTCGTGTCGCTGGGCGGGGGCGCGGTGCTCTCCGAATCGACACGGCAACGGCTCGCCGGCCAGAACGTCATCTACCTCCACGTGACGGCGGCGCAGGGCTTCGCCCGCGTCTCGGGATCCAAGCGTCCACTGCTACAGGCTCCTGACCCGGCCCAGGTTTATGCCGATCTGCTCGCCGAACGAGACCCGGTCTACCGAGACATCGCAACGATCGTCGTGGACGCACAGCCCCATCAACGGCTCGTGGCCGACGAGATCATCAGTCAACTCACCACGCAGGAAGCGAGACAATGACCGCGGACTCCACACCGATCCGGGTACCGGTGAACAGCGAGAGCCCTTACGAGGTGATCATCGGAAAGGGCCTGCTCGGCGAACTCGTCGAGTCGGTCGCCGGTGCCGATTCGGTGGCCATCCTGTACCAGCCGACGCTCGCCGAGACCGCTGAAGTGATCCGAAAGACGTTGGCAGAAAACGAATTCGACGCACACCGGGTCGAGATTCCCGATGCAGAGGACGGCAAGGACCTTTCCGTCGCCGCGTTCTGCTGGGAAGTGTTCGGCCGGATCGGCATGAAGCGCAACGACGTCGTGATCAGCCTCGGTGGTGGAGCGGCCACCGACCTCGCCGGCTTTGTCGCCGCCACCTGGATGCGGGGCATTCCCGTCGTTCATGTGCCCACCACGTTGCTGGCGATGGTCGACGCCGCGGTCGGCGGCAAGACCGGGATCAACACCGACGCCGGTAAGAACCTGGTCGGCTCCTTTCACGAACCGCGGGCGGTTCTGATCGACACGGCAACCCTGGAAACCGTGCCGCACAACGAAATCGTGGCCGGCATGGCAGAGGTGATCAAAACCGGGTTCATCGCCGACCCGGTGATTCTCGACCTGATCGAGGCAGATCCCCAGGCCGCGCTCGACCCCGCGGGGCCGATCCTGACCGAGCTGATCGAGCGATCGGTGCGGGTCAAGGCAGAGGTCGTCGCGGCCGATCTGCGAGAGTCCGCGCTGCGGGAGATCCTCAACTACGGTCACACGCTGGGACACGCCATCGAACGCCGGGAGCGGTACCGGTGGCGCCACGGTGCCGCGGTGTCGGTCGGACTCGTCTTCGCTGCGGAACTCGGCCGACTGGCCGGACGACTCGACGACGCGACCGCAGACCGGCACAAGGCGATTCTGGAAAGTGTGGGATTGCCGGTCGCCTACGACCCGGACGCGCTTCCCGATCTGCTCGAAGGCATGGCGGGGGACAAGAAGAACCGGTCCGGAATGCTGCGTTTCGTGGTGCTCGACGGTCTGGCGAAACCAGGCCGTCTGGAAGCGCCCGACCCGGCACTGCTCGCCGCCGCGTACTCGACCGTCGCCAAGGACGAACCGGCCGGCGGGGCGATCTTCATCTAGGCGACCGATCGACCGGCCGGCCTTCGCGGCGGGCCGGTCGGCCGACGCCGGGTACCTGCTAGACCGGCTACTTGTTCAGGCCGACGGGCTGGGTGCGCTGGTATGCGGCATCGTCGTCATCCGCGTACCGCTGGTCGCGGCGGTTGTCGTCCTGACGCTCGCGGTTCGCCTCGTTCTTGCGATGCTGGCGACGCGTGAGGTACCGGCCCAGCGCGGCGCCGACAAGAGCGGGCACGAAGATCAGAAGCGTGGTGAACGCGCCGCCTGCGAAGATCTCGATCGCCAGCGAGTTCTGGCCCATTCCGGCCAACACCCAATTGCCGAGTACCCAGCCGACGATGGCGGCGATCAGCCCCGCGAGCAGGCCGGCCTTGAGCCAGCGCATGGTCAGGTCGTCGTAATCGTCAGGGTCAGCGTGCGCGCGGCCGTCGAGCAGGCCGTCGATTCCGCCCCAGATGAGTGCCACGAGGACCACGGACGCGATGGCGATGGTCTTCCAATAGGTGGCTTCCAGTGGCCACTGCACGATCGCCAAAGCAAGCAGAACCCGGGCACCGATGTGCACCGCCGACATCACCAAGCCACGAAGCAACCACGCAATCATGTGAGCAGCGTACCGATGCGCCACGTCTTTTTGTGGCAGGGCCCACAAAACCGATGTTTTCGGATGTCGGCGCCCCGGTCGCGGGGGTGCATTGACCATCCCCGGAGAGCGAAGTCGCACTAGCCTGGACGTCATGAGCGCTACATCCGACACCTCGGCGCAGACCGCCGCCCCCATCAGTCGAGTGGCCGCAGATCCCGCGAACGCGGCCCACGCAGGGCGGCGGGACCGCCTTCGAGCGGGACTCAGTGCGGCCGGCGTCGATGCGATTCTTGTCACGGACCTGGTCAATGTTCGCTATCTGTCCGGATTCACCGGGTCCAATGCCGCTCTTGTGGTGACTGCATCCGGTGATGACCGGATCAGCACCGACGGGCGGTATCTCACCCAAGTCGCCGAACAGGCCCCCGACCTCACCGCGATCATCGCCCGCGATTGCCCTTCCGCGCTCACCGAGTACCTGGTGGGGTCCGGCGCCCGGATCGGGTTCGAGAAACACGTGGTGACCGTCGAAACACATCAGCGGCTGCTGCCGATCCTCACCGGCGCCGAGACGCTGAAGCCGGTGGGGGCGCTGGTCGAGGACCTCAGGATGGTCAAGGACGACGACGAGATCGAACAGATCCGGACCGCCTGTCAGACGGCCGACCTGGCCCTCGCCGACATCCTCGGTGACGGCCTCGTGGTTCCGGGTAAAACCGAACGTCAGGTCGCGAGGGCACTCGAATGGGCGATGTTCGAGCGCGGTGCCGAGGCCGTGTCGTTCGAGACGATCGTGGCGACCGGGGCGAACTCCGCCGTTCCTCACCACCGGCCGACCGATGCCGTGCTCGGGGCGGGCGACCTGCTCAAGGTCGACTTCGGCGCGGTGGTCGGTGGCTACCACTCCGACATGACCCGCACGTACGTCTTGGAGAGAGCCGAGTCCTGGCAACGAGAGATCTACGACCTGGTCGCACAGGCACAGCAGGCTGGCCGCGAGGCGCTGGCACCCGGCGTCGACGCCGGCGTGGTGGATGCGGCAGCCCGATCGATCATCGACGCGGCGGGGTTCGGTGAGCAGTATGTGCACGGTCTCGGACACGGCGTCGGCCTCCAGATACACGAAGCGCCGTCCATCGGGAAGCTGAGCACGGGTACACTACCTTGCGGTGCAGCGGTGACCGTAGAACCCGGTGTCTATCTGCCGGGCCGAGGTGGCGTTCGGATCGAGGACACCCTCGTGATCCGCGACGGCGAACCCGATCTGCTCACCACCACCGACAAGACATTCACCGTCATCTGACCGTGCGCCCCGGCGCGAGCAGGACGTCGCGCAACAAGATGCCCGGGGCGGGTGAGAGGAAGAACAGACGTGGCCAACACTTCGGATTTCAAAAACGGCTTGGTGCTCAACATGGAGGGTCAGCTCTGGCAGATCCTCGAGTTCCAGCATGTCAAGCCCGGTAAGGGTCCTGCCTTCGTGCGGACCAAGATCAAGAACGTGCTCTCGGGGAAGACCGTCGACAAGACGTTCAACGCCGGGGTCAAGGTGGAGACGGCGACGGTCGACCGCCGCGACATGACGTACCTGTACAACGACGGCAGCGACTACGTGTTCATGGACGGGCAGACCTTCGAGCAGTTGAACGTCAACCCGGAGACCGTGGGCGACGGAGCCAAATTCATGCTCGAGAACATGACCGTGCAGGTGGCCACGCACGAAGGCGTGCCGCTGTACATCGAACTCCCGGTCACCGTCGAACTACTGGTGTCCCAGACCGATCCCGGCGTCCAGGGCGACCGTTCCACCGGTGGCACCAAGCCCGCGACTCTGGAGACCGGTGCCGAGATCCAGGTGCCGTTGTTCATCAACACCGGCGACAAGCTGAAGGTCGATTCGCGCGACGGCAGCTACCTCGGCCGCGTCAACTCGTGACATTGGTCAAGAAATCCGGCACCCGCCACAAGGCCCGCAAACGCGCGGTCGACCTGCTCTTCGAGGCCGAGGTCAAGAACGAGTCACCGATCGAGCTGATCGCCCAGCGGCGTGAGATCGCGCTCGGTGACGAAAGTATGGGCAAGATCCACGACTACACCGCTCAGATCATCGAGGGTGTCGCGGGCGATGCCCGCCAGATCGATTCGGTGATCGAGTCGCATCTGCGTGAGTGGACGCTGCCGCGGCTCCCCGCCGTGGACCGCGCGATCCTGCGGCTCGCCACCTGGGAGTTGTTCAACACCACCGACGTTCCGACCGCCGTTGTCGTCGACGAGGCCGTCGAATTGGCCAAGGAACTCTCGACCGACGATTCCCCTGGATTCGTCAACGGTGTGCTCGGTCGCATCGTGCTCCTCGCGCCGCAGGTACGTGCGTCGTTGGGGAAGCAGTCACCGTCCGAGGACGCGTGAGACCGGCCGGTGCCGTCGCGGTGCGGCGGCCCCGGCCTGATAGCCTGATGCACGAACTGTTCCGGACGAAGGCATTGTGATGTCGGTGTCCATGGCAGTGACCGACATCCTTTAACGATCCGTCCAGAGAGGCGGAGAAGGAGGTCCCGATTACTGTGCCGACTCCCGAGGGCGACGGTACCGACACGGGTCGCGAGCTACTCGACGACGCCGATGTCGGACGGACCATAGCGCGCATAGCGCATCAGATCATCGAGAAGACCGCATTGGACGACGCCGATGCGCCTCGAGTGGTCATCATCGGAATCCCCACCCGCGGTATCTTTCTCGCCCGCCGGCTCGCTGAGAACATCGCCGAGTTCGCCGGCGTCCAGGTGCCGGTCGGGTACCTCGACATCACGCTTTACCGCGACGATCTCCGTGCCAAACCGCACCGCGCCCTGGAACCGACCGCGGTTCCGGCCGGCGGCGTTGACGGCGCCCTGGTTGTCCTCGTGGACGACGTCCTCTACTCGGGTCGTACGGTGCGCGCCGCGCTCGATGCCCTGCGCGATCTCGGCCGACCTGCCGCGGTGCAACTGGCGGTGCTCGTGGACCGCGGGCATCGGGAGCTGCCCCTGCGTGCGGACTACGTGGGCAAGAACATCCCGACCGCCCGTACCGAAGACGTGCAGGTCCATCTGCGCGAGCACGACGGTGTGGACCGCGTGATCCTGCGAACCGGGAACATCTGATGCGGCATCTGCTGTCGGTGTCCGACCTGACCCGCGAGTCGGCCACCGAACTCCTCGACGAGGCCGAACGGTTCGAGCAGGCCCTGGTGGGCCGCGAGATCAAGAAGCTGCCGACGTTGCGCGGCCGGACCATCATGACCGTGTTCTACGAGAACTCCACCCGCACCCGCGTGTCCTTCGAGGTTGCGGGCAAGTGGATGAGCGCCGACGTGATCAACGTCAGCGCGTCGAGTTCCTCGGCGAACAAGGGGGAGTCGTTGCGCGACACGGCCAAGACCCTCCGTGCCGCCGGAGCGGACGCGTTGATCGTCCGACATCCCGCATCGGGTGCGGCCCATCAGATCGCGCAGTGGACTTGGGAAGAGGGCACCGGACCATCGGTGATCAACGCCGGTGACGGAACCCACGAACACCCGACCCAGGCACTGCTCGACGCTTTGACGCTGCGGCAGCGGCTCGGCTCGCTCGAAGGCCGCAGGATCGCGATCGTCGGCGACGTGCTGCACTCGCGGGTGGCCCGCTCCAACGCGCACCTCCTGGCCATGCTCGGGGCGCAGGTGGTTCTCGTCGCTCCGCCCACGCTGCTGCCCGTGGGTGTCGAGGCGTGGCCCGTCGAGGTGTCACACAGTCTCGATGCCGAACTCGCCGCCGTCGACGCGGTCATGCTGCTGCGCGTTCAGGCCGAGCGGATGAACGGTGGTTTCTTCCCGTCTGCGCGCGAGTACTCCATCCGGTACGGGCTCAGCGACCGTCGGTCGGCGTTGCTCGCCGACCACGCCGTGGTGCTGCACCCGGGACCGATGCTGCGTGGCATGGAGATCGGGTTCTCGGTGGCGGACTCACCCAAAGCAACTGTGCTGCAACAGGTCTCGAACGGAGTGCATATGCGGATGGCCGTGCTGTTCACGTTGCTGGTCGGAACCGAGAGCGAGGGCGTGGCATGAGTGCGCAGCTCCTGATCCGCAATGTACGGCCATACGGCGACGACGCCGTGGACATCCTGATCGACGGTGGCGAGATCGTCGAGATCGCCGCCTCGATCGATCCTGATGCGGCAGACGATGTGCTCGACGGAGCGGGCGCTGTGCTGCTGCCCGGTTTCGTCGACATGCACACCCACCTTCGTGAACCCGGCCGGGAAGACACCGAGACCATCGAGACAGGTTCGGCGGCAGCGGCTTTGGGTGGCTACACCGCGGTGTTCGCGATGGCCAACACCGACCCGGTCGCCGACAGTGCCGTCATCACCGATTTCGTCTGGCGCCGCGGCCAAGAGGTGGGCCTCGTGGATGTGCATCCGGTGGGCGCCGTCACGGTCGGGCTCGGGGGCACCCAGCTCGCCGAGATGGGCGCGATGGCCGCCGGCGTCGGCGGGGTGCGGATGTTCAGCGACGACGGCAAGTGTGTCTTCGATCCGCTGATCATGCGCCGTGCGCTCGAGTACGCGAAGGGTCTCGGCGTACTCATCGCCCAGCACGCCGAGGAACCGCGGCTCACCGAGGGAGCCATCGCCCACGAAGGCGCCGTCGCGGCCAGGCTCGGACTCACCGGCTGGCCACGGGCGGCCGAGGAGTCGATCGTCGCGCGCGACGCGCTGCTCGCCCGCGACGCAGGCGCACGGGTGCACATCTGCCACGCGTCGACCGAGGGTACGGTCGAACTGCTCAAATGGGCTCGTGGACAGGGCATTTCGATCACCGCCGAGGTCACGCCACATCACTTGCTCCTCGACGACAGCCGCCTGGAGACCTACGACCCCGTCAACAAGGTCAATCCACCCCTTCGTGAGGGCCGCGACAAGGCAGCCCTCAGGCAGGCTCTCGCCGACGGGATCATCGACTGTGTGGCCACGGACCACGCGCCCCACGCCGCGCAGGAGAAGTGCTGCGAGTTCGCCAACGCGAGACCGGGCATGCTCGGACTGCAGACCGCCTTCTCGATCGTCGTGCAGACGATGGTCGAACCCGGTCTGCTCGACTGGCGCGGGGTCGCCAAGGTGATGAGCGAACGGCCCGCAGAGATCACCGGGCTGTCCGACCACGGCCGCCCGATCGCGGTCGGTGAACCGGCGAACCTGGCCCTGGTCGATCCGGATACGGAATGGACAGTGGAATCCGGTGCGTTGGCCAGCCTCTCGGAGAACTCACCGTTCGACGGTCTCACCCTGCCCGGCGTTGTGGTCGCGACGGTGTTGCGCGGTGAGGTGACCAACCACGGCGGCAAGGTCCGGGCGCCCCGATGACCGGTGTTGTGGTGATCCTGATCGTCATTCTCGCCTGGGGCGGCATAGTCGGCCTGATGCTGCTCGGCTGGCGAGGCCGTGGCCGCCGACAAGAGTTGCTCCTCGGTGCGTTCCCCGAAGTGCCCGCCACTCTCGGACCGCGTCGGCTGGGCCCGCACACGGGGTTATATGTCGGATCGACCATCGCGCCCAGCTGGCAGGACCGGGTGGCCGTGGGTGACTACGGGGACCGTGCCGTTGCGGAGATCAGCCGCTTCGACACCGGGATCCTCATCGACCGCACCGGTGCCAACCCGATCTGGATACCGGACGACCAGATCACCGCGATCCGCACCGAAAGGGGCCTGGCAGGCAAGGTGATGACCGCGGACGGCGTCCTCGTCATCCGCTGGCTCCTCCCGTCGGGAACCGAGATCGATTCGGGCATTCGCGCCGACGACAAGACCATCTACCCAGAATGGGTCAAACCTCTCGAGCAGGACGGAAAGAAGAAGCAGTGACACAGCAACAACCGGCCACCACCGCGGTGCTGGTACTCGAGAACGGTGAACGTTACGTCGGGACGAGCTTCGGAGCGCTCGGCCAGACTCTCGGAGAAGCCGTCTTCTGCACGGCGATGACCGGATATCAGGAGACACTCACCGACCCCAGCTACCACCGGCAGATCGTGGTGGCCACCGCGCCGCAGATCGGCAACACCGGATGGAACACCGAGGACGGCGAAAGTCGTTACGGCGCGGACGATCCCAGCGCCACCCACGACGACACCGGCAAGATCTGGGTGAGTGGGTACGCCGTGCGCAACCCGAGCCGACGAGTGTCGAGTTGGCGCGCCACGGGCAGCCTGGAAGACGAGTTGATCAACCAGGGCATCGTCGGCATCGCCGGCATCGACACCCGTACTGTTGTACGCACCCTGCGCGACCACGGGTCGATGCGGGCCGGGATCTTCTCCGGAGATGCGCTCGCCGGGTCGGACGAACTGCTCCGGCGGGTGGTCGAGGCGCCTGAGATGTCCGGTGCCGATCTGGCCGGTGAGGTGTCGACCAGCAACGGGTACGTCGTCGAACCCGAAGGCGAAGCCCGGTTCACGGTGGCGGCGCTCGACCTGGGGATCAAGACCAACACCCCGCGCATGTTCGCCCAGCACGGAGTGCGGGTGCACGTCCTGCCGGCGGGCACCTCGTACGACGCCATCGCCGACATCAAACCGGACGGCGTGTTCCTGTCCAACGGACCCGGCGACCCCGCGACCGCCGACCACCCGGTGGCCTTCACCCGCAGCGTGCTCGGTGACGGGATCCCGCTGTTCGGCATCTGCTTCGGGAACCAGATCCTGGGCCGCGCACTCGGCCGGGGTACCTACAAGATGAAGTTCGGCCACCGCGGAATCAACATCCCGGTGGTCGACCATACGACCGGAGCCGTGTCGATCACCGCCCAGAATCACGGGTTCGCCCTGGAGGGTGAAGCCGGCGAAGAGTTCGACAGCGACTTCGGTCGTGCCCGGATCAGCCACACCTGCGCCAACGACGGCACGGTGGAAGGCATCGAACTCATCGGCGGCCGAGCGTTTTCCGTCCAATATCACCCCGAGGCCGCGGCAGGACCCCACGACGCCGCGTACCTCTTCGAGAAGTTCGTCTCTCTGCTGCAAGGAGCGCGTGCCTGATGCCCCGCCGTACCGACCTCAAGCACGTCCTGGTCATCGGATCCGGACCGATCGTCATCGGTCAGGCCTCCGAGTTCGACTATTCGGGCACACAGGCCTGCCGGGTCCTCAAGGCCGAAGGCCTGCGGGTGAGCCTGGTCAATTCCAATCCCGCGACGATCATGACCGATCCGGAGTTCGCCGACGCGACCTACGTCGAGCCCATCACCGCCGCCTACGTGGAGAAGGTGATCGAGGCCGAGCGTGATGCCGGATATCCCATCGACGCCGTGCTGGCGACGCTGGGCGGGCAGACCGCACTCAACACCGCAGTGGATCTGCATGACCAGGGCATTCTCGCCAAGTACGACATCGAGCTCATCGGCGCCGACTTCGAGGCCATCCAGCGCGGCGAGGACCGGCAGAAGTTCAAGGACATCGTTGCCAAGGTCGGCGGCGAAAGCGCCCGTTCCCGAGTGTGTTTCACCATGGAGGAGGTCCACGATACGGTGGCCGACCTCGGTTACCCGGTGGTGGTTCGCCCCTCGTTCACCATGGGTGGGCTCGGTTCGGGGATGGCCTATGACGCCGACGACCTCAACCGGATTGCCGGTGGCGGGCTGGCGGCGTCGCCGAGCGCCAACGTCCTGATCGAGGAGTCGATCTTGGGCTGGAAGGAATACGAGCTCGAGCTGATGCGTGACAACCGCGACAACGTCGTGGTGGTCTGTTCCATCGAGAACGTCGATCCCGTCGGTGTCCACACCGGTGACTCGGTCACGGTGGCGCCTGCGATGACGTTGACCGACCGCGAGTACCAGAAGATGCGCGACCTCTCCATCGAGATCATCCGTGAGGTCGGTGTCGCCACGGGCGGCTGCAACATCCAGTTCGCGATGGATCCCGCCGACGGCCGGATGGTGGTCATCGAGATGAATCCCCGGGTGTCCCGGTCGTCGGCGCTCGCGTCGAAGGCGACCGGGTTCCCGATTGCCAAGATCGCGGCCAAGCTGGCGGTCGGCTACAGCCTCGACGAGATCCTCAACGACATCACCAAGAAGACCCCGGCGTGCTTCGAACCCACCCTCGACTACGTCGTGGTGAAGGCGCCTCGGTTTGCGTTCGAGAAGTTCCCCGGCGCCGACGACACCCTCACCACCACGATGAAGTCGGTGGGTGAGGCAATGTCGCTGGGCCGATCGTTCGCCGAGGCACTCGGAAAGGTGATGCGTTCGCTGGAGACCAAGGCCGCCGGGTTCTGGACCGAACCCGATACCGACGAACCGGCTCCGTTGCTCCCCGAACTGCTCGAACGGCTCCGCACGCCCAAGGACGGCCGGTTGTACGGCCTGATGCAGGCATTCGGCATGGGCGCGACCGTGGAGCAACTGTTCGAGTCGACCGCCATCGATCCCTGGTTCCTCGCCGAGATCGAAGCCGTCCACCAACTCGGTCAGCGGGTCCGCGAGGCGGAGACCCTGGACGAGAACCTGCTCCGCGAGGCGAAGAGCAACGGTCTGTCCGACCGGCAGATCGCCGCGCTGCGCGACGACGTGGAGGACGAGACCGTGATCCGCGACCTCCGGCACTCGCTGGGCGTGCGTCCGGTCTACAAGACGGTCGACACCTGTGCCGCCGAGTTCGAGGCGGTCACGCCGTACCACTATTCGACCTATGAGCTCGACCCCGCCGCGCAGAGTGAGGTCGCGCCGCAACGCGAGCGGCCGAAGGTGCTGATCCTCGGGTCGGGCCCCAACCGGATCGGTCAGGGCATCGAGTTCGACTACTCGTGTGTGCACGCCGCCATGACGCTGTCGGAGGCGGGTTACGAGACGGTCATGGTCAACTGCAACCCGGAGACCGTGTCCACCGACTACGACACCGCCGACCGGCTGTACTTCGAGCCGTTGACCTTCGAAGACGTGCTGGAGGTGTTCCACTCCGAATCGGAGTCAGGCACCGTCAAGGGCGTCATCGTGCAGCTCGGCGGGCAGACCCCGCTGGGTCTGGCCCATCGGCTCGAAGCTGCGGGTGTTCCGATCGTGGGCACCAGCCCGGCGGCGATCGATCTCGCCGAGGATCGCGGTGAGTTCGGCAACGTGCTCAGCGAGGCGGGTCTGCCCGCTGCGAAGTACGGCATGGCGACCACGTTCGATCAGGCCAAGGCCATCGCCGGTGACATCGGATACCCGGTGCTGGTGAGGCCCTCGTACGTGCTCGGCGGGCGGGGTATGGAGATCGTGTACGACGAGGATTCCCTCGCCAGTTACATCTCCCGGGCCACCGAGATCACGCCCGAGCATCCCGTTCTCGTCGACCGATTCCTGGAGGACGCGATCGAGATCGACGTCGACGCGCTCTACGACGGCACCGACTGCTACATCGGCGGGGTCATGGAACACATCGAAGAGGCAGGCATCCACTCGGGTGACTCCGCATGTGCGTTGCCGCCCATCACACTCGGCCGCTCGGACCTGGAGAACGTCCGCAAGTCCACCGAGGCGCTGGCCAAGGGCATCGGTGTCCGTGGTCTGCTCAACGTCCAGTACGCGCTGAAGGACGACATCCTGTACGTCCTCGAGGCCAATCCGCGGGCCAGCCGTACGGTTCCGTTCGTGTCCAAGGCCACCGCGGTCCAGTTGGCCAAGGCCTGTGCGCGGGTGATGCTGGGCGCCACCATCGCCGAGCTGCGTGCCAACGGCATGTTGCCGGCCGAAGGGGACGGCTCCGAACTGCCCGACACCTCGCCGGTGTCGGTGAAGGAAGCCGTACTGCCCTTCAACCGGTTCCGCCGAGCCGACGGCACCGGTGTCGACTCTCTGCTCAGCCCGGAGATGAAATCGACCGGTGAGGTGATGGGTATCGACGCGGACTTCGGCCGTGCCTTCGCCAAATCGCAGACGGCCGCCTACGGTTCACTCCCTGTGTCCGGCAAGGTGTTCGTGTCCGTCGCCAACAAGGACAAGCGCGCTCTGGTGTTCCCGGTCAAGCGGCTCGCTGATCTGGGGTTCGACATCCTGGCCACCGAGGGCACCGCGCATGTGTTGCGGCGCAACGGAATCAAGTGCACCCAGGTGTACAAGCACTCTGACAGCGATCTGCCCGAGGGCGAGGTCAGCGTGGTCGAGCGGATCCGGGCCGGGGAGATCGGCATGGTGATCAACACTCCCTACGGCAACTCCGGTCCGCGTATCGACGGTTACGAGATCCGTAGTGCCGCTGTGTCGGTGAACATCCCGTGTATCACCACGGTGCAGGGCGCGAGCGCGGCGATCCAGGGCATCGAAGCCGCGTTGGGCGGGGCTATGGGTGTGCAGTCGCTGCAGAAGCGGCACCGGACGATGCTGGGCGCATAGGTGGACGCGAGATCGGGTGCGGTCGGCGACACATCGTTTGCCGACCGCTACCGGGCGGCGGTCACCGACCGCGGCCGGTTGTGCGCGGGGATCGACCCTCATCCGGAACTGCTCGAGGCGTGGGGTCTGTCGGTCGACGCTGCGGGCGTCCGTGCGTTCGGTGACATCTGTGTCGAGGCCTTTGCCGGGTCCGTCGCGGTGATCAAGCCCCAGGTGGCGTTTTTCGAGACGTTCGGTTCGGCAGGCTTCGCGGCTCTGGAGTCGGTGATCAGCGGTTGTCAGGCCGGTGGCGCGCTGGTCATCGCCGACGGGAAACGCGGCGACATCGGTTCGACGATGGCCGCGTACGCGCGGGCTTGGCTCGATCCGGCATCACCGCTGTGCGCCGATGCCCTGACCGTCTCGCCTTACCTCGGCTTCGGGTCACTGAGCCCCGCCATCGAACTCGCGCGCTCGGAGGGACGGGCCGTGTTCGCGCTGGCCCGCACCTCCAACACTGAGGGGGAGTCGCTCCAGCTGGCCCGGGGCGACGGTGGCGTGGCGGTGGCCCAGAGCATCGTTGATGCGGCTGCAGCGGAGAACTCGGATGGTCGCGCGACTGTCGGACTGGTGGTCGGGGCGACCCGGCACCACGGACTGCAGCTGGCGGAACTCGGCGCGCCGATCCTGGCCCCGGGCCTTGGTGCCCAAGGAGCCGCGGCGAGCGATCTGCCCGCTGTGTTCGCCGATGCCGATCAGCGGTGGGTGCTGCCGGCCAGCTCCCGGTCGGTGCTGCGCCACGGTCCCGATGTGACAGCACTGCGCGATGCCGCGCGCCGCACCCGGGACGAGATCGAGGCGGCCTTCGGGGATCAGGCCTAGCCCGAGACCTCTTGTTCCAGTACCTCGGACCGGTCGTCGCCGTGAGGTGTGGACTCTTCTGCCGGTGCGGAGTCCACCGGCAACGACTCCAGAAATGCATCGATGCGAGGCCACGTGCCGGAGATGGCGTCGGGTCCGGCGATCAGTCCCAGATGGCTTGTCTCTACGGTGTCGAAATGCACTTGTGGTGATCCCTCGAGCAGGTCGACACCGTGCCGGGCAGCTGCCCACGGCACGATGGCGTCACGATGGCTCCCGAACAGCTGGACCGGGACCCCGATGCTCGTGAGATCGATGCGGCGCCCTCCGAGGTCGAGCACACCGGTCGCCAGTTCACCCCGATAGATGAAGCACTCCCACATCTGTTCGGCCAGGCGGCCCGGGTAGCCGGGGAACTCACGCTGGAAGCGATTGACGATCTCCATCCGTGCGAGCTTCTCGGTGTCACCGAGATTGGACAGGATGAAACCAGGCTTCTTCAGTTCGCGTTGCCATGCTGTGCCTCGGTAGCCGATCTGCACCAGTGGCGCAGGGATCCCGCCGAGTAGCCGGAGAATGCCGGTGACCGCCAGCCCCTTGGTCGGCCGGGTCAACTGCCGTACGAGGGGATAGGGGGGCACCAGCGCGTAGTCCAGGGGAGTGCCCACGGCCGTGACCGATCGGACGGGCAGGGCGGGATCTGCGGCCACGGTGAGCAGGCTGATCGTTCCGCCGAGACTCCATGCGACCAGGTCCACCTGGCCGGGGCCACCGGTGCGGCTCGAGATGTCCTGATCCGAGGTATAGAAGTCACTCTGCGCGCGGGTGATTGCCTGCGGGACGATGTCGTCGAAGAAGTCCTCGAAACCGAGGTGTCGGTCGCTTCTCCGGATCTCGCCGATGTCGAGCACGTACGGGATTCGTCCGGTCTGGAGCAGATGCTTGACCAACGAGTGATCCGGGTCGAGGTCGTAGCAACTCGCGGGTGCGGCAATCGGCGGAACGAGCACCACCGGCGGGTGCCCGGCGAGGCGGGCGGCACGCAGTTGCCCGGTGTTCCCGAATCGGCGCAGACGGCGGTGTGGTTCGTCGTGCAGCACCACGTTCTCGGTCGACACCTCATCCCGGATCCCGTCACCGAGAGTCAGTGCGTAAAGGTTCCGGAGCCGATCGGGAAGCAGACCCTCTCGTGGAGTCTGTTGGTTGGTCACGATGATGAAACCCCGTCCCGGATGAGAATTGTCAGTGTGTGCGATCCACTTCTAACACGAGGCGCTGAACGCGGTTCACGAGGCCATCAAGGCGGTCGGGTGGGCATTCGCACAGGTCACGCGGTCCTCCGACACGCGCGCACGGGCAAAAAACTTCGAAAAATCCCGGCGCGGAACACCCGTCACAGCAGCACCACGGATGTGACCTACGTCATGCAGCGCCACATTTCCGTTGATGGTCTCGAATTCCGTTGTCGGGCAACGGCATTCGCCGCATCAATCAGATACTAGGCAGATTTAACTGCTACTGATGGGCGAGCGCGGGGAAGCTCGTTCGAAAGGCTTACAACACCCGTTTTAGTGGGGAATGCCGGGGTGGGGGTCGCAAAAGGCGACGTGCGTGGGTACGGTCGCTTTCGCTGCCTCCCCACAGAGGCGGCCGCCCTGACGCCACCGGCGCGGGGCAGAGAATCACACAGACGAAATCGGAGGAACCGTGGCCCTTCCCCAGTTGACCGATGAGCAGCGCGCCGCTGCATTGGAGAAGGCAGCTGCCGCTCGCCGGGCCCGTGCCGAGCTCAAGGAACGCCTGAAGCGAGGCGGCACCGATCTCCAGCAGGTTCTCAAGGATGCCGAGAACGACGAGATCCTGGGCAAGATGAAGGTGTCGGCACTGCTCGAGGCGTTGCCCAAGGTGGGCAAGGTCAAGGCGCAGGAAATCATGACCGAGCTCGAGATCGCTCCTACCCGCCGTCTGCGCGGGCTGGGTGATCGCCAGAAGAAGGCGCTGCTGGCCAAGTTCGACTTTGCCTGATTGCTGCTCAGTGAGCCCAGAACAACGACAGAGGGGCCGGCTTCTCGTTTTGGCCGGCCCTTCTGCTGTCGGAAAGTCGAGCGTGGTCCGGCGGCTGCGCGAACTGCTGCCCGACCTAATGTTCAGCGTCTCTGCGACCACCCGCGCCCCGCGCGCCGGTGAGGTCGACGGACGCGACTACTTTTTTGTCACCCCGGGTGAGTTCGATCGGTTGATCGCCGACGGCGAACTGCTGGAGTGGGCCGAGATCCACGGGGGACTGCAACGTTCGGGCACACCCTCGCGGCCGGTGTTCGAAGCGATGGAGCAGGGTAGGCCCACGCTCGTCGAGGTCGATCTGGCCGGAGCCCGCAACATCAGGGCAGCGGTACCCGAGGCCGTGACAGTGTTCCTCGCGCCGCCGAGCTGGGACGAACTGGTGTCCCGGCTACGCGGCCGCGGGACCGAATCCGACGAGGTGATCGAGCGGCGACTGCAGACCGCGAGGGCCGAATTGGACAGTGCCGACGAGTTCGACCACGTCGTGGTGAACGACGAAGTCGACTCGGTGGCCAAGCACTTGGTATCCTTGCTGGTTGAATCCCATTTGAATAATTCGTAGGAGCAATGTGAGCAGCTTGACCACCCCAGACGAGTTCATCGGCGAGGTCGACGCAACCGCGTACGACACACCCCTGGGCATCACGAACCCGCCGATCGACGAGCTGCTGGAACGCGCTTCTTCGAAGTACGCGCTGGTCATCTACGCCGCCAAGCGTGCGCGTCAGATCAACGACTACTACAACCAGCTCGGTGACGGCATCCTCGAGTACGTCGGTCCCCTCGTCGAGCCGGGCCTCCAGGAGAAGCCTCTCTCCATCGCCATGCGCGAGATCCACGCGGACCTTCTCGAGCACACCGAAGGCGAATAGCTTCCCTTTACCCGGTCCGGAGGCGAGAGTTCGTGGGCGAGAACGTCGGTACGACGCGTAAGAACATCGTCATCGGGGTCGGTGGCGGCATAGCCGCGTACAAGGTCGGCTCGGTGGTGCGTCACTTCACCGAGGCCGGCCATCACGTGCGTGTCATCCCCACCGAATCGGCGTTGAAGTTCGTCGGTGCGGCAACATTCGAGGCGCTCAGCGGCAACCCCGTCAGCACCGAGGTGTTCGCCGATGTGCCGCGCGTGCCTCACGTCCGTCTCGGTCAGGAAGCGGACCTGGTGTTGATCGCGCCGGCGACCGCCGATCTGATGGCTCGCGCTGCGAGTGGGCGCGCCGACGATCTGTTGACGTCGACGTTGTTGACCGCGCGATGCCCGGTCCTGTTCGTCCCGGCGATGCACACCGAGATGTGGGAGCACCCGGCCACGCAGGCGAATGTGAGCACCCTCCGGGAGCACGGCGCCACCGTGATGACTCCCGCATCGGGCCGTTTGACCGGTGTCGACACCGGGGCCGGACGTTTGCCCGATCCGCAGGAGATATCGCTGCTGGGTGAGCTGCTGCTCGATCGCCCCGACGCCCTCCCGTACGACCTCGCCGGGGTCAAATTCCTGATCAGTGCCGGCGGCACGCGCGAACCCCTCGATCCCGTCCGCTACCTCGGTAATCGCAGCTCCGGGAAGCAGGGGTACGCCCTCGCCCGTGCCGCTGCCCAGCGGGGGGCTCAGGTGACCATGGTCGCCGGTGCCACCTCCAACCTGCCCGATCCCGCGGGAGTGGAGATCATCCGCATCGCCACCGCAGCGCAGCTGGCCGACGAGATTGGAAAGCGAGCCCCCGAGACCGACGTGGTGATCATGGCCGCGGCCGTCGCCGATTTTCGGCCCGTGCAGGTCTCCGACGCCAAGATCAAGAAGTCGGACAGCGGACCGGCCCCCATCGAATTGACCACCAATCCGGACATCCTCGCCGGTCTGGTCGCCGCTCGCCGCAGTGGCTCGGTCCCACGGTCGACGGCCATCGTCGGCTTCGCTGCCGAAACCGGCGACCTCCAGCACGGGGTTCTCGACCACGGCCGGGCAAAACTGGCCCGCAAAGGATGCGACCTCTTGGTCGTCAACGCGGTGGGCGAGGGCAAGGCATTCGGCATGGACCACAACACCGGTTGGATCCTGGCCGCAGGGGGCGAAGAAACTGCCCTGCCACTCGGGTCGAAAACACTCATGGCGACCCGAATACTTGACGCGATCAACGCTGTACGCACAGATGGTGTTGGCGCAGAAGGTCGATGTCCGTAGCTCGACCCACGTGTGTAATTTGAGGTCCGCGGGTAGTCGCGCACCGTACCGAACTCTTCAGGACCACCGCCTCCGAGAGGAAAACATGACCGATACCCGTTTGTTCACCAGCGAGTCCGTCACCGAGGGTCATCCCGACAAGATCTGTGACGCGATCAGCGACTCGATCCTCGACGCCCTGCTGACCGAGGATCCGCGTGCCCGGGTTGCGGTGGAGACTTTGGTCACCACCGGTCAGGTCCATGTGGCGGGTGAGGTGAACACGACGGCGTACGCCGACATCCCCAAAATCGTGCGCGAGAAGGTCCTGGAGATCGGCTACGACTCGTCGGCCAAGGGATTCGATGGCAACTCCTGCGGTGTCAACGTCGCCATCGGCGCGCAGTCCCCGGAGATCGCCCAGGGTGTCGACAACGCGTACGAGTCGCGCGTGGAAGGCATCACCGAGGACGAGATCGCTCGCCAGGGTGCCGGCGACCAGGGCCTGATGTTCGGATACGCGACCAATGAGACCCCTGAGTTCATGCCGGTTCCGATCGCGCTTGCTCACCGTCTCGCCCGTCGCCTCACCGAGGTACGTAAAGAAGGTGTGCTGCCGTACCTGCGGCCGGACGGTAAGACCCAGGTCACCATCGAATACAACGGTGACAAGCCGGTCCGCCTCGACACCGTGGTGGTCTCCACGCAGCACGCCGCCGACATCGACCTCGAGAACCTCCTCACCCCCGACATCCGCAGCAAGGTCTTGGATTCGGTGTTCGCCGATCTCGATCTGCCGTTCCTCAACACCGATGATGTCCGCCTGCTGGTCAACCCGACCGGCAAGTTCGTCCTCGGCGGGCCCATGGGCGACGCCGGACTCACCGGGCGCAAGATCATCGTCGACACCTACGGCGGCATGGCCCGTCACGGCGGCGGCGCCTTCTCGGGCAAGGACCCGTCGAAGGTCGACCGCAGTGCTGCATACGCCATGCGCTGGGTCGCCAAGAACGCAATCGCGGCAGGTCTGGCCGGTCGCATCGAGGTTCAGGTCGCCTACGCCATCGGCAAGGCTGCCCCCGTGGGCTTGTTCGTCGAGACCTTCGGCACAGAGACCGTCGACCCTGCCAAGATCCAGTCGGCCATCTCCGAGGTCTTCGACCTGCGTCCGGGCGCGATCATCCGCGACCTCGACCTGCTTCGGCCGATCTACGCCCCGACGGCCGCCTACGGACATTTCGGTCGCACCGACATCGATCTGCCGTGGGAGCACACCGACCGGGCAGACAAGCTGAAGGCTGCTGCCGGCGCGTGAAACCAGAGCGGCAGCTCGCACCTGAACTGCCGGTCGCGCGTGTTCTGCCGATGCTCGGGCTGGCCCATCTGGACCGGCCGTTCGATTACCAGGTACAAGATGCCCAGCACCTGGACGCCCAGCCGGGTGTCCGGGTGCGGGTGCGTTTTTCCGGCCGTCTGGTCGACGGGTACATACTCGACCGCATCGAGGCCAGCGACCATCCCGGCAAGCTCGGGTGGCTCGAGAGGGTGGTCTCGCCGGAACCGGTCCTGACCCCGGAGTTGGCCACGCTGGCGCGGGCGGTCGCCGATCGGTACGCGGGCACCATGACAGATGTCCTGCGGCTGGCCATCCCGCCCCGCCATGCGCGCACCGAGCAGACCGTGGGTGCCCCGCCAGGCACCCCCAGGCCCCCGACCGTCGATGTAGACGGATGGAAACCATACGAGCATGCAGAGTCGTACCTTGCTGCTGTCGCTGACGGCAAAGCCGCGCGGGCGGCATGGCAGGCGGTGCCCGGGGAGGACTGGCCCCGGCGACTGGCCGAACTCGCGTGCCACACGGTGGTCGCCGGCCGCAGCGCCATCATCGTGGTGCCCGACCAGCGCGATCTGGTACGGCTCGAAGCAGCGTGCGAGCCGATCTTGGGTGACCGGGTGGTGTCCTTGTCCGCGGGGTTGGGCCCTTCGGCGCGGTATCGGCGGTGGTTGCGAGCACTGCGCGGGCAGGCCTCGGTGGTGATCGGCACCCGGAGCGCAGTGTTCACGCCGATTCCCGACCTCGGACTGATCTGTGTGTGGGACGACGGGGACGACAGCCTGTGCGATCCCCGTGCGCCGTACCCACATACCCGCGAAGTGGCGGTCCTGCGGTCGCACAGCGACAAATGCGCACTGGTCCTCGGTGGTGTCGCTCGTACGGCCGAGACCCAAGCCCTCGTCGATGCCGGCTGGGCTCACGACCTCACCGCGTCACGTTCGGTGGTCCGTGAACGATCCCCTCGCATCTCGGCGCTCTCCGACGAGGACAACCGGGTGGCCCGTGATCCGCTTGCTCGCTCGGCCCGAATCCCGGCCGTCGCGTTCGATGCAGCCCGCGCCGCCGTGGCCGCAGACGCCCCCGTGCTCTTCAGCGTGCCCAGGCGGGGTTATCTACCGTCGCTGGCCTGTGAACGGTGCCGTTCGCACGTACGTTGCCGTCGGTGCCACGGACCGATGCAGGCAGACGGCCCGGTGCCGACCGATGGTGCCGGGCCCGACAGCAACTCGGTGGGTTTGTTGAGCTGCCGGTGGTGTGGTCATCCCGACGCCGACTTCCGCTGCACCGAATGCGGTTTCACCAAGGTGAGGGCGCTGACGACGGGGGCTCGCCGGACGGCCGAGGAGCTGGGCCGCGCATTCCCGGGGGTTCCCGTCCTGACCTCGGGCGGCGACAAGATCGTCGACAGCATCGGCAGCGGTCCCCGTGTTGTGGTCAGTACCCCGGGCGCCGAGCCCGTTGCCGAAGACGGTTACGGCGCCGCCATCCTGCTGGACACGTGGGCGCAGCTCGATCGCACCGAACTGCGAGCCGGCGAAGAGGCGGTTCGCCGCTGGCTGTCCGCCGCCATGCTCGTACGTCCCCACGGACGTGGGGGAGCAGTGGTGATCGTCGCCGACGCGGGTCTCGGCCCGGTGCAGTCGGTGATCCGTTGGGACCCCGTCGGCTTCGCCGAGAACGAGGTGGCGCAGCGGACCGAACTCGGGTTCCCGCCCGCGGTCACGATGGCCTCGATCGACGGCGCCGGTCCGGCCATCGTCGCCTTTGCCGAAACCGTCCACCTCCCGCCGGGTGGTGAGGTGCTGGGTCCGGTGGAACTACCCGCCGGCGTGCGGTTGCCGTCTGGCCTCAATCGCGAAGAGATCTCCGACCCGCAGCGAATACTGCTGCGGTGTAAGAGATCTCAAGGTCGGGAACTGGCTGCGGCGCTCCATGCAGCGCAGGTCGGCCGGAATGCACAACACGATTCACAGCCGATCAGGGTGCAGATGGATCCGCCCACCATCGGCTGAGGCTTCTGGGTGGCTAGGCTGTTAATCGGCCGCGAACACGCGGACAGAACTCGGAGATTGGGGTACTACATGCGGGTGGTGTTCGCAGGCACGCCCGAACCCGCGGTTGCGTCTCTCGAGGCGTTGATCGAGTCGCCCCGCCATGAGGTCGTGGGCGTGATCAGTCGGCCCGACGCAGCAGCGGGCCGGGGACGGAAGATCACGCGGTCACCGGTGGCTGCCCTCGCCGACGAGCACGCCATCCCCGTGATCACTCCGAGAAGGCTCAAAGATCCCGACGCTGTCGAGCAATTACGAGAGTGGGCGCCCGAGTGCGCCCCGGTGGTGGCCTACGGCGGACTGGTACCGCCGGAGCTGCTGGATCTTCCCACCCACGGCTGGGTCAATCTGCATTTCTCGTTGTTGCCGTCATGGCGCGGCGCTGCACCGGTGCAGGCGGCGATCGCTGCGGGTGACGAGATGACCGGCGCCAGTACCTTCCGGCTCGAAGCAGGTCTCGACACCGGCCCGGTCTTCGGCGTGGTGACCGAACGGATCCGCGACACCGATACCGCCGGCGACCTGCTGGGCCGGCTGTCCGAGACAGGGGCGCACCTGCTGGTGACCACCCTCGACGGCATCGAGGACGGCTACCTGGAAGCCAAACCGCAACCGGCCGACGGCATCAGCACGGCTCCGAAGATCACCATCGACGACGCACGCATTCGCTGGGACCTACCGGCGCACCTGATCGATCGGCACATCCGGGCGATGACACCCCACCCGGGTGCCTGGACCACGCTGGATGATCTGCGGGTCAAGGTGTTACGTGCGTCGATGGTCACCGACCCGGTCGATGTGACGCCGGCTCCGGGCGAGCTGGCCGTGGCGAAGAAGGCCCTGTACGTCGGTACCAAGACGGTGCCGATTCGACTCGATTCAGTTCAGCCGCAAGGCAAAAAAGCAATGGCCGGTCCCGACTGGGCGCGCGGGGCCAGGCTCACCGATGGACAGGCACTCACATGAACCGCCCCGTTGACGATCAGGAACCCACCCCGATAGATCCGGCCCGGCAGGCTGCCGTGGAGGTGCTGGCCGCTGTGCGTGAGCGCGACGCCTACGCCAACCTGGTACTGCCGAAGATGTTGCGGGACCGCAAGATCACCGGCCGCGACGCTGCCCTGGCCACCGAACTGACCTACGGCACCAGCCGTGCGGTGGGGTTGCTCGACCAGATCATCTCCGACGTCGCGAAAAGGCCCGTCGAGGAGATCGACGGGGCGGTCCTCGATGTGCTGCGGTTGGGTGCATACCAACTGTTGCGGACGCGGATCGGCGCGCATGCCGCCGTCTCGACGTCGGTGGACCTCGTCCGGTCCCGCGCCGGTCACGGACCTGTAGGTTTCGCAAACGCAGTGTTGCGCAAGATCTCTCAGCGCACCGAAGAGTTGTGGGTGGACGCGCTCGCACCGTCGATCAGTGAAGACCTAGTCGGTCATCTGGCATTTCAGTACGCTCATCCGCGCTGGATCGCCGAGGTGTTCGACAACGCGCTCGGTGGTTCGGCGGGTGCTCTGCAGGCTGCACTGGCTGCGGACGACGAACGCCCGTCGACCCATCTGGTCGCCCGGCCGGGCATGATCACCGCCGACGAACTCGCCGCCGCCACCGGAGGTGACGTGGGCCGCTACTCGCCCTACTGCGTGTACCTCGACAGCGGCGATCCCGGCGACATCGAACCGGTCCGTGAAGGTCTGGCCGGCGTCCAGGACGAAGGCAGTCAACTGGTGGCCCGCGCACTGGCGATCGCTCCACTCGACGGCGACGACGCCGGTCGATGGCTCGACCTGTGCGCCGGTCCTGGTGGCAAGGCGGCCCTGCTCGGCGCTCTAGCCGACATTGACGGTGCGCGGGTCACCGCGGTCGAGAAAGCCCCGCACCGCGCCGAATTGATCCGTAAGGCGACGCGGGAGCTTCCCGTCGACGTGATCGTCGGCGACGGGCGTGACCCAGGCCTGGAGCCCGGGTTCGACCGTGTCCTGGTGGACGCCCCGTGTACCGGCCTCGGTGCCCTCCGGCGCCGGCCAGAGGCCCGGTGGCGACGCAACCCAGGTGACGTTCCCGATCTCGTCGCGCTGCAGAAGCAGTTGCTCGCGTCGGCGGTGGACCAGCTCCGGGTGGGTGGCGTGGTGGTCTACTCCACGTGCTCACCACACCCGGCCGAAACCCGCGAGGTGGCGGATTGGGCGATCGCCGAGTTGCCGGTGACCGCACTGGACACCCGTGACCTGGTACCCGTGGACGATCTGACCGGAGGGCCGTATGTGCAGCTCTGGCCTCACCTGCACGGCACCGACGCCATGTTCTTCGCGGCGCTCCGCAAGAACTGATCGGCGGCGGGATACGACACGCCAAAACGCGTGTGCAGCAGTCCGGACCGGTCCGTTGGGTTGGGTTTAGGCCCGACATTAGGATGACTGCATGTCGAATCAGCCGATGATCGCGCCGTCCATCCTGTCCGCCGACTTCGCCAGGCTCGGAGCCGAAGCAGATGCGGTCACCGGTGCCGATTGGCTACACGTCGATGTGATGGACGGTCACTTCGTCCCGAACCTCACTCTCGGCCTACCGGTGGTGCAAAGCCTGCTCAAGAGCACGGATATCCCGATCGACTGCCACCTGATGATCGAGGACCCGAAGCGGTGGGCCCCGGGTTATGCCGAGGCGGGGGCACACAACGTCACGTTTCACGCGGAGGCCACCGACGATCCCGTGGCCGTGGGGCGCGACATCCGGGCCGCCGGCGCGAAGGCGGGTCTGAGTATCAAACCCGGCACGTCCCTCGACCCGTACCTCGAGATCCTCAGAGAGTTCGACACGTTGCTGGTGATGAGTGTGGAACCCGGTTTCGGCGGGCAGTCGTTCATCCCTGACGTGCTCGACAAGGTCCGGCGCATCCGCAAGCTCGTCGATTCCGGTGAATTGCGTGTACTCGTCGAGATCGACGGGGGCATCAACGCGGACACCATCGAACAAGCGGCCGCGGCCGGTGTCGATTGTTTTGTTGCGGGGTCGGCGGTCTACGGGGCCGATGACCCCGCGCAAGCCGTCGAATCGCTTCGCGCACAGGCGCTCAGCGCTCGACAGTGACGAGTGCCGCGACTCCTGTGACCGGACCTGTCTCGGCGGCGATGCACCGCGCGATGAGCGAATCGATCGGTGCGCGCGGACTGAGCACTCCGAATCCGCCGGTCGGCGCGGTGATCCTGGACGCCGACGGAAACGTCGCCGGGGTCGGACACACCAGGGAGGCCGGGGGCCCGCACGCCGAGGTGGTCGCGCTCGGGCAGGCAGGAGGCAGAGCTGCGGGTGGGACCGCAGTGGTGACTCTTGAGCCGTGCAACCACACCGGGCGAACCGGGCCGTGTTCTGAGGCACTGATCGCCGCCGGGATCAGAGTTGTCCATTACGCGGTCGCCGACCCCAATCCCGTTGCCACGGGAGGACATCAGCGACTCGAGGCTGCGGGACTCGAGGTACACGGCGGCGTGTGCGCCGACACGGTTGCCGCCGGCCCACTTCGCGAATGGTTGTTCCGTCAGGAGCACGGCCGTCCGATGGTGACCGCCAAGTTCGCCGCATCCGTCGACGGACGGGTCGCTGCCCCCGACGGCTCGAGCCAGTGGATCACGGGTCCGGCCGCACGTGAGCGTGTGCACGACGAACGTGCGCAGATCGACGCGATCGTCGTCGGCACGGGCACCGTACTGGCCGACGACCCGAGCCTCACCGCGAGGTACCCCGACGGCTCACTCCGGGAACACCAGCCACTGCGAGTTGTCGTCGGATCGTCGGCCATCCCGCCGGAGGCCAAGGTGTTCGACGGTCGAGCGCGCACCATCCGCATTCGTGAGCACGAACCGGCAGCCGTGGTGGAGGCCCTGGCCGAGCTGAGCAATGTGCAGATCGAGGGCGGATCACGATTGCTCGGTGCGTTCTTCGCGGCGGGTCTGGTCGACCGGGTGCAGGCGTATGTCGCCCCGCTGGTGATCGGCGGGGGACTCGCGGCGATCACGGACGACACGGTCACCACCTTGCAGCAGGCGAGGCGATTTTCGACCGATCGTGTGGAGACACTCGGTGACGACGTTCTGCTCACCCTGACCGCAACCCGCTGACCGGCCATTTCACGGCCTTCTCGCTGGTCAGCGGGATCGATGGATGTGCTAACTTTGTAAGTGGAAGTTCTCGGGGCGGGGTGCAATTCCCCACCGGCGGTAATCGTGGGCGACAGTTCGTCCGCGGAGCCCGCGAGCGCCCGCATCACCCGATGCGGGGTCAGCAGATTCCGGTGAGATTCCGGAGCCGACGGTGATAGTCCGGATGAAAGAGAACACCACGGCCGGTCCGACGGATCGGCGCGTGCGACGCCGCCCTGAGATCGCAGCAGCGATGTGAGGAGTTGGCGATGTTCACCGGAATCGTCGAAGAACGCGGCAGTATCGTCGCGCGTGAGGACCTGTCCGACGCGGCGCGGTTCACCGTCCGTGGGCCGCTGGTCACCAGCGATGCCGGTCACGGTGACTCGATCGCCGTCAACGGCGTCTGCCTGACCGTGGTGGAACTGCGGCCCGGCGGTGAGTTCACCGTCGACGTGATGGCCGAGACCCTCACCCGCAGCTCACTGGCCACCGTCAGTCCCGGCAGCCCGGTCAACCTCGAGCGTGCGATGCCCGCCGGTGGCCGTTTCGGCGGACACATCGTGCAGGGGCATGTCGACGGTGTCGGCACCGTCCAGACCGTGAACCAGGCGGAGAACTGGACCGTCGTGCGGATCGGTACCACGACAGCGGTTGCGCGCTACATCGTCGAGAAGGGCTCGATCACCGTCGACGGTGTGTCACTGACCGTTTCGGCCATCGGACCCGATTGGTTCGAGATCTCGCTCATCCCAACCACTCTCGATCTGACGACGCTGGGTGCGGCCGTCCCGGGCGTGGTCGTTAACCTGGAGGTCGACGTGATCGCCAAATACGTCGAACGGCTAGCCGCGATCGGAGTACAGCGATGAACAGTCCAACGGACGAGGTCGACGGCCTGCGCCAGACCACCAGGTTCGACACGGTGGAGCGGGCCATCGCCGACATCGCTGCCGGAAAAGCCGTTGTCGTCGTGGACGACGAGGACCGGGAGAACGAGGGCGACCTGATCTTCGCGGCCGAGAAGGCCACCCCTGAACTCGTGGCCTTCATGGTCCGCTACACCTCGGGATACCTGTGTGTGCCACTCGACGGTGCCGACTGTGACCGCCTCGGGCTTCCGCCGATGTACTCGATGAACCAGGACAAGCACGGCACCGCCTACACCGTGACGGTTGATGCCCGCGAGGGAATCGGAACAGGCATCAGCGCATCGGATCGCGCCGCCACCATGCGCCTGCTGGCCGACCCGGCGAGCACGGCGGGGGACTTCACCAGGCCCGGCCACGTCGTTCCACTGCGCGCCAAGGAGGGCGGTGTACTTCGCCGCCCCGGCCACACCGAGGCCGCGGTCGATCTGGCTCGGATGGCCGATCTGTCGCCTGCCGGGGTCATCTGCGAGATCGTCAGCCAGAAGGACGAGGGCGCGATGGCCCAGACCCCGGAACTGCGGGTGTTCGCCGACGAACACGACCTCGCGCTGATCTCCATCGCCGACCTGATCGCCTGGCGACGTCGCCATGAGAAGCATGTGGTGCGGGTGGCCGATGCCAGGATCCCGACGGCGCACGGCACGTTCCGGGCTGTCGGTTACACCAGCATCTACGACGATGTCGAACACGTCGCGCTGGTATTGGGCGACATCGCCGGCGCAGACGGCGAGGGCAACGACGTGCTGGTTCGCGTCCACTCCGAGTGTCTGACCGGCGATGTCTTCGGGTCGCTGCGTTGTGATTGTGGTCCCCAGCTCGACGCCGCCCTGGAGATGGTGGCCGACGAAGGCCGCGGGATCGTCCTCTACATGCGGGGCCACGAGGGCCGCGGCATCGGCCTGCTGCACAAGCTGCAGGCCTATCAGCTGCAGGATGCCGGGTCGGACACGGTCGACGCCAACCTGGAGCTGGGTCTGCCTGCCGACTCCCGCGACTACGGTCTGGGGGCACAGATCCTCGTCGATCTGGGTGTGTCGTCGATGCGGTTGCTGACTAACAATCCGGCCAAGCGGGTGGGCCTCGACGGTTACGGCCTGCACGTCACCGAACGAGTGCCGATGCCCGTGCGTCCCAACGCCGAGAACCTGCGTTATCTGCGGACCAAGCGCGACCGGATGGGCCACGACCTGGTCGGACTCGAAGACGACCCGGGCCATCCCTTCAACGTGAGCGGAGGCAACCCCGCATGAGCGGCGCCGGAGAACCCGAACTCGAGCTCGGTGACGCGAGCAGTCTGCGACTGGCGATCGTTGCCTCGCAATGGCATTCGACCATTTGCGAATCGCTGCTGCGCGGCGCCACCACCGCCGCGGCCAAGGCCGGGATCGATGCGCCTACGGTGATCCGCGTGGCCGGTGCCATCGAACTGCCCGTCATCGTGCAGGCGCTGGCCCGGACCCATGACGCCGTCGTGGCCCTCGGAGTGGTGATCAAGGGCGAGACGCCTCACTTCGAATACGTCTGCGATGCGGTCACCGCAGGTCTGACCCGGGTGTCGCTCGACGAGTCGACCCCCGTCGGCAACGGGGTGCTGACCACGCTGGACGAACAGCAGGCGCTCGACCGTGCCGGACTTCCCGAGTCGAAAGAAGACAAGGGCGCCCAGGCTGCCACCGCGGCGATCGCGTCGGCGCTGACCTTGCGGACACTCGCCCGAGACGACAACCCGGCCGAGGTCCGATGAGGCTGCGTTCGACCGTGACCACGAACACCTCCGGCAGCCGGGACGAGGACCGATGGCAGCTGGTGTACAAACCACGGAAGTCGCCGCGCTATGCGATCGTCGCAGGGGCGGCCATCATCATCGTCTTCATCGTGATCGCAGCGCTGTTGCGCGTCTCGGACACCGGCGCGTACTTCCGCACCTCGGACCAGGTCGCCATGGCACTGATCGGGTGCCTGATCGGTGGGTCGCTCCTCACCCTCACCCGCGCCCGCATCAGGGTCGGGGCGGAGGGCGTCGCGGTCCGGAACCTGTTGCAGGAGCGCATTTTCGACTGGAGCATCGTGCGTGGGCTCAGGTATCCGGACAGCGCGAACTGGGCGCGCCTGGAACTCCCGGACGACGAACACGTCCCGGTACTGGCCATCCAGGCGAACGACGGCGAGAGGGCGATCGCGGCCATGAACGAGTTCCGCGCCCTGCGCGACCGATACACCCACGACCCTGAACGCTGACCTGAGCATCGCGAGTCCTCACCGGGGGCGGCGGCCGCGTGTGCGGCCTTGTCGGCGCGGGGTACTAGCCTGGAATCGTGCCTGACCCGTCTACGTACCGCCCGGCTCCGGGGAGCATTCCCACCGAGCCCGGTGTGTACAAATTCAGGGACATCCACCATCGGGTGATCTACGTGGGCAAGGCGAAAAGTCTTCGTTCGCGGCTGACCTCTTACTTCGCGGACCTGTCCTCGCTGCACCCCCGTACGCGCCAGATGGTGACCACGGCGGCATCCGTCGAGTGGACCGTGGTGTCCACCGAAGTCGAGGCCCTGCAACTCGAATACAACTGGATCAAAGAGTTCGATCCGCGTTTCAACGTCCGCTACCGCGACGACAAGAGCTACCCGATGCTCGCCGTCACGATGGCCGAGGAATACCCGCGGTTGTTCGTCTACCGCGGACCACGTCGCAAGGGGGTCCGCTACTTCGGGCCCTATTCGCATGCCTGGGCGATTCGCGAGACCCTCGATCTGCTCACCCGGGTGTTTCCCGCTCGCACGTGTTCCTCCGGAGTGTTCAAGCGGCACAAGCAGATCGACCGACCGTGTCTGCTGGGTTACATCGACAAGTGCGCGGCCCCGTGCATCGGGCGCGTCAGCGCAGAAGAACACCGGACCATCGTCGAGGACTTCTGCGACTTCCTCGCCGGGCGCACCGATCGCATGATCAACAACCTCCAGGGCCAGATGGAACGCGCATCGGCAGAGCTGGACTTCGAGCGCGCGGCCCGGCTGCGCGACGACATCGGGGCCCTGCGGCGGGCACTCGAACGGCAGGCCGTGGTACTCGGAGACGGCACCGACGCCGATCTCGTGGCCATGGACGGCGACCAGCTCGAGGTGTCGGTGCAGGTCTTCCATGTCCGCGGCGGCCGCGTCCGTGGTCAACGTGGGTGGATCGTGGAGAAGTCCGGCGACGACCAGATGGCCGAGCAGGTCGGGCAGTTCCTCACGCAGTTCTACGGCGAGCAAGTCGATCAAGCCGACTCGATCGACGTGGAGGATGGCCACGCGAAGGCCGACCCGGTACCCCGGGAGGTACTGGTCCAGACGCTGCCCCCGAACGTCGACGAAGTCCGCGAATGGCTCTCGAGCCTGCGGGGAAGCAACGTGGACCTGCGCATCCCTCAACGCGGTGACAAACGGGCGTTGATGGAGACCCTGGCGCGCAACGCCGCCGACGCCCTCAACCAGCACAAGCTCAAGCGTGCGGGCGACCTGACGACCCGGTCGGCCGCCCTCACCGAGATCCAGGACACCCTCGGCCTCGACACCGCGCCGCTGCGGATCGAATGTATCGACATCTCGCACGTGCAGGGCACGGACGTGGTTGCATCGTTGGTGGTGTTCGAAGACGGCCTGCCACGCAAGTCCGACTACCGGCACTACGCGATCCGTGAGGCCGCCGGGGACGGCCGGTCCGACGATGTCGCCTCGATCGCCGAGGTCACACGCCGCAGGTTCCTGCGCCACCGTGCCGATGTCGCGGCCGCAGCTCCGGTGACAACCGCGGCGATCGGTGGGGGCATAGCGGCTGACGGCGTCGCCGAGGTAGATCCGAACGGGGGAGACATGGCGCCGGAAGCGGCGATCGACCCGAAGACGGGGCGTCCGCGCAAGTTCGCCTACCCACCGAATCTCTTTGTCGTGGACGGCGGCGCGCCACAGGTGCATGCGGCGGCGGCGGTCCTGGACGAGTTGAACATCACCGATGTCGCGGTGATCGGTCTGGCCAAACGACTCGAAGAGGTGTGGGTGCCCGGCGACGATGATCCGGTCATCTTCCCCCGGACCAGCGAAGCGCTCTTCCTCCTGCAGCGGGTACGCGATGAGGCGCACCGGTTCGCGATCAGCTTCCATCGCAGCAAGCGCAGCAAACGGATGACCGCCTCGGCACTCGACGGCGTGCCCGGGTTGGGAGCAACCCGGCGTGCGGCTCTTGTCGCGCACTTCGGGTCGGTGGCCAATCTGCGGCAGGCCACCATCGAACAGATCTCCGAGGTACCCGGGATCGGCCAGACCACCGCTCGGGCGGTGCAAGAGGCACTTGTCGAACATAATCAGGGTAGTGAACAGACAGGATCCGCCAGGTGAGTGAATCGCAGGCCGGCACCACAACCGGCGCCCCAGGGCTGACCGAGGTGTTGCTGGTCACCGGACTGTCCGGTGCCGGCAGCAGCACCGTTGCGAACCTGCTCGAAGACGCCGGCTGGTACGTGGTGGACAACGTCCCGCACACGTTGATCAGGTCGATGGTGGACGTGGCGCGCCGCGACGACTCCGCCATCTCCCGGATGGCGATCGTGATGCGTATCCAGATCGACTCCTACGCCTCGGCCCTCGATGCCTTGCGCTCCGAACTGGCCCTGACCGGTGTCGATCCCAAGGTGGTGTTCATCGAGGCGTCGGACCAGGTGCTGGTGCAGCGGTTCGAGCAGGTACGTCGCCGACATCCGTTGCAGGGCAACGGCACTCTGATCTCGGCCATCGCGACCGAGCGGGCGATGCTGGCTGCGGTGAAGGAACGGGCGGATCTTGTCATCGACACCTCGAATCTGTCGGTGGCCAGGTTGCGGGTGATCATCGAGGGCGCATATGCGAACGCGTCGGTCGCTGACGTGAGCGTGGTGGTCGAATCGTTCGGGTTCAAGTACGGGCTGCCGATCGACGCGGACATGGTGGCCGACGTTCGTTTCCTGCCCAATCCACACTGGGTGCCGGAGCTCCGCGACCACAACGGTCTCGAGGAGCCGGTGCGTGACTACGTGCTGGGTCAGGAGGGCGCCGATGAGTTCCTGGAGAAATACGAGCAGATCTTGAGACTGGTCGGTGCGGGATACCGGCGCGAGGGCAAGAGGTACATGACGGTTGCCATCGGGTGCACCGGTGGAAAACACCGAAGCGTCGCGATGAGCGAGGCCATCGCCGCCCGATTGTCGTGCCCGGCCGATGGCGCGGCCGCTTTTGCGGTACGGGTGGCCCATCGGGATCTGGGTCGCGAATGACCGGCCGCGACCCCTCGATCGTCGCGCTGGGTGGGGGGCATGGTCTGTACGCCACCCTCACCGCCATGCGCCGGTTGAGCAACAACGTCACCGCCGTGGTGACGGTCGCGGACGACGGCGGATCGTCCGGACGTCTGCGGTCCGAACTCGGCGTCCTGCCGCCCGGTGACCTCCGGATGGCCATTGCCGCCTTGCTCGCTGCCACCGAACCAGAGAACCGGGATGTCTCCGGGGTCACCGGTGCACGGCCACCCGAGGAGTGGGCCGCGCTGTTGCAGCACCGTTTCGGCGGGCGCGGAGCCCTGGCAGGCCATCCGGTCGGAAATCTGCTGCTCGCCGGGCTCACCGAGGTCACCGGCGACGCGGTCAAGGCGCTGGAGATGATCACCACATTGTTCGGTGTGCAGGGCAGGGTGTTGCCGATGTCGGCCACCGCCCTCGACATCGAAGCCGATGTGTCCGGGCTCGAAGCCGACCCGCGGATCAGCCATTCGATCCGTGGTCAGGTCGCGGTCGCGACCACGCCGGGCAAGGTGCGCCGGGTCCGGTTGCTGCCGCACCAGCCGCCGGCGTGCCCGGAGGCTGTCGACGCCATCGACGGAGCCGACGTGGTGGTCCTCGGCCCGGGGTCCTGGTTCTCGAGCGTGATCCCGCATGTGTTGGTACCCGAGCAGCTCGCCGCCCTGAAACGGACGGCGGCGCGCAAGATCCTCATCGTCAACCTCGCCCCCGAACCCGGTGAGACAGCCGGTTTTTCGGTTGAACGGCACCTGCACGTCCTGCTCGCCCACGCCGACGATTTCCGGGTCGACCACGTGGTCGTCGACTCGGCGTCGGTGCCGTTCGGACGCGAACGCGAGCATGTGGAACGAGCTGCCGCGAAGTTCGGTGCCACCCTGCACGACGGCGAACTGGCAGTCCCTGGCACCCACACCCACGACCCCGCTCGCGTGGCGGCTCTCATCGCCGGCCTGTGCGATAGTGAAGCCGCCAGTTACAGATCGATAGTTCCAACAACCACAGAGGGAGACGGCGTCCGGTGGCGATGACATCCGCGGTCAAAGACGAACTGAGTCGTCTGGCGGTCACGCAGGTGAGCAGCCGCAAGGCCGAGGTCTCGGCTCTACTGCGTTTCGCGGGCGGACTCCACATCGTCGCGGGACGTGTGGTGGTGGAGGCCGAGGTCGACCTCGGCAACGTCGCGCGGCGGCTGCGCCAGGCGATCTTCGACCTCTACGGGTACAACTCCGAGTTCCACGTCCTCAGTGCCGGCGGCATCCGCAAGAGTGCCCGGTACATCGTCCGCGTCACCAAGGATGGCGAGGCATTGGCCCGTCAGACCGGCCTGCTGGACATGCGAGGCAGACCCGTGCGTGGCCTACCGGCCCAGGTGGTCGGCGGCACCATCGGTGATGCCGAAGCTGCCTGGCGTGGAGCATTTCTCGCGCACGGATCGCTCACCGAGCCCGGCCGTTCCTCGGCCCTGGAGGTCAGTTGCCCCGGGCCGGAGGCCGCGCTGGCCCTGGTGGGTGCAGCTCGGCGGCTCGGTGTCACCGCCAAGGCCCGTGAGGTCCGCGGCGCCGACCGCGTGGTGATCCGCGACGGCGAGGCCATCGGCGCGTTGCTGACCCGCATGGGAGCGCAGGACACCCGGCTCACCTGGGAAGAGCGTCGGATGCGTCGCGAGGTGCGTGCCACCGCCAACCGCCTGGCGAACTTCGACGACGCCAACCTGCGTCGATCGGCGCGTGCCGCTGTTGCGGCTGCGGCCCGGGTGGAGCGCGCGCTCGAGATCCTCGGCGACCAGGTGCCGGATCACCTGATCTCGGCGGGACAGCTCCGGATCACCCACCGGCAGGCATCGCTGGAGGAGTTGGGCCAGCTCGCCGATCCGCCGATGACGAAAGACGCTGTGGCGGGCCGTATCCGGCGTCTGCTGTCGATGGCCGACAAAAAGGCGCGGACCGAAGGCATCCCCGACACCGAGTCGGCGGTCACCGCCGACCTGCTCGACGACGACTGACGAGCGCGGCCGGACGCTTCGGCGTCCCACCACGCCCGGTGCCAGGACCGGGCGTGCCTGGCTGTTCGGGGCCGACTAGGCTGATCACTGCCGCAGAGGCGGGAGCCACACAATGGCCCAGCACACCGCATAGCTAAGGAGCTCACAGTGACCGTTCGGGTAGGCGTCAACGGATTCGGCCGGATCGGCCGCAACTTCTTCCGTGCCGTGGAAGCACAAAAGGCGTTGGGCACCACCGACGTCGAGATCGTCGCCGTCAACGACCTCACCGACAACGCGAGCCTGGCTCATCTGCTCAAGTACGACTCCATCCTGGGCCGCCTGCCGCAGGACGTCTCGCTCGAAGGTGACGACACCATCGTCGTCGGCGATCAGAAGATCAAGGCGCTGTCGCTGCGCGAAGGCCCGTCGGCGCTGCCGTGGGGCGACCTCGGTGTCGACGTCGTCGTCGAGTCCACCGGAATCTTCACCGATGCTGCCAAGGCGAAGGGCCACCTGGACGCCGGCGCCAAGAAGGTCATCATCTCCGCGCCCGCAAAGGGCGAGGACATCACCATCGTGATGGGCGTCAACGACGACAAGTACGACGGCAGCCAGAACATCATCTCCAACGCTTCGTGCACCACCAACTGCCTCGGCCCCATCGCCAAGGTCCTCGACGACGAGTTCGGCATCGTCAAGGGTCTGATGACCACGATCCACGCCTACACGCAGGACCAGAACCTCCAGGACGGACCGCATAGTGACCTCCGTCGTGCGCGCGCTGCCGCTCTGAACGTGGTCCCGACCGGCACCGGTGCCGCCAAGGCGATCGGGCTCGTGCTCCCGCAGCTGCTCGGCAAGCTCGATGGTTACGCACTCCGCGTGCCGATCCCGACCGGCTCGGTCACCGACCTCACCGCGAACCTCAAGAAGTCGGCAAGCGTCGACGAGATCAACGCCGCGATGAAGGCTGCCGCCGAGGGCCCCCTCAAGGGCATCCTGAAGTACAGCACCGACCCGATCGTGTCCTCCGACATCGTCACCGACCCGCACTCGAGCATCTTCGACGCGCCGCTGACCAAGGTGATCGAGGACCAGGTCAAGATCGTGTCGTGGTACGACAACGAGTGGGGCTACTCCAACCGCCTCGTCGACCTCATCGGCCTGGTCGGCAAGTCACTGTAATCCGGTCCTTCCAGCGCCAGGAGACGACGTACCCGTGACCACCTCGGTTCCCACCCTCGCCGATTTGCTCGAGACCGGAGTGGAAGGAAGGACCGTGTTGGTCCGTTCCGACCTCAACGTGCCTCTCGACGGCGGCAAGATCACCGACGCCGGACGCATCGTTGCGTCGGCGCCGACCATCAAGGCTCTGTCCGACGCAGGTGCCAAGGTCATCGTGACCGCACACCTGGGCCGTCCGAAGGGGGCGCCCGACCCGGCGTTCTCCCTCGCGCCGGTCGCCGAGCGTCTCGGCACCGAGCTGGGCCGTAACGTCCAGCTCGCCGGTGACGTGGTCGGCGGGGACGCACTGGCCCGCTCGGAAGGTCTGACCGACGGCGACGTGCTGTTGGTCGAAAAAAACGTGCGGTTCGATCCGCGCGAGACCTCCAAGGACGCGACCGAGCGCGAGAAGCTCGCCAAGGCGCTGGTGGAGTTGACCGGTGATGAGGGCGCGTTCGTCTCCGACGGATTCGGTGTGGTGCACCGGGAGCAGGCATCGGTGTACGACGTGGCAAAGCTGTTGCCGCACTACGCAGGTGGCCTGGTCGCAGCCGAGGTCGAGGTTCTGGCCAAGCTGACCACCGACACCGCCCGGCCTTACGCGGTGGTGCTCGGCGGCTCCAAGGTGTCGGACAAGATCGGCGTCATCGAGGCCCTGGCGCCCAAGGTCGACACCCTGGTGATCGGCGGCGGTATGGCGTTCACCTTCCTCGCCGCACGTGGCTGTCGGTCGGTTCGTCGTTGCTGCAGGAAGACCAGATCGAGGTCTGCAAGTCCTTGCTCGAGCGGTTCGGGGACGTCATCCACCTTCCCGTGGACGTGGTCGTGGCGGACAAGTTCGCGGCCGACGCCGAGGCCAAAACCGTGTCGGCAGAAGAGATCCCGGACGGCTGGATGGGATTGGACATCGGTCCCGAGTCGGTCAAGCGCTTCGCGGCGGTGTTGCACGAGGCCAAGACCGTGTTCTGGAACGGCCCGGCCGGTGTCTTCGAGTTCGAGAAGTTCGCCGCCGGCACCAAGGGCCTGGCCCAGGCGATCATCGAAGCCACCAGCGGGGGAGCGTTCTCCGTGGTCGGCGGCGGCGACAGCGCGGCGGCGGTCCGAACCCTCGGTCTCCCCGAGGACGGGTTCTCGCACATCTCGACCGGCGGCGGTGCGTCTCTGGAGTATCTCGAAGGCAAAGAGTTGCCCGGACTGAAGGTGTTGGAGAACTAGGATGGCCAATCGTAAGCCGCTGATCGCCGGCAACTGGAAGATGAACCTCAACCACCTCGAGGCCATCGGTCTGGTGCAGAAGATCGCATTCGCGTTGCCCGCCAAGTACTTCGACAAGGTCGACGTGACGGTGATCCCCCCGTTCACAGACATCCGAAGCGTGCAGACCGTCGTCGACGGCGACAAGTTGCTGTTGACCTATGGCGCGCAGGACCTCTCGGCGCACGATTCGGGTGCGTACACCGGTGAGATCAGCGGCGCATTCCTGGCCAAGCTCGGGTGCACATTCGTCGTGGTCGGGCATTCCGAGCGGCGCACCATGCACGCGGAGACCGACGACGTGGTGCTGGCGAAGACCAAGGCAGCGCTCAAGTACGAGCTGACCCCCATCGTCTGTCTCGGCGAAGGCCTCGAGGTGCGCGAGGCAGGCAACCACGTCGACTACAACATCGCGCAGCTCAAGGGATCGCTTGCGGGTCTGTCCGCCGACGAGATCAGCAAGGTTGTCATCGCCTACGAACCCGTGTGGGCCATCGGCACCGGCCGCGTTGCCAGTGCCGCCGACGCCCAGGAGGTGTGCGCGGCGCTACGTGCCACGATCGCCGAACTGGCCGACGCCAAGGTCGCCGACTCTGTGCGCATCCTCTACGGCGGATCTGTGAATGCCAAGAACGTCGGCGAGATAGTGGGACAGACCGACGTCGACGGTGCCCTGGTGGGTGGCGCGTCGCTCAAGTCCGACGAGTTCGCCACCCTGTCGGCGATCGCCGCCGGGGGACCGCTGCCCTGACCAACCGATTTTGTGCCCTTTTGGCGGTGCTGACCTGCGGGTTTGTTCGCCAAAAGGGCACAATTCTGGGATGGGGGACGCGGCCGGTACAGTTGAAGATCGGCCGTCAGTACAACTCTCTGATAGGAAACGACACGTGAAGCTTGCCCTGGACATCGGACTGGTGGTCACCAGCGTCTTGTTGATCGTGTTGGTCCTGCTGCACCGCGGCAAGGGCGGCGGACTCTCGTCGCTGTTCGGCGGCGGTGTGCAGTCGAGTTTGTCCGGCTCCAGTGTTGTGGAGCGAAATCTCGACCGCCTCACCGTGTTCGTCGGCGTCATCTGGCTGATCTTCATCCTCGGCATCGGTCTGGACATCAAACTCTCGTAACTTCCGCGGACACGGGCCATGTCCGAGATGCGCGAGCATGGACCGGCCAGAGATACTTGACCGGTGACTGACAAGCGCCCCATCGTGCCCCGTCCGGAAGCCGGCAGTACCGACCGTGAGCTCACCGAGCCACTCCGCGAGGACATCCGGTTGCTCGGCGGGATCCTCGGGCAGATCGTGCGCAAACACGCCGGAGAAGAAACCTTCGAACTGGTCGAGAAGGCGCGCGTCGAGTCGTTCCGGATCCGCCGCGACGAAATCGACCGCACCGAACTCGAAGAGCTCTTCCGCGACATCGACGTCCAGGACGCGATCTCGGTCATCCGGGCGTTCAGCCACTTCGCCTTGCTCGCCAACCTCGCCGAAGACATTCATCGCGAGCGTCGCCGCGCCATCCACGTGCGCGCCGGCGACCCTCCGCAGGCTCTAGTCTCGCCGCCACATATTCCAAGCTGTCTGCCGCCGGTCTGACCGACGAACAGGTGGGCTCTGCGTTGGCAGATGCGACCGTGGTGCCCGTGATCACCGCCCACCCCACCGAGACCCGACGTCGCACGGTCTTCGAGGTGCAGCGCCGCATCACCGACCTGATGCGCTTCGCCGGACGTACGGAACTGACACCCGCTGAACGCGACGACGTGCACACCGCGTTGAAGCGGCAAATCCTCACGCTGTGGGAAACCGCGTTGATCCGACTCGAGCGTCTCCAGATCCAGGATGAGATCGAGGTTGGTCTGCGGTATTACGATGCCGGGTTCTTCGAGGTCATTCCGCGGGTCAATGCCGAGCTACGGGCGTGGCTCCAAGAGCACTATCCATCTGCGGGCATCGCCGACGATCCGATCCTCCGGATGGGTTCATGGATCGGTGGAGACCGCGACGGCAATCCGTTTGTCACCGGTGAGATCGTGGGCATGGCGACCCGGCGTGCCGCGGAAACCGCTGTGGCGCATCATCTGTCCGAATTGACCGTCCTGGCACAGGAATTGAGCCTGACGTCGCGGCTGACCGAGGTCGACGACGAGGTGTTCGCGCTCGGTGGCGTGGAGCGCGGCACCCCCGACGCAGACGAACCTTATCGCCAGGCATTACGGGCCGTTCGGCGTCGATTGGCTGCAACCGCCGGTTCGTTGTTCGACGATCGTTTTGTGGCCGTCAACGACGGGGGCTTCCCCAAAGACGGGGCCGAGACGTACGCCGATGCCGAGCAGTTGCTGGCGGACCTCGACGTCATCGATGCGTCACTGCGCGCGAACGGCGACGACGAACTCGCCGATGACCGATTGCTGACTCTCCGCGAAGCCGTGCGCGCGTTCGGATTCCACCTTTCCGGCCTCGATATGCGGCAGAACTCGGATATGCACGAAGAGGTGGTGGCCGAACTGCTCGCCTGGGCCGGAGTCCATCACGACTACACGTCGTTGTCCGAGCACGAGCGGGTCGAGTTGCTGACGGCGGAACTGAGCAACCGTCGACCACTGGTCGGACCCGGCGCCACACTGTCGGAGCTCGCCGAGAAGGAACTGGCGATCGTTCGAGCCGCCGCCTCGGCGGTCGCCGCGTTCGGTCCACAGGCCGTTCCGAACTACGTCATCAGCATGTGCACATCGGTCAGCGATCTGTTCGAGGCGATCGTGCTGCTCAAGGAAGCAGGCCTGTTCGACCCCGGTGACGCGAAGACTCCTCCGACGTCGACCGTCAGGGTCGTCCCTCTCTTCGAGACCATCGAGGATCTGCAGCAAGGCGCGGCCACTCTTCTTGCAGCACTAGATGTTCCGTTGTACCGCGCGTTGGTTGAACAGCAGGAGGGCATGCAGGAGATCATGCTCGGGTACTCGGACTCCAACAAGGACGGAGGGTATCTCGCCGCGAACTGGGCGCTCTACCGTGCCGAACTCGACCTCGTCGAAGCTGCCAAGAAGGCCGGAATCCGGTTGCGGCTCTTCCACGGCCGGGGCGGTACCGTCGGCCGCGGGGGTGGGCCGAGTTACGACGCGATCCTGGCTCAGCCGCCGGGCGCCGTCCAGGGGTCGCTGCGCATCACCGAGCAGGGTGAGGTGATCGCGGCCAAATACGCCGAACCCGTTGTCGCCCGGCGCAATCTCGAGACGTTGCTGGCCGCGACCATCGAGTCGTCGCTCCTGGACACCGAGGGCCTCGGAGACGAAGCGGAAGCGGCGTACGCGGTGCTTGATGAACTCGCTGCGCTGGCTCGCCGGACCTACAGCGAGCTGGTTCACGAGACACCTGGATTCGTAGAGTATTTCGTGAACTCGACACCCCTGTCGGAGATCGGGTCGCTGAACATCGGCAGCCGTCCGGCCTCTCGCAAACAGACCGAGAAGATCTCCGACCTCCGCGCCATCCCGTGGGTCCTGTCGTGGTCGCAGGCGCGCGTGATGCTGCCCGGCTGGTACGGCACGGGTTCGGCGTTCGAGCAGTGGGTGGGGAACGACAGCAGCCGGCTGGAGACGTTGTCGGACTATTACGAGCGCTGGCCGTTCTTCCGAACGGTGATGTCGAACATGGCGCAGGTGATGGCCAAGTCGGATCTCGGTCTGGCCGAACGTTATTCGCGACTCGTCCCCGATGAGGACCTGCGTGTCAAGGTCTTCGGGATGATATCTACAGAGCATGAACGCACAACGGCCATGTACTTCAAGATCACCAAGACCGACGACCTCCTGGCCGACAACCCAGCGCTCAAACGGTCTGTCTTCAACCGTTTTCCGTACCTCGAGCCGCTGAATCACCTCCAGGTGGAGCTTCTGCGGCGTTACCGCGGCGGGGACGACTCCGAGCTGGTCCGCCGCGGCATCCAGCTCACGATGAACGGTCTCGCAACCGCTCTGCGCAACAGCGGCTGACGGCTCGCCTGGCCGGTCCGGCCGGCCAGGCGTCCCTCACTCGCGCAGGGCCGCGTTCAATCGTGCCGCCTGACGCGTGAGGTGGTCACGTTCGGGCACGCTGGGCGCTGATCGGGCGGCGTCGGCATACAGGCGCGCCGCGGTCTGGATGTCGCCGTCGCGTTCGTGCAGGTAGGCGCAGACGGCCGTGTACCGGGGCAGTGCGGTGTCGAGCCCGGCCAAGGCGGCCAGTCCGGCTCGCGGGCCGTCGGCCTCACCGACCGCCACAGCGCGATTGAGCCGAACGACCGGGCTGTCGGTGAGTCGCATCAGTTCGTCGTACCACTCCACGATCTGTACCCAGTCGGTTTCCGAGGCCGATCGGGCGTCGGCGTGCAGGGCAGCGATGGCGGCCTGCGCCTGGAACTCACCGAGGTTGTCGCGGGCGAGTGCGTTCTGGAGTACGTCGACTCCCTCGGCGATCATGCCGGTGTCCCAAAGGCTCCGGTCCTGATCGGCGAGTGGCACCAGGCCGCCGTCGGGGCCTATCCGTGCCGGTCGCCGGGCGTGATGGAGCAACATGAGTGCGAGTAGGCCGGAGACCTCCTCCTGCCGCACCATCGCATCGAGCTGACGGGTCAGTCGAATGGCCTCGCCGGCCAGGTCGATGTCGCCGGAATATCCTTCGTTGAACACCAGATAGAGCACCCGGAGTACCGTCGCGAGATCACCAGGCTGGTCGAAGCGGACGTCTGACACGGTTCGTTTGGATCTGCTGATCCGCTGGGCCATCGTTGCCTCGGGGACGAGATAGGCCTGCGCGATCTGCCGGGTACTCAGGCCGCCGACCGCCCGCAGGGTGAGCGCGACGGCCGACGCCGGCGTGAGAGATGGGTGGGCGCAGAGGAAGTACAGGTGGAGTGTGTCGTCGGCAACCTGGCCAGGGCCGGGCGGCGGCTCGTTCTCCGCACGGACCTCACGGTCACGCCGAGCGTTTTCCGACCGCACCGAGTCGAGGAACTTGCGCCATGAGACAGTGATCAGCCAGCCTTTCGGATCCCGTGGAGAATCAGTCGGCCACAGCTTCATCGCCTCCACCAGTGCGTCCTGCACGGCGTCCTCGGCCGTCGCGAAGTCCACTCCGCGACGTACGAGGACTCCGATCACAGCAGGCGTGAGGTTCCGTAAGAGAGCCTCATCCACCGCGTGTCACTCCGTGATCGCGGTGGGTGCGGTGAGGAAGGGGCGCACCTCCAGCCACTCGCGAAGAGGTTCACCGCCCGCACCGGGCGCCGCAGACAGTTCGGCAGCGAGCTCGAGAGCACGGTCATAGCTGTCGACATCGATTGCCATCCAGCCTGCGATCAGGTCTTTGGTCTCCGCGAACGGGCCGTCGGTGACCGGCGGGCGACCCTCACCGTCGTATCGCACGAACGTTCCCTCCATTGACAGCGCCTGGCCGTCCACGAACTCGCCGTTGCGTTGCAGGCGGGTGGCGAAGTCCTCCATGAACTGCATGTGGGCGGACACCTCCTCGGGCTTCCACTGGTCCATCGGCGTGTCGAACAGGGGTGCCGGGCCACCCCGGTAGTGCTTGAGCAACAGGTACTTGGCCATCATCTTCTCCTTGGTGGGTACGGCCCATTGTGGCCGTTTCACTACGGGGACGGAGTCGCTCGGTGCTTCTCGACATCGGCTTGTCCATGAATCCAGAAAAAGTGCCGGATGATGTGAGACGATTACGCAAAACAGTCTCAACCTTTTCTATACCCGAGGAGAACCTGTGTCCGCGACACTGCCAGACCAGCGTGTGCCCGTCCCCGGTTTCCCGACGGCCGTCAAGTACAGCGCGGCTCAGGACAACCGGTGGCTCAGGACTGTCCGTCGGGCAGCTGTCAAGACAACTGGTCGCGACCTCTTTCCCACGGATGAACAAATCCGGACATTCGCCGAAGACATGTTCCGCAGTGACGCCGTGGCCGAACGATTTGTCGACGAGGTGTACGGCGAGCTGGGAGCGCCCACTGCCCGCGCTCTTCTCGACAAGGCCTTGACGGAGGGGCTCGATTCCATCGAGGACCCTCCCGCAGCGATGAAGGCGCTGTTCGAGGAGTTCGAAACCGTCCCCGACTGGGTGGATCCGGCGATGATCGCCGAAGGAGAGGCCATCTGGCGTCGATGGGGCACCTCGTTGTTCAGCGTGGCGGGCGGCATCACCCTGGAGATGTATACCGAGGCGGCTGTGGCCACACCGCTGTCGCTGGCGGGCGGTTACGCGGGGGACAACGCCCTGCGTAGGTTCCTCGAGACGGCCCGTTTCTGGATCGACGTGTCCGAGCCGGACGCGTTGTTGACACCTGGATCGGCCGGCCGTGCCACAGCCATGCGGGTTCGCGTGATGCACGTGTGGGTGCGCCGAAAGGTCGCCGAGCATCCCGAATGGGACACCGAGCGGTGGGGTGTTCCCATCAGCCAGTCGTACCAGTTGCTGACGCTGCTCGGTGGCAGCGTCGTCCCGGCGATGGCTCTCTGGCTGGTGGGGGTGCAGACCTCGCTCCGGGAGATCCGGGTGCTGTTGCATTACCAGCGCTACCTCGGTCATCTCTTGGGCGTCCGGATGCAGTGGTATCCCGAATCGATCGCCGACTCGCTTCGGCTCCTGGCGTTCGTCAATTCCACCCGCAGTTACGACGCGGGCGATCACGGCGCCGAACTCATCGAATCGTTCCCAGCCGCATTTGCGCCTCGCGATGGTCACACGGGTGTTCGCCGCTTGCGTGAAAAGTACAACGCTACAATGTATTCCGCCTATTCGGCGGTTTTCATGATGCCGTGGACGCGCCACCGGTACAACATGCCGAGTGCGGCGCCCGGGATTGCCTGGATCATCGCGCGACTGCCTGCGGTGGTCCTGATCGAGACCGTCCGCCGGATCTGCCCTCCGTTCGCCCGGATCCACGAGACGATCATGCGCAAACACCGGGAGAATTGGCACGACGCCCAGATGGAGGGGCGATCGGCCGAGTTCGACGCCAGCGGGGGATTGCGGCGCTGATCAGGTGAGCTGCGACGCCGCGTCCGGGTCGACGAACCACACGGTTGCGTCCGTGCCGTGCGCCCCGGCACACGGCCAGTCCAGAGGATCGGCCCCACCGACTCCGGCGGCCACCGCCTCGGCCTTCTCGGCACCGGACACCAGGAACCAGACCTCGCGGGCCCGGGCGACAGCCGGGAACGTCAGCGTGATCCGCTGGGGCGGTGGCTTGGGTGAGTCGGTGACGGCAACCACGGTGGCGTCGGCTTCGGCAGTCGCCGCACTGTGGGGGAACAGAGAGTTGATGTGCCCCTCACCGCCCATCCCGACCAGGTGGACGTCGAACTCCGGTACCAGGTGGCCGTCGCCGGCTTTCGACGACAAAGTCGCCGCGTAATCGGCCGCTGCCGCTTCGATGTCGTCGCCGAACCCGCCATCGGATGCAGCCATGACGAACACCCGATCCGGTTGCACCGGAACGTGATTCAGTAGCGCGCCGTAAGCCTGCCCGGCGTTCCGTTCGGGGTCGTCGGCGGTGACGAACCGTTCGTCACCCCAGTAGATATCCACCGCGGACCAGTCGATGTCGCCGGAGTCCTTGGCCAGAGCTTCCAGCAGGGCGATTCCATTACTACCCCCGGTCAGTACCACCGAGGCGCTGCCGCGTGCCGCCTGCGCCGAGGTGACCGTGGCGATGAAACGCGCGGCCACCGACTCGACGAGCGCGGACTTGTCCGCGCAGTGGATCACCTGCGCATCGGCGTTCATGCGTGCACCTTGTCTTTCGCTCGGGTCAGCCCGTCGACGCCCTGCAGGGCGAGGTGGTAGATCTCGTCCGGATCGAGTCGCCGCAGCTCTTCGGCGAGGCAGTCGCGGATGTCACGACCAGGTAGGGCCACCTTGCCGTCGGGCTTGCCCGGAATGGAGATGATGGCCTGGTTGCTCATACCGACGCACAGCACCAGCGGTCCGGCCTCACGTTCGAGGGTCACCTTGAAGCTGCCGACCGATCGGGTCACCGGCACCTTCAGAACGGCATGCAACCAACCGGCGAGCAGATCGACCGCGGGAGATCCCGCAGGGCCTTCCACCTCGGCGGACACCGCTGCACTGTGCGGCGGTTGATCGAGCGCCGAGGTGAGCAAGGCGCGCCAAGGTGTGATCTGGGACCACGCGATGTCCGAGTCGCCGGGGGAGTACGTCCTCAGTCGGTCGGCGAGGGCTGCGGGCACATCGGATGCCTTGTTGGTGTCGGTGATACGGCGTCTTCCGAGCTGCCCCATCGGATCGGCGGCAGGATTCTCGGGTGGCCGGCCCGGCCACCACGTCACCACCGGTGTGTCCGGCAGCATGAACGGGATGACCACGCTCTCGCCGTGATTAGCCAATTCGCCGTAGAGATGCAGAACCACCACCTCCGACGCGCCTGCGTCGCCGCCGACCCGGATCTGTGCGTCCAGTCGCGACTTCATCCGACGGTCGCCGCACGACACCACGATCACCCGGCAAGGATGCTCACGGCTGGCTTCGTTGGCCGCGTCGATCGCGCCTTCGGTGGGTTCGCCCTCGTCCGAGCAGACGAGCAGGGTCAGCACCCGGCCCGACGTGAAAGCACCGCCGGCATCACGGATCTTGATGAGTTCCTTGCTGATCGCGGTGGTGCTGGTATCGGGCAGTTCGACAATCACGACTGGAACTCCTTCGTCGGCATGACTACAACTCCTTGGTCGCCCTCGCAGCGCTGCTGCTCCATCTGCCCGACACCGATCACGGACGTCGCCAGGTCCTTCCGTGCCGGGCCAGCATCTCCTCGGCCGATTTCGGACCCCAGGTGCCCGATTCATAACCGTCGGGCTTCCCGTTCGCTGCCCAGTGTTCGAGCACCGGGTCGAGGATCTTCCAGGACAGTTCGACCTCGGCATTGACCGGGAACAGCGATGGCTCGCCGAGCAGCACATCGAGGATCAGACGCTCGTACGCCTCGGGGGACGACTCGGTGAAGGCCTGTCCGTAACTGAAGTCCATGTTGACGTCCCGGACCTCCATGGACGACCCCGGCACCTTCGACCCGAAACGCAACGTGATGCCCTCGTCCGGCTGTACCCGGATGACCAGTGCGTTCTGGCTGAGCTCTTCGGTCATCGTCTGATCGAACGGCAGGTGCGGCGCGCGCTTGAACACCAGTGCGATCTCGGTGACCCTGCGGCCCAAGCGCTTTCCCGTCCGTAGGTAGAAAGGCACCCCCGCCCACCGCCTGCTGTCGACCTCGAGTGCGATGGCGGCGAAGGTCTCGGTGGTCGAGTCCGCGGCAAAGCCCTTCTCGTCCTTGAGCCCCGGCACCTCTTCGCTGCCCTGCCAGCCGGCTTCGTACTGTCCGCGTGCGGTGTTCTCGTCGAGCGGCAGGATGTTGCGTGTTGCGGAGAGGACCTTGATCTTCTCGGTCTGCAGTTCGTGCGGTTCGAACGAGATGGGTTCTTCCATCGCGATCAGGGCCATCAGCTGGATCAGGTGGTTCTGGATCACATCGCGGGCGGCGCCGATGCCGTCGTAGTAGCCGGCCCGGCCTCCGAGTCCGATGTCCTCGGCCATCGTGATCTGCACGTGGTCCACATAGTGCGAGCTCCAGACCGGATCGAACAGCTGGTTGGCAAAGCGCAGCGCCAAGATGTTCTGGACGGTCTCTTTGCCGAGGTAGTGGTCGATGCGGAACACCGAGTGCTCGGGGAAGACGGTGTTCACCACCGAGTTCAGCTCTTTTGCGCTCTCCAGGTCGTGACCGAACGGCTTCTCGATGACCACGCGCCGCCAATGGTCGTCGGACTGCTCGGCCAGCCCCGACTTCGACAGCTGCTCGCACACCACCGGGAAGGCCGCCGGCGGGATCGACAGGTAGAAGGCGTGGTTGCCCTCGGTTCCGCGCTTCTCGTCGAGTTCCCCGAGGGTGTCCCGGAGCTTCTCGAAGGCCGTGTCGTCGTCGAACGTGCCTTGGACGAACCGGAAGCCCTCGCTGAGCCGCTCCCAGACGTCCTCGCGGAACGGCGTACGGGAATGAGCGCGCACGGCGTCGTGCACCACCTCGGAGAAATCCTCGTGGTCCCAGTCCCGGCGGGCGAATCCGACCAGCGCGAAACCGGGGGGAAGAAGCCCCCGGTTCGCGAGGTCGTACACCGCGGGCATCAACTTGCGCTTCGCGAGGTCGCCGGTCACGCCGAAGATGACAAGACTGCTGGGCCCGGCGATGCGGGGCAGACGCTTGTCACGGTCGTCGCGCAGCGGATTCGTCCACTGCCCGGCTGCGTCCTTGGCCAAGGGATCAGGCCTTCGAGCCGGCTGCCAACTGCTCGGCGGTGGCGTCGATCAGTTCCTGCCACGCCACCTCGAACTTCTCCACGCCCTCGTTCTCGAGCGCCAGGAAGACGTCGGTGAGGTCGATCCCGATCGCGGAGAGCTTGTCGAACACCTCCTGCGACGCCGGACCCTGACCGATGATCGAGTTGGGGTTGACCTTCCCGTGGTCGGCGAAGGCATCCATCGTCTTCTCGGGCATGGTGTTCACCGTTCCGGGGGCCACCAGCTCGCCGACGTAGAGGGTGTCCGGCAGGCTCGGGTCCTTGACGCCCGTGGAGGCCCACAGTGGGCGTTGGGCGTTGGCACCCGCGGCGGCCAGTGCGCGGAAGCGCGGCTGCTCCTCGAACACCTTCTGGTAGGCGACGTAGGCGAGACGGGCGTTGGCCAGGCCGGCCTTTCCCTTGAGTGCCTTCGCCTCGTCGCTGCCGATGGCATCGAGTCGCTTGTCGATCTCGGTGTCCACGCGAGAGACGAAGAACGATGCGACCGAATGGATCTTGGACAGATCGTGTCCGGCTGCCGATGCCTTCTCCAGACCCTCGATGTAGGCGCCCATGACCAGTTCATAACGTTCGACCGAGAAGATCAGCGTCACGTTCACGCTGATGCCCTCGGCGATGACCTTGGTGATGGCCGGGATGCCCGCTTCGGTAGCCGGGATCTTGATCAGCAGGTTGGGACGATCGACGATCTTCCACAGCTCGACCGCTTGTGCGACCGTCTGGTCGGAATCGTGGGCGAGACGCGGGTCGACCTCGATCGAGACCCGCCCGTCGACACCCTTGGATGCCTCGTACTGCGGGGCGAGCACGTCGCACGCGTTGCGCACGTCGTCCGTGGTGACCGTGCGGATAGTGGCATCCACATCGGCGCCGCGGGCGGCCAGCTCGTTGACCTGATCGTCGTAGGCGTTGCCCTTGGACAATGCCGCCTGGAAAATCGACGGGTTGGTGGTGACACCCACCACCGACTTGGTGGCGATCAGTTCGGCGAGATTGCCGGACTGGATGCGGGTGCGAGAGAGATCGTCGAGCCAGACCGAGACGCCGGCCTGGGACAGTGCGGCAAGATTGGCGTTCTGTTCGCTCATTTTGCGCTCCAATTCAAGTGTTGTGCAGATTCAGTTGGTTTTTGCGACCGAACGCTCGGCGGCGGCGATGACGGCCTCTGCGGTGATACCGAACTTCTCGTAGAGCACCTTGTAGTCGGCAGAGGCGCCATAGTGCTCGATGGACACAATCTCACCGGCGTCGCCGACGATGCGGTACCACGGCATCGCGATACCCGCTTCCACGACCACTCGGGCCTTCACCGTGGGCGGCAGCACCGAATCGCGGTAGCTGCTGTCCTGCTCGTCGAACCACTCCACGCATGGCATCGACACGACGCGGGCATTGATTCCTTTGTCCTTCAGGGCCTTTTGCGCCTCGACGGCGAGGTACACCTCGGACCCGGTGCCGATCAGGATGACCTGAGGATCTCCCTCGGGCTCTGACAGGACGTATCCGCCCTTCGCCACACCCTCGGCCGACGTTCCCTCCAGGATCGGGATGTTCTGCCGGGTGAGCGCCAGCCCGACCGGATTGTGCCGCCGGGTCATGATTGCCTGCCAGGCGTAGGCCGTCTCGTTGGCGTCGCCGGGGCGCACCACGTCGAGATCGGGGATCGCGCGCAGCGCCGCCAGGTGCTCGATCGGTTGGTGGGTGGGTCCGTCTTCGCCAAGTCCGATCGAGTCGTGGGTCCACACATAGATGGGATCGGTCTTCATCAGCGCGGCCAGTCGTACGGCCGGCCGCATGTAGTCGGCGAACTGGAGGAACGTTCCGCCGTATGCGCGGGTCGGTCCGTGCCGGACGATGCCCGACAAGATCGCACCCATCGCGTGTTCACGGATACCGAAGTGCAGCGTGCGCCCGTACGGGTTCGCGCTCCAGTTCTTGGTGCTGATCCCGGTGGGGCCGAAGGACGCGGCCCCGTCCATGGTGGTGTTGTTGCTGCCCGCGAGGTCAGCCGAGCCACCCCATAATTCGGGCAGAACGGGTCCGAGAGCGGAGAGCACCTTGCCCGACGCCGATCGGGTGGCCACATCCTTGTCGCCGACCTCCCACTTGGGGAGCGCATCGGTCCAGCCGTCGGGCAGGCCGTTCACCACGAGGCGGTCGAGTAGAGCCTTGCGGTCCGGGTTGGCCTCGGCCCACTCGTCGAACGACTTCTCCCAGGCCTTGCGCCGTTCGGCGCCCCGGTCCACGAGCTGCCGGGTGTGCGCGATGACCTCGTCGGCAACCTCGAACGTCTGGTCGGGGTCGAAGCCCAGCAGCTTCTTGGTCTCGGCGACCTCATCATCGCCGAGCGCGCTGCCGTGGGCGCTGCCGGTGTTCATCTTGTTGGGCGCGGGGTAGCCGATGATGGTGCGCAAGACGATGATCGACGGCTTGTCGATCACGGCCTTGGCCTTCTCGACGGCCTCTTCGATCGCGGTGACGTTCTCGCCGCCTTCGACGTGCTGAACGTGCCAGCCGTATGCCTCATAGCGAGCGGCGACGTCCTCTGACAGCGCGATGTCGGTGTCGTCCTCGATCGAGATGTGGTTCTTGTCGTAGAACACGATGAGGTTGCCCAGCTGCTGGGTGCCTGCCAGTGAGCTTGCCTCCGAGGTGACGCCCTCTTCGATGTCACCGTCGGAAGCGATCACGTAGATGTAGTGGTCGAACGCGCTCTGGCCGACCGGTGCGTCCGGATCGAACAGTCCACGCTCGTAGCGTGCGGCCATGGCCATCCCGACCGACGAGGCCAGTCCCTGACCGAGTGGCCCGGTGGTCATCTCGACGCCGCGCGTATGGCGGTACTCAGGATGGCCGGGCGTCTTGGACTCGTAGGTGCGCAGCGCCTTGAGATCGTCGAGTTCGAGGCCGAATCCGCCGAGGTAGAGCTGGATGTACAGCGTCAGGCTCGAGTGTCCGCAGGACAGAATGAAGCGGTCGCGGCCCATCCAGTCCGTATCCGTGGGGTCATGCCGCATCACTCGCTGGAACAGCGTGTAGGCCAGCGGCGCCAAGCTCATGGCTGTGCCGGGGTGTCCACTGCCGCATTTCTGAACCGCGTCTGCGGCCAGAACCCGCACTGTGTCAACGGCTTTGGTGTCCACCTCGCTCCAGTCAGCAGGGTGTGAGGGCTGTGTTAGCGCGCGAATCTCATCTGTTGCTGACACGATCGTGTGAACTCCTCCAAGCTCGACTTTCAGTACATGGCAGGCTGCGAACAGCCCACGTCAAGCCTAGACGTCTCCCGGTCCCATGGCGCGATACGGGACTGAATAACTCTCTGGTTCACCTCCGGGGACCTGACCGGCGAGGTCAGGCGCCGGATCGGACCTCGATTGCCGTTCTGGGGTACCGGCCGTCTACCATTCCCTGTAGTAGGTGAGCGAGTCAGGAGATCTAGTGCGGATTGGGGAACGTGTGAGCGGACACGGTTTCGCCTCCTCCCCAGCGTCAGGTGGTGAGGCTCCGCCCATGCAGCGCCCCACCAGCATGCGCGGGAGGATCTCGGGAACGGCCTTGGCCTATCTCGCTCTCACCAAGCCGCGGGTCATCGAGTTGCTCCTCGTGGCGACCATCCCCGTGATGCTGCTGGCCGACCGCGGTCGGGTGGACCTGGCCCTGATGGCCTGGACCCTGCTGGGCGGCTGGCTCGGCGCGGCGAGCGCCAACACGCTCAACATGGTGGTCGACGCCGACATCGACCAGAAGATGAAGCGCACCGAACGCCGGCCCCTGGCCCGCCACGCGGTGTCCACCAGAAGTGCACTCATCTTCGGGATCGTGCTGGGCGCGGCATCGTTCGCGGTGTTGTCGACGCTGGCAAACCTGCTCAGCGCCCTGTTGGTGATGGCGACGATCGCGTTCTACGTCTTCGTCTACACGATGGTGCTCAAACGCCGTACGTGGCAGAACGTGGTGTGGGGCGGAGCGGCCGGCTGTATGCCGACCCTCGTCGGCTGGGCTGCCGTCACCGGAAGTCTGAGCTGGCAGCCTGTTGTGCTGTTCATGGTGATCTTCTTCTGGACGCCACCGCACACCTGGGCGCTCGCGATGCGTTACAAAGAGGACTACCGCGCGGCGGGTGTGCCCATGCTCCCCGTCATCGCCACCGAGATCCAGGTCACCCGGCAGATGCTCTTTTACACGTGGGCGACGGTGCTCAGCACGCTGGTGTTGTGTCTGGCCACGGGCTGGATCTACACGGCCGTGGCCCTCGCCGCAGGTGGCTGGTTCATCTTCGTGGTCCACAAGCTCTACCGCGCCACCCTGCGCGGTGAGGAAGTCACCCCGCTCAAGGTCTTCTTGCAGTCCAACGAATATCTCGCGATAGTCTTCTGCGGACTGGCGATCGATTCGGTGATCGGGTTGCCGACGCTGACAAGCCTGTTCTGACAGGCACCACCGGCCGCTGGCCGGTGCGAGGTGATTTGGGGGAAACATGTCGTACCCACCTGGGCAGGGTCAGGGGCCCGGAAATAACGACTGGCGGCCGTATTCGGAGCCGACCCAGGTCGGCCAACCCCAGTTCGGCCCATCGCAGTACGGTCAGCAGCAGCCGCCGCCCGACAACGGTCAGGGCGGCCAGTTCTACGGCCAGCCCGATCCGGGCTACAACCCCTATCAGCCCTACCCGGCTGCCGGCGGACAGTGGGGCCCGCCTCAGCCCCGCAAATCGCGCACGCCGCTGATCATCGGTCTCGTCGCGGTCGCAGTGCTCGTTGTCGTGGCTGTTGTGGTTGCACTTGTCGTCGCTCTCGGCGGGGGAGGCGCGAGCAGCGATCCGGAGTCGGCTGTGGAGGGGTATCTCACTGCGTTGTCCGACGGCGATGCCGCCAAGGCGCTGGACCTGTCCAAGTCGCCCGCGTCCGAACTCCTGCTGACCGACGACATCCTGAAACAACAGCAGGAGATCGCCAAGATCTCGAACATCTCGATCGTGGATGTCCAGAAGATGGGCGAGATGGCCACGGTCCAGGCCACCTACCAATTCGGAGACCGCAAGGCCGACGAGAGTTTTGTCCTGCACAAGACCGGGGATTCCTGGCGGCTGGACGAGGGCGTCGTCGCAGTGGACATCAGCAGCCTCGGAGGCATTCCAGGGCTCACCGCCTTCGGTGTCCCTGTCGACGGCGAGGCCAAGGTGTATGTGTTCCCCGGGCCCGTGAAGTGGGGCAGTGCCGACGAGAACTTCGCAGTCGTGAACGGCAAAGAAAAGGACTTTCCTGTCGCGGGGACGAGCTACGGGTCGTTCCCGGACCTGACTGCTGAACTCAGCGGCAAAGGACAGAACGCGGTGAACACGGCGGTCCAGGCCCACCTGGACGAGTGTGCGTTGTCGGTCCAGGTCGACGCTGCAACGGACAAGCCGGACTGTGGCCAGCGGACGTACGCCTACAACGCCGAACCGGGCTCGGCGAAATGGACTGCGCCGGCGCAATTGCCCGCCCTCGACTACCGCCTGGGATACGACAACCCCGAGGAAGTGTCGGTCGACGGCGAGATGGAGTGGTCGGTGACCTTCCGCACGACCGCGTCGAGTTCACGACCGGCCGAGACCAAGACGGAGACCGTCACGGACTACCTGTACGGCACCGTCGACCTGGCCCAGAATCCGCCGGTGTTCACACCCGGAGGATGACCGGCCTGCGCCTCAGGACGACTGCGGCGTGAGGACAACCGACCCGGTGGTCGCGCGGGCGGCCAGATCGATGTGCGCCTGCCTCGCCTCGGCGAGTGGATACGCGTGGGCGACCCGAACGGTGACGCTGCCGTCGGCGATCCCGCTCATCACCTCACCGGCGCGCCACGCCAACTCTTCGGGGTCGGAGATGAAGTGTTTGAGGGTCGGTCGGGTGACCGAGAGAGAGCCCGCGGCGTTGAGTCGTTGTAGGTCGAAGGGTGGGACCGGTCCGCTGGCCGCGCCGAAGAGAACAACGATTCCCCGGACCGCGGTCGCGGCGAGACTCTGCTCGAACGTGTCTGCGCCCACGCCGTCGTAGGCGACGGACACGCCCGCGCCACCGGTGAGGGCGCGCACCTGTTCGGCCACCTGGTCCCCGTATCGCAGCACTTCATCGGCCCCGGCCCGCCGGGACAGGTCTTCCTTCGCGTCGTTCGACACGGTGGTGATGACCCGCAGTCCTCTGGCCTTGGCCATCTGGGTGAGCACCAGGCCGACGCCGCCTGCGCCGGCATGGACGAGGACGGTGTCGCCCGGGCGCGGGTGGGCGGCACCATCGAGCAGGTAGTGCGCAGTGATCCCCTGCAGCAGAGCGGACGCCGCGACGTCGTCGGCAATGGTGTCGGGTACGGCCACGGCGCGCGCTGCCGGCACCACGACGAGTTCGGCGTAGCTCGAGGGTGCATCGCACCACGCGACCCGCTGGCCGACCGAAATCGACTCGACATCAGGGCCGACCGCCACGACCTCACCGGCGCCTTCACTGCCCGGGATGAACGGCAGCGTCATCGGATACATGCCGGACCGCTGGTACGTGTCGATGAAGTTCACACCGATCGCCGCGACGCGCGCGAGGACCTCACCAGCACCGGGTTCGGGGTCCGCGGTCTCGACCACATCCATCACTTCGGGCCCACCGTGCTGACTGACCTGGATCGCATGCATGACTCCAGTTGTACCGAGCCCATCAGAGTGTCCGGTGATCGGCCCCGCCGCGGTGCGCAATATGCTGTGACACATGAGCGACCACAAGGGTGTCATCTCGGCCATTTCGAAGTTCGTGGCCCGCGAGGGTGGTTCGGCCACCGCGGTCCTGCAGGGGATCGGCGCCTCGGGCGTCCGTATCACGCTGGTGGGCGGGGCGGGCGGAATCCTGGGCGATCAGGTGGTCCGGGACATGGAGACCGCAAGGCAGATCGTGGAACAGGTCGACGGGGTCGAGATCGGCGAGTGGGATCGCGACCTCACGTCGGCGGTCGATGTCCGTCCCGGGCACTACCGCAAGATGGCCGGCTGGGTGGCCAACACCTAGACGTAAGCCGCCCCTTCCCGGAGGGGCGTCAGACCGTTGCGGCCGTTCGTGGCTCGGCCGGCGACGCCGTCAGTGGATTCCCGATTGATCGGGGACGCATTCCCACCCAGAGCGCTGCTGTTGCGGCAACGCACGCTCCTGCTCCGGCGACGTGCATGACCACCAGCGCCGCGGGGATGTCGGTGAGGTACTGAGTGATCCCGATGACCGCCTGCGCTGCGACCACAGCCACCACCACGTAGAGCCGGCGTTTGAGCCTGCTCGGAGCGCCGACCGCGAACAGCGCGAATCCGATCGCCAGGAGCAGCGACAGGTAGGCGATCAGGAGATCGGCGTGCAGGTGAACCAGGGTGGTCACCTCGATCTTCAGACGGGGAACCGGCTTGTCGATGCTCTTGTCACCGGCGTGCGGGCCGGCTCCGGTCACCATCGTTCCGGCGATCAGAACTCCGGTCATCACCACAGCCGACAGGACGGTGAGCCACCGGAGGGCAGCCGGGACCACCGGGACGGCTTGCACGTCATCTGGTTCGCGGACCTTCTCGAGCAGGAGTACGGACAGCCACACCATGGCCATCGACAGCAGAAGGTGGATGGCGACCGTCCACCACAGCAGTCCGGTGAGCACGGTGATGCCGCCGACAACGGCCTGGACCACGGTGGACGCCGGCATCAGCCAGGCGTACACACGAACCTCGTACCTGCGTCGTGCCCTGGTGACCGCGATGACGATCAACGCGGCGGTGAGCACCACTGCAAACGTCAGGAGCCGGTTGCCGAACTCGACGGCCTGATGGATCGCGGCGACTTCGGGGTGCGCGGTGGGTGTGAAGCTGCCCGGGAAACACTGGGGCCACGTCGGGCAACCCAGACCTGAGGACGTCACGCGAACCACCGATCCGGTGACCGCGATTCCCGCCTGGGTGAGCACCACCGCCAACGCCAGCAGGGTCTGGACGCGGAGCGAGGGGAGGGGGAGCCGGTCGACTAGCCGGACAAACAGGCGGTACACGCCTTCGATGGTAGGGGCAGGACGAATGTGACCTGGGTCCAGGTGAGGCAATCAGGTGAAGCGGAAATACCGGACGGCGGCGATGCCTGCCGCGGCGCCCCAGATCGCCAGGACGGCGAGTCCGAACACATCGACAGAGCCCGCGGTGGCCTGGTGTAGCGCTTCGCTGAGGGCTCCGGACGGAGTGCATCGCGCAAACCATTCGACGAGGTCGGGAACGCGGTCCCCGATCACCACGATGGATCCGATGCCGATGAACGCGAACCACAGCAGATTGGCCAGGGCCAGCACCACTTCGGCTTTGAGTGTGCCTCCGAGGAGCAGTCCCATCGCGGAGAACGCCAGCGTGCCGATCGCGATCGCGATGATGCCGAGCAACAGCCCGCCGATCGACGGTCGCCAGCCCAGTGCTGCACCGATCAAACCGAGCACGACGGCCTGTCCGCTGACCACGATGGCCACCGCGACGGATTTGCCGACAATGACACCCCATCGTGGGAGGGGTGTGGCGCCCAATCGTTTCAGTGCGCCGTACCGGCGGTCGAATCCGACGGCGATCGCCTGGCCGGTGAATGCGGTGGACATCACGGCCACGGTCATGATGGCGGGAACGAAGGTGTCCGTGCGAGATTCGTCGAAGTCACCGATCGGCAGGAGGCACAGCCCGATCAGCAATGTGATCGGGATGAACATCGTGAGGAGTTGCTGCTCGCCGTTGCGCAGCAGCAACATCAGCTCGATCCGGGACTGCGCCACGATCATCTGACGGATGGGGGCGGGTCTCGGACGTGGACTGAAAGTGCCGGCGGCGAAACGGTTCGGCGTGCTCATCCGCGCATGCCCCGGCCGGTCAGCTCGAGGAAGACATCTTCCAGGCTCCTGGTCTCGACCCGCAGGTCGGTGGCGAGGACATTGATCTTGGCGCACCACGACGTCACGGTGACCAGCACTTGCGGCGTCACCTGGCCGGTCACCAGGTAACCGCCGGGGGTCACCTCGGTGCACGAATACTCTTCGGGCAGAACAGTTCTGAGCAAAGTAAGGTCCAGTCCCCGTGGTGCTTGGAATCGCAGCTCGTTCTCGGCCCCGCGGCTGGTCAGTTCGGCGGGTGTGCCTTTGGCCACCTCGACACCGTGGTCGATGATGAGCACCTGGTCGGCCAGTTCCTCGGCTTCGTCCATCAGGTGTGTGGTGATCAGCACCGAGACCCCGTCGGTCCGCAGACGGTCGATCAGCTCCCACACCATGATCCGGGCGTGGGCGTCCATGCCGGCAGTCGGTTCGTCGAGGAACACCACTTCGGGACGACCCACCAGCGCGCAGGCCAGTGCGAGTCGTTGTTGCTGCCCACCGGATAGCCGCCGGTAGGAGGTGCGCTGGGCGTCGACGAGTCCGAGGTTCTCCAGGAGCCAGTCCGTGTCGATGGGGTCAGCGGAGTACGACGCGCACAGGCGCAGCATCTCGCCGGCCCGGGCGCCCGGATACGCTCCGCCACCTTGGAGCATCACACCGATTCGGCTTCGCACTTGATCGTTGTCGGCGAGTGGGTCCAGACCGAGGAGACTAACCTCGCCCTCGTCCGGGGCCTGAAAACCCTCGCAGATCTCGACGGTGGTGGTCTTACCCGCTCCGTTCGGACCGAGAATTGCCAGGATCTCGCCGCGCTGCAGTTCGAGGTCGAGTCCGCCCACGGCAGTGGTGTCACCAAAGCGTTTGACGAGTCCCTTGACCGACAGCGCGGGTCCATCGACGCCGACGCCGGCGATACCGGGGGCGGACGACGGGCTGCTCACAACCACCAAGAGTAAGCGCCCGTTTGCCCGGCTCGGTACACGGGTGAGGCGAAACCGGCGGCGCCGCGGTCAGTTGTCGACCCCGGCCGGTGCCGCCTGGGCGACTTTGGCGCGCCGCCGGCGCTGCCAGGGCATCTCCTCGAAGAACAGGGCTGTGAGAACGGCCACCAACAGGACCGCGGCGACGATTGCCTCGGCCAGCTGGAAGCCGCGGGTGCCCGCCCCGGTGGGCAACACCACGACGGAGATGATCGCCGAGATCGACACCGAGATGATCCGGAACCACCGCCCTGTCGCCCATGCGGCGAGCGGGATGATGGCCCACAGCAGGTACCACGGCTGCACGAAGGGAAAGAACAGCACGACGGTTCCCATCGCCAATCCCAATGCGCCGACCGGGTGCAATCGGCCGGCCAGGGCCGCCAGGAGCCAGCGCACCACGAGGACTGCAGCAACCGCCTGCGCGGCCGGGCGCGCGACATCGAGCATCGCCTGGGTGTGGTCGCCCAGGCCGAGCAAGACCCCGATCCGTCCGGTCGTCACCGACAAGAACGTGGGCATGGACATCCAGGAGCGCACCACGTCGCCGGTGGAAAGGGTTTTGGTCCATCCGAAGCCGAGACCGGTGCCGACACAGATCGCCACCATCACCGCGACCAGGATGACGCCGAGGAACGCGGCCGACGCCGACAACGCTCCGAGACTGCGTCTGGACCGCTGCCAGTACTCGCGGGGAGGCGCGTGCCGCAGTGCCGGAAGGGTCGCTCCCCACCGACGGGCCAGGGCGATGCCGACAAATCCGAAGGCCAGGATGGACGCGATCTTGATCATGCAGGAGGCGGCGATCACGACGGCGCCCGCGATCAGCAGCAGCCCGGCCCGGCTGGGCCACACCGAACCGGGTCTTCGGAGCCGTTCGGGTGAGTCGAGTCCCCGGAAGCACAATTCCATACCCGCGAGCATCAGCCCGAGCATCAGGGCTTCGTTGTGGATGCCGCCCACCAGATGCAGGATGAGCAGGGGATTCATCGCTCCCAGCCACAGCGCGGCCACCGGCGACACGCCGCACCGCTTCGCCAGTCGCGGCAGGGCCCACACGATCAGGCCCACGCCGAACAGGGCAAGCGCCCGATGCGCCACCAGCGCCGCGGGGATGTATTCGCCGGTGACGTGGGTGATGTTGTCGCCGAGCCACAGGAACAGCGGCCCGTAGGGCGCAGGCGTCTCGCGCCACAGGTTGGGGACCGATCTGGTGAAGACGTGGTCGATGCCCAGTCCGGCGGCGGGACTGACGACGTAGGGATCGAGGCCGCGGGCGGCGATCTCGCTCTGCGCGAGGTAGGAGTAGACGTCCTTGCTGAGCATCGGCGGGGCCACGACGAAGGGCATCAGCCAGACCAGCAACGTGCGGTCGGCTTGCCTGCGGGTCATCCGTCTCGGCGGGGCATGCCCTTTCATGACGTCGCCGCCCACTCGGCCGACCGCGAATCGGCCGAGGAGAAGCCACGCGAGGACGAGGATCACCGTGCCCGCGAGAGAGAAGGTCAGCGCTGTGGGCCACATTCGCGACGGCAGCGACAGCACGCGAGCACCGGCAAGTGGGTTCTGCAGCACCGGCAGTGCACCGGTCCCCAGTGACCCGACCAGAACCAGAACCGCGCCGGTTGCGCCGAACAGACGAATCCGCAGCAGTCGTTTGGACTCCTCGCGGTTGAGTGGACCCACCTCGCCCTCGTCGCCGTGCAGTCGCGCAACGGTGAGCCCGTAGTCGCCGGTGGCGTCGCGGTCAGGCGGGCCGTCCCCGTTCCGAAGCCCCAGGTAATCGAGGGATCGGCGGAAACCGGTACGCACAGGGGTCGATCGGGCCGGCGCCGACGCCTTCGGCTCGGGTTCGGTGACTGTGGTTTCCGGCACAGCAGAGACTGTAGTGGTAGCTCATGGGCAGCGGCCCGGGCCTGCTTGTTCGTTGATCATCGCCGCCTGGGTGGTCGGAGAAAGTGGCCCTGAAAGGGTCGGCCCGACCAGGCAAGGGCACCCTTGGTGGAAATCGTCTCGTAATTCGGTAACACTTGTGTTGTGAAAACGGCTCACGAAATCTCGCATGCCTCGGACGTGGCATCGATCGACGCTGCGCCGGCAATCCACATCGCGGACGACGTGCACAGCCCGGTCCCGGTCACCCACGACGGACAGACCCGGTCCGCGGTGGTCACCCTCATCCTCGAGCAGGGCCCGGTGACCGCGGGTCACATCTCAGAAGCTCTCGGGATCACTCCCACCGCGGTCCGCCGCCATCTCGACGCCATGATCGCCTCGGGCGACGTCGTCGCGACCGCAGCCCCCCGCTACGCCCAACGGGGTCGGGGTCGTCCCGCCAAGCACTTCCAGCTCACCGCCGCAGGTCGCGGTCGTCTCAAGCACGCCTACGACGACCTCGCAGGCGCGGTGATGCGGCGTCTGCGGCGGATCGGTGGCGACGCAGCAGTCGAGGACTTTGCGCTCGAGCGTGCCGAGCAGATCGTGGCCAATGTGCCGGTGGCAGGGGATTCGGCCGCCGATCGGGAGGGCACCGCGCAAGAAATCGCCGAAGCTTTGACCGAAGCGGGATTTTCTGCGACCACCCGGCGCGTTGGTAATGGTGTGCAGATCTGCCAGCACCACTGCCCGGTCGCACACGTGGCAGCGGAGTTCCCTGAGTTCTGCGAGGCCGAAACAGCGGTCTTCACCAAAGTCCTCGGTACACACGTGCAGCGTCTGGCGACCATCGCCAACGGCGACTGCGCATGCACCACTCATGTGCCGCTTGCGAATCCGCAGGTGGCAAATCAGGTCGACGCCCAGCCCGCGTCGGCACCGGCAGCCTCCGGAAGGAGTCACTCATGACGGTCACAGACCCGACACCCACACAGGCAACTGCCGCTGCGGCAGTGCTGACGCAGGAAGAGACGATCGATTCGTTCGGCGCGTACGGGTACGGCTGGGCGGATTCCGACGTCGCGGGCGCCAGCGCCAAGCGCGGCATCTCCGAAGCCGTGGTCGCCGACATCTCGGCGAAGAAGAGCGAGCCCGAATGGATGCTCGCCGCACGTCTGAAGGCGTTGTCCATCTTCGAGCGCAAGCCCATGCCGAACTGGGGCTCAAACCTCGACGGCATCGACTTCGAGAACATCAAGTACTTCGTCCGCTCCAGCGAGAAGCAGGCAGCCACCTGGGACGACCTGCCCGCGGACATCAAGAACACCTACGACAAGCTCGGCATCCCCGAGGCCGAGAAGCAGCGTCTGGTGTCGGGTGTGGCAGCGCAGTACGAGTCCGAGGTCGTCTACCACTCGATCCGCGAGGATCTCGAGGCCCAGGGTGTGCTGTTCCTCGACACCGACACGGCCCTGCGTGAGCAGCCCGAACTGTTCCAGGAGTACTTCGGAACGGTCATCCCGGCCGGCGACAACAAGTTCTCCGCGTTGAACACCGCCGTCTGGTCCGGTGGATCCTTCATCTACGTCCCCCCGGGTGTGCACGTCGACATCCCGCTGCAGGCCTACTTCCGGATCAACACCGAGAACATGGGCCAGTTCGAGCGCACCCTGATCATCGTCGACGAAGGTGCATACGTGCACTACGTCGAGGGTTGCACCGCGCCGATCTACAAGACCGACTCGCTGCACTCGGCCGTGGTCGAGATTATCGTCAAGAAGGGTGGTCGCTGCCGGTACACCACCATTCAGAACTGGTCGAACAACGTCTACAACCTGGTCACCAAGCGGGCCAAGGCCGAGGCGGGCGCCACCATGGAGTGGGTCGACGGGAACATCGGCTCGAAGGTCACCATGAAGTACCCGGCCGTGTGGATGACCGGCGAGCACGCCAAGGGCGAGGTTCTGTCCGTGGCATTCGCCGGACCGGGCCAGCATCAGGACACCGGTTCCAAGATGGTGCACCTCGCGCCGAACACTTCGTCGAACATCGTCAGCAAGTCGGTTGCCCGTGGCGGTGGCCGGGCCTCCTACCGTGGGCTGGTCCAGATCAACAAGGGCGCGCACGGCAGCCGGTCGACCGTGAAATGCGATGCGTTGCTGGTCGACCAGATCTCGCGCAGTGACACCTACCCGTATGTCGACATCCGCGAGGACGACGTCACGATGGGTCACGAGGCGACCGTCTCGAAGGTCAGCGACGATCAGCTGTTCTACCTGATGAGCCGCGGCCTCACCGAGGACGAGGCCATGGCCATGGTGGTCCGTGGGTTCGTCGAGCCCATCGCCAAGGAATTGCCGATGGAGTACGCCCTCGAGCTGAACCGCCTGATCGAGCTGCAGATGGAGGGTTCGGTCGGATGAGTTCTCCCACTGGTGTGGTCGGCGCTGTCTCCGGCGAGAATCAGGGCCCGGCGGTCAACAAGGGTGAGCAGTTCACCTCGTTCGACGTCAACGCATTCGAGATCCCGCGTTCGAAGGACGAGGCCTGGCGCTTCACGCCTTTCCGGCGCCTTCGTGGGCTGCACGACGGCTCGGCGCAGCCGACCGGACAGGCCACGGTCACCGTGGACGGTCTGGTGGAGGGAGCTCGCGTCGAGACCGTAGGGCGCGACGACGCTCGGCTGGGACAGGGTGGCGTTCCCTTCGATCGCATTGCTGCGCAGGCGTATTCGTCGTTCACCGAAGCCACGGTCGTAACCGTGGACAAGGAGACCGAGATCGCCTCACCGATCACGGTCACCATGGATGGCCCCGGCGAGGGCGAGACCGCGTTCGGTCATGTCCAGGTCAGGCTCGGTGCCTTCGCCAAGGCGGTGGTGGTCATCGACCAGCGCGGTAGCGGCACGTACGCCGAGAACATCGAGTTCGTGATCGGTGACAGCGCGCACCTGACTGTGGTGAACATCCACGACTGGGCCGACGACATGGTGCATGTCGCAGCCCACCATTCCCGGCTCGGACGTGACGCGGTGCTCCGGCACTTCGCGATCAGCCTCGGCGGAGATTTCATCCGGTTGAGCCCGGTGGTGCATTACGACGGTCCCGGCGGCGACGCCGAATTGTGGGGCCTGTACTTCGCCGACGCCGGACAGCATCTCGAACAACACCTGCTGGTGGACCACTCCCAGCCGCACTGCCGGTCGAACGTCGTCTACAAGGGCGCTTTGCAGGGTGTGGCAGGGGACCGCAGCCGCGAAGCCCATACCGTGTGGGTCGGCGACGTGCTCATCCGCGCCGAAGCCGAGGGCACCGACACCTTCGAACTCAATCGCAATCTGATCCTCACCGATGGCGCCCGCGCCGACTCCGTCCCCAACCTGGAGATCGAGACCGGCGAGATCGTCGGAGCCGGACACGCAAGTGCCACCGGCCGATTCGACGACGAGCAACTGTTCTACCTCCAGGCTCGTGGCATTCCCGAGGACCAGGCCCGCCGACTGGTGGTCCGTGGGTTCTTCGGTGAGGTCATCGCCAAGATCGGTGTGCCGGAACTGCGCGAGCGTCTCGAGGCGGCTGTGGAAGCCGAACTCGAGGTCGCAGGCGCCTGAGCCGCACCCACACCCCCTCAATACTTCAGCCCATACCAGCAAGGAATTCGATAACCGTGGCCACTTTGGAAATCCGCGATCTGCACGTCAACGTGAAGCAGACCGACACCGATGCCGAACCGATCGTCATCCTCAAGGGCGTCGACCTGACCGTCGAGTCGGGCAAGACCCACGCCATCATGGGCCCCAACGGGTCGGGCAAGTCGACGCTCTCCTACGCGATCGCCGGTCACCCGAAGTACGAGGTCACCCAGGGTTCGATCACCCTCGACGGTGAGGACGTGCTCGAGATGACCGTCGACGAGCGCGCCCGGGCCGGTCTTTTCCTCGCGATGCAGTACCCGGTCGAGGTTCCCGGTGTGTCGATGTCGAACTTCCTCCGGACCGCTGCCACCGCCGTGCGCGGTGAGGCACCCAAGTTGCGTCACTGGGTCAAAGAGACCAAAGAGGCCATGACCGAACTCGAGATCGATCCGTCGTTCGGCGAGCGCAGCGTGAACGAAGGCTTCTCCGGTGGCGAGAAGAAGCGCCACGAGATCCTGCAGCTCGGGCTGCTGAAGCCGAAGATCGCCATCCTGGACGAGACCGACTCAGGCCTCGACGTCGATGCATTGCGCGTGGTCTCCGAGGGCGTGAACCGCTTCAAGGCGAACGAGAACGGTGGCGTGCTCCTGATCACCCACTACACCCGGATTTTGCGCTACATCCAGCCCGACCACGTGCATGTGTTCGTCGGTGGCCGGATCGTCGAATCCGGTGGACCCGAGCTCGCCGACGAGCTCGAAGAAAACGGATACATCCGATTCACCCAGGCTGCGAACGCCTGAGGTTCGAACTTCCAGGAGGCCAGACGTGACGAGCATCGATCAGGCTGTAGCCCCGACATCGCATGAGGTCACCGCGCTGGACGTGACCGCGGTCCGTGCCGACTTCCCGATCTTGGGACGGACCGTGCGGGACGACAAGCCGCTCGTCTACCTCGACTCGGGGGCCACCAGCCAGCGACCGGTACAGGTCCTCGACGGCGAGCGCGAGTTCTTGGTGACCCGTAACGCTGCGGTTCACCGCGGCGCACACCAGCTGGCCGAAGAGGCCACCGACGCGTACGAGAACGCACGCGCGATCATCGCCGAGTTCGTCGGTGCCCAGTTCGACGAGTTGGTCTTCACCAAGAACGCCACCGAGTCGTTGAATCTGGTGACGTACACCTTGGGTGACGAGCGGAGCGCGGGCGTCCTGGGCGGCAAACCACTCGGACCCGGCGACACCGTGGTGATCACCGAACTCGAACACCACGCGAACCTCGTTCCGTGGCAAGAACTCTGCCGCCGGACCGGGGCAACGCTGCGCTGGTACGGCGTCACCGACGACGGCCGGATCGACCTCGACTCACTGGTGCTCGACGATTCGGTCAAGGTCGTCTCGTTCACCCATCAGTCGAACGTCACCGGCGCCATCGCCGACGTCCCGGAATTGGTTCGTCGCGCTCGCGCTGTCGGTGCCCTCGTGGTTCTCGATGCCTGCCAGTCGGTTCCCCACATGGTGGTGGACTTCACCGAGCTCGACGTGGACTTCGCTGCCTTCTCCGGCCACAAGATGTTCGGTCCCTCCGGTGTCGGTGTGCTGTTCGGCAAGCGTGCGTTGCTCGCCGAGCTACCGCCCTTCATCACGGGCGGCTCCATGATCGAGACCGTCACCATGGAGGTCTCCACCTACGCGCCGGCGCCCCAACGGTTCGAGGCCGGCGTTCCGATGACCTCTCAGGTCATCGGTTTGGGCGCCGCTGTGCGCTACCTGCAGGGTCTGGGTATGGCGGCCGTTGCGGCACACGAACATTCGCTGACCGAAGCAGCCTTGAAGGCGCTGGCGGAGATCGACGGAGTACGCATCATCGGGCCGGCCACCGCAGATCGGCGCGGAGGTGCGGTGTCCTTTGTGGTCGACGGCATCCACGCGCACGATCTCGGGCAGATCCTCGATGACGAGGGTGTCGCCATCCGAGTTGGTCACCATTGCGCGTGGCCGTTGCACAAGCGATTCGGGGTCGCCGCGACAGCGCGCGCTTCGTTCGCCGCGTACAACACCCTCGACGAGGTCGAGGCGCTCGCCAAGGCGATCGTCCGTGCCAAGGAGTTCTTCGGGGTCGGTGCCTGATGCGGATGGAGCAGATGTATCAGGAAGTGATCCTCGATCACTACAAACACCCGCAGGGGCGAGGTCTTCGTGACCCGTTCGGTGCCGAGGTCCACCACGTCAACCCGACGTGCGGGGACGAGGTCACCTTGCGTGTACAGCTCTCCGACGACGGAGACAAGATCACCGATGTCTCGTACGACGGCCAGGGATGTTCGATCTCTCAGGCGTCCACGTCGGTGCTCTTCGAGCAGCTGGTAGGCCAGAATGTCCAGGAAGCCTTGGCGACCGTCGACGCGTTCAACCAGATGATGACGTCGCGGGGCACTGTCGACGGTGACGAAGAGGTCATCGGCGACGGAATCGCCTTCGCCGGAGTGAGCAAGTACCCGGCGCGCGTCAAGTGCGCGCTCCTGGGATGGATGGCATTCAAAGACGCGTTGGCACAGACGGTGGTCAACAGAGAAGCACCGGCCGACAACAACAATTCCGCTAGGGAGTCAGCATGAGCGATCAAGCCCCGCCGACAGAGATCAAGGCGCCTGAGGAAGTTCAGACCTCGCTGCCGAAGATCGAGGACATCGAGGAGGCCATGCGCGATGTGGTCGACCCCGAACTCGGTATCAATGTCGTCGACCTCGGCCTGGTCTACGGACTCGACGTCACCAATGATGCGGTCGCCAAGATCGACATGACACTGACCTCGGCGGCCTGCCCGTTGACCGACGTGATCGAGGATCAGACCCGGTCGGTCCTGGTGACATCCGGGCTGTGCACCGACATCGAACTGAACTGGGTGTGGCTGCCGCCGTGGGGCCCGGACAAGATCACCGACGACGGCCGCGAACAGCTGCGCGCGCTCGGCTTCACCGTCTGACCCTTCTGGGGCAGTGGCAGAGACGTTCGAGACCCGGATCGATCGGCTGATCCGGGAAGCACAAGAACGCGGTGAGTTCGACAACCTGCGTGGTGCCGGCCGCCCTCTTGATCTCAGCGATGCCGACGACCCCGAATGGTGGGCGAAGCGCAAGATCAAGGAAGAGAATCTTGACAGCTCGGCGTTGTTGCCTCCGACGCTTCAGTTACGCCGGGAGGCCCAAGGGTTTCCGGAATCGCTTACCTCCTTCCGTGAGGAGTCGGCGGTACGTCATGTCCTCGAAGATTTCAATCGCCGGGTCCGGCGTGATCGACTCGCGCCGAGTCTCGGGCCGACGTCCTATGTGATCGCCCGCACCGTGGATGTCGAGGCGATGGTGGAGCGATGGCACGAACTCCGCCGACGCAGATGACGTCGATCGCCGAGTCCGGATCGTCGTAAATCGGTTGTGGTCACCGATACTGTTCTCAGAGTGTTGCTGACCATCGAAACGACCGGATCATCGTCTGATCACCGCATTCCTGCGACCGATCTCGGGTTCCTGCTGCACAAGCACCCCGACCGGGTCCAGCAATTCGCCACCTCCAGTGGAACCGCAACCGTTTTCTACCCGGTCGCGGACACCTCGCGATGCCGCGCGGTTCTTCACGTCGGGGGTGAAGACCCGTCACGGTCCACGCTGGGGACTGCTGACCGTTACGTGAACACGCTGCCGTACGCGGGATCGTCACGACTGATGGTCGCGATGGCCAAGGTGATGTCGGATGCGCTCGGCGGCCGCTGCGCACACCGCCCTGACCTGGTCGACACGGTGTGGCAGCTGCAGGTGACGGTGAGCTCGGTGCCCACCACCGGCGGCGCCGATCTCACCCACGACTTCTTCGAACCGCTTGGCTGGGCGGTGCTTTCCACTGCCACCGTGCTGCAGCCGACTGAGTGGGGCCCGTCCCGGTTTGTGCAGTTGCAGATGAGTGGCGAGTTCACGCTGCGCGATGCGCTGTCACACATATACGTGCTGATCCCGTCGCTCGCATCGGACAAGCACTACTTCATCGGTGACGAGGAGGTCGACAAACTGTTGCGCCTGAGTTCGCGCTGGCTGTCGAACCATCCTGCGCGCGAACAGATCACAAGGCGGTACCTGAAGGGATTGCATTCGCTCACCAACGACGCGCTGGCACGACTGATACCCGACACCGCGTCACACGAACCACCGCCGAAACGCCGCACATCGATGCAGGAGCTGCGCCGTACCGCAGTGGTCGACGCGGTTCGTATGGTCGGCGCGCGGTCGGTCCTCGACGCGGGATGCGGTGAAGGAAGCCTCTTGCGGGAGCTTGTCACCGAGCCGGGTATCGGCCGACTGGCTGGAGTGGATGTATCGGTTGCCGCTCTCGGCCGGGCCAGTGACTCGTTGTCCAGGTTCGCAGCGGTAGAACTGTGGCAGTCATCGCTGATGTACTCGGACAACCGGTGCCGAGGATTTGATGCCGTCGTGCTGATGGAGGTGATCGAGCACGTCGAGCCCGATCGCCTCGACACAGTCGAGTCGTCCGTGTTCGAAACCATGGCTCCGTCATCGGTGATCGTCACGACTCCCAACCGCGACTACAACGCTCTCTATGGGCTGAGCAGCAACGAGTTCCGCCATCCTGATCACCGGTTCGAGTTCAGCCGCGCCGAGTTCGAGCATTGGTGTGAACGCGTGGCCGACGATTACCGGTATTCGGTGACGGTGAGCGCGATCGGAGAGATGGACATGGATGTGGGCTCATCGAGTCAGCTGGCAGTCTTCCGACGGGTCGACGCAGAGGCACCGGAGGCCCAGCGATGACGGCACTCGAGATCCCCGAACTGTCTCTCGTGGTGCTCATCGGTGTCACCGGCGCAGGTAAGTCGACGTTCGCGGCCAACAACTTTCGTGAGACAGAGGTGTTGTCGTCCGATCGGTTCCGAGGCCTGGTCGCCGATGACCCCACGTCACAGGAGGCGACCGGCGACGCGTTCGAGGTGCTCGAGTTGGTTGCGGGCAAACGATTGGCGGCCGGGCGCCTCACCGTGATCGATGCGACCAGCGTCCGCGTCGAGGACCGCAAGCGGCTTGTCGCGCTGGCCAGGGCCCATGACGTCTTACCTGTCGCCATCGTCCTGGACGTCCCTCCGGACGAGTTACGCAAGCGGGCCCACGATCGGACAGACATCACGGTCGGTGTTGTCGAACGTCAGTACGCACACCTGCAGCGCAATCGAAAGGGCCTGCGCAAAGAAGGGTTTCGACACGTCCACCAGCTCGATGGTGTCGCGGACATCGATGCCGCGACCATCGTGCGTACCCCTTTGTTCAGCAACCTCAACGATCGACACGGCCCGTTCGACATCATCGGTGACGTCCACGGTTGCTTCACCGAGTTGATCACGCTGCTCGGCAAGGTCGGGTGGGGACTGCAGACCGACACGGACGGCATCGTTGTCGGGGCCGTACCACCCGAGCCGGGGCGAACCGCGATCTTCGTCGGGGATCTGGTGGACCGTGGCCCGGACACTCCGGCTGTCCTGCGACTGGTCATGTCGATGGTCCGCCAGGGCAGTGCGTTCTGCGTGCGCGGAAATCACGAGGACAAGTTGCTCCGCGTCCTTCGTCAGCGCAGCGGTCGCGCCCGAGACGCGCAGCCGATTGCGCTGACCCACGGTCTTGCGGAGTCCGTGACGCAACTCGACGCGCAGCCACCCGAGTTCACCCGGGAGGTTGTCGACTTCCTCGATTCCCTTGTGTCGCACTACGTGTTCGACGACGGCCGGCTCGTCGTCGCCCACGCCGGGCTGGCAGAGAAGTACCACGGGCGGGCATCGGGCCGCGTCCGCGACAAGGCGATGTACGGCGAGACGACCGGGGAGACCGATCGTTGGGGTTTCCCGGTGCGGCTCGATTGGGCAGCGGACTATCGAGGATCGGCACGGGTGGTCTACGGCCACACCCCGGTCCCGGACGCGGCATGGATCAACAACACGATGTGTCTGGACACCGGGTGCGTGTTCGGGGGTCGATTGACGGCGCTGCACTACCCGGAGATGGTCTTGTCGGCCGTCCCTGCCGAGCAGACCTACTTCGACCCCGGCCGACCGATGGGTTTCGGGACGACACGCGCGGACGTCCGCGTGCGAACCACACTGAACCTGTCGGACGTGGTGGGTAAGCGGATCATCGACACCGGATTCGGGCCACCGATCACCGTCCGGGAGGACAACGCCGCCACCGCATTGGAGGTGATGTCGCGGTACGCGGTTGATCCACGCTGGATCCGGTACCTGCCGCCGACGATGGCCCCGGTTTCTCCCGGGCGGGCCGATCTGCTGGAGGACCCCCGTGCGGCGTTCGAGTCGTACGGACAACGCGGTGTCTCACAGGTTGTCTGCGAGGAAAAGCACATGGGTTCCCGAGCGATCATCGTGGTCGCGAAGGACGACTCAGCAGCAGCGCGGGCATTCGGCGTCACACAGGGCAGTGGCGCGATCTACACCCGGACAGGCCGCAGCTTCTTCGATCCATCGGTCACCGAGCAACTGATCGTACGAATTCGTCAAGCATGCGCTGAGTTGTTCGGTCAGCTCGACTCCGACTGGCTGATCCTCGATGCCGAGTTACTGCCATGGAACGTCAAGGGGGAAGGCCTGATCCGCGACCAGTTCGCCTCTGTCTCGGCAGCGGCGGGCCCCGAGCTGCATGCACTCGGCGCCGAACTGGCGAGGGCCGCAGACCGGGGTCTGGATGTCCAGACCATGATCGACGCGAACGCGAAACGGCGTGCGGATGTGGAGGCGTACACCGATGCGTATCTTCGCTACGTCGATGTCGACGCGCGGCCGGCCACTGTGTCGCTCGCGCCGTTCGAGGTACTGGCGAGTGCCGCAAGCGAATACGGCGGGTCGTCGCACGGTTGGCACCTCGAGGTGGCCGCGCGGCTCGCTGCGGCCGACCCTGTTCTCTTCCGGCCGACGCGGCACATCGTGGTCGACACCGGCTCGGAGACCTCGTGTCTCGAAGGAGCTCGGTGGTGGGAGGAGCTGACCGCGGCCGGATCCGAAGGGATGGTCGTCAAACCGGCCGGGAACCTCACCCGTGTCGGCGGCAAGCTGATCGATCCTGGTGTGAAGGTTCGCGGTCGCGAGTACCTGCGGATGGTCTACGGTCCCAGCTACCTCGATGATCTGCCGACCCTCCGGTCACGCGACCTGCGGCACAAGCGGTCCATGTCGATGCGCGAGTATCAACTGGGACGGGAGGCCCTCGCCCGCCAGGCACGCTCTGAGCCACTCTGGCGCATCCACGAATGTGTCTTCGCGATCCTGGCGCTGGAGAGTGAGCCGGTGGATCCACGACTCTGACGTCACCCGGGGATGGAGTGCGGCTGATCTGCCGGGCTCGCAGGGTCAACCGGTTGGACGTCCACCCACATGACGTCGACGCAGTCGGCCACCGTGATCCGTAGTGACCCGAGCCGTCCGCGGACGGCCTCACGGACCTGCTCGCTCATCGCGCCGATCTGATCGCCGTACCGGGCGACCATCTCCACGCGAATCCTGCGGACGGATCCGTGGTCGGTGGTGATGTGGATCGCGGCGACGTCGCGTCGACATCTTCGGTCGATCGCGCGGGCAATCAGCTGGCGGATCGCGCGCTCGTTGATCTCGATGCCGGGATCGTCGGTGGCGATCGGGACACCCAACCGCGTGGCCGACCGAAGCCTGGGTCCGAGCCGTTCCAGGACCACTCCCTCGTCGCCGTGCTCGAGGTGGGCGGCGGCATCGCTGATCCAGGTATCCGCTTCATCGGGGCGCTGGACTGTCATCTCGCCTTCCTTCCGTCGTCGGTCGCGGGATCTGATGCCGGATGCGTCCGGGTGATCGGGCCTCGCGAACATCGGAGCCGTCGGGTCCCCACGCGGCGAGTCGTACAGCCAACTGTGATCGTGCACGCTGCAGATGTCCACGCACCGAGCCGCGCGAGATGGTGAGCGCCGTGGCGATCTCATCGTGCGACAGGCCTTCGACCTCCCGTAGCCACCAGCATGCGCGCGCCTGGTAACCGAGCCTGCCGAGCTCGGTCTGGAGTGCGACGAGAAACGAGTGTTCAACCGTGCGAGCAGCTGGGCCGGGGGTCCTCACTTCCATCGCCTCGAAGGTGCTCTCGGAAATCACGAGCGCGCTCTGCCGTCGCTGGAAATCGACCGTCTTGCGCGAGGCGATGGTGAACAGCCATGTGCGGAACCTCGACCGGAAACCGAACCGTTCCAATCCGCGCCACGCGGCGAGGAACGTCTCCTGAGTGATGTCCTCCGCTGTTGTCGGAGATCCGGTCAGTCGGGTCGTGTATCGAAGGACGGGCGTCAGATGACAACGCATCAGCTGGTCGAACGCCTGGCGATCGCCCAGGGCAGCCGCGCGAATCAATGATTCTTCAGCGGGCGCATCCATTTGTTCAGCGTGCCAGAAAGTCGTGCGTGCAACATGCGGTTCTCAACCCGTCAAAGGGGTGGGAGAGCAGATCGCCCGGTCTGCCATCCGGATACCGAACCGACGAGGGAGCACCTTATGACCACCGCGACGTCCAGGCAGGATGACGAGCCGACCACCGCCAGGGATGAACTCAGTCACACCGACGACGGCCGTGGTCCCGATCAGAGCGATGCGGGAGGCAAGACGTCGATCGCCGATGTCGTGGTGGCCAAGATCGCCGGGATCGCGACGCGTGAGATAGACGGCGTCTACGACCTCGGCGGTGGCGCAGCGCGTGCGGTCGGCAAACTACGCGAAAGTCTGCCGGGGACCGCTGCCGACGTCACCCAGGGCGTGTCGGTGGAAGTCGGCGAGAAGCAGGCCGCAGTCGATGTCGGATTGGTTGCCTACTACGGCGTGGCGATCCACCAGCTTGCCGAATCCATCCGGACCAACGTGATCGAAGCGATCGAGAAGATGACGGGTCTGGAGGTCACCGAGGTGAACGTGACCGTGCACGACGTTCACCTCGACACCGACGATCCGACCACCTCGCTCGACGGCCAGACACCGCGGGTCCAGTGACAGTCACAGCGGCCTCCGCAGTGCTCATCCGTGAACGGGTGCTGTCTGTCGACGGCGTGGCAGACCTGCACGCGGGCACCTTCGGGGAGATCGCCACACATCTGCCCGGCCGGCGGGTGAACGGTGTGCGAGTCGGCCGTTCGGGCGTCGAAATCCATGTGGTCACCTACCTCGATGTCGACGTCGCGGGGGTGGCCCGCAACGTCCGTGCGGCCGCGGTGTCAGCCGCGCCGGGAGCGATCGGCTACACCGTCGTCGTCGAAGATGTTGTTGCGCGCCAGGACTTTCGAGTCGCAGTTGCAGATAGCGGCCGGGGTACATTCACAGAAACGAGTCAATTATGAACAATTCCGTGATCGGGCTGTTCGTCGGCCTGCTGTTCGCCTTGGCGGTCACCACCGGAGGTTTCTCCGGTCTGATGGTCGCGGTGGTGTTCGCGGCCATCGGCGTGGCCGTCGGCGCCCATCGTGACGGCCGCATCGACCTCGGTGCACTGTTAGGGAGCAAAGGCCGTGGCTGAGGCGGCAACTGCCGAGCGCGTCGGCGGTTCCCACCTAGCGGCCCCCGAGCACCGAGGCTCCCTGCAGATCGAATCGCGCGTGATCTCTCAGATCGCCCGTCAGGCGGCGCTCGAGGTCGACGGCGTGGTGCCGTACGCGGTGACGTTGGGGTCACTCACAGGTCGCAATCTCCCTCGCGCCCTTGCTGATTCCGATCCGCGCCATCCGGCGATCACCGTGGAGATCGCGGTGAGCTGGCCGATGCCGGCAGTTGATGTCGCCGAGCGGGTTCAGCAACACGTCATCGAGGTTGTCACCCGGTTGACCGGACGCCGGCCGGCGCGAGTGGATGTCGAGGTCACCGAGGTTGCCCAATCGAGGATGTTGCTGGGGGAGGAGCTGGCCCGAGTGTCCGCTGCCGAACCCGGCCCGGACACGGGTACAGAGGCGGCGCCGACGCACAGCCGCACCACGGCCGAGGGTCGGCCGCCGCGGAGCTTTCCGACTGCGGGATGGCTGGCGCCTGTGCTGGGGCTCGGACTACTTGCACTCGCCGTTGTCGCCGGACGGGAGTATGCCGTTGTCCAAGGCCACTACCGGTCCGAGGCCTGGATCGAACACTCCGCACGCTGGGTGTCCGGAACCGAGTGGAGACCGTGGATGGTCGTGGTCTCCGTCGTGTGCGTGCTGGTGGGGCTCTACTTCGTGTATGCCGCCGTACGGCCGCGGCGTCGCACCCACCGACCGCTACGGGCCACCGGTGTCTGGACGCGCGACACTGACGTCGCCCGCCGGCTCAGCGCCATCGCGCTCGACGACGACAACACAGTGTCGGCCACCACCAAGGTGACGTCTGGCCGCGCCCATGTACGTGTGTTCGTCACCACCCCGACGGAGAGCGACCTACCAGACCGTCTCGAGGCATCGACGGCAACGCTGGCCCGACCGCCCCGCGTGAGCGTGGATCTTCGTGGCGTCTCCCACCCGAACATGACCGTGATCGACGAGAGGGAGCCTGATGCGGCGCACCCTGAACGCCCTTGACCGCCTCGCGGTGGGCCTGGTCGGCGTGCTTCTCGCCGCGGCCGGCCTGGTCGCACTGCTCCGCTGGGCGGGCGTGGGACCGGTGACCGATGCGGTCGGCAACGTCGACACCGCTCAGATCTACTCCGCGCCGGGACAATCGTGGTGGGATTGGGCCCTGCTGGCCGCAACCGTTCTGCTGGGGATCTGTGGTGCGTGGCTGTTGTTGGCGAACATTTCGCCGAATCGCCTGCGGTCGGTGACCCTGCAACCGCAGGGTGAACCGTTTGTCGGCGAGATCGACATCGCCGTGGCCGACGTGGCCCGGGCGGCGGCCAGGTCTCTCGAACGACATCGTCATGTTCGCTCCTCGGCAGTCCGGTCTTATGTCGACGGCGTAACCCCTGTCGTCGAGATCACGGTGACGGCTTCTCCGACCGCCGACGACCACGATCTGGGCGCCGCCGTGAGCGGGGTGAGGGAGCTGCTCCAGTCGTCACTCCGGGGCAGCGACGTCCGGATACGCATGCTGCTGCACCGCGAACCCAACCACTGAGAGTCGCTCCCGCCCGTGAAAGCTGTCAGGTCCGCGAAATCACAGCACCCCGCATGATGCGCAGGGCGAGGGTGCGGTCGGTGAGCCCGATCATGCGACTCATCGACAAGGCCACCCCGGCGAGGTCGTCGCGCGAACTGAGATATGTCCGCTGGCGTTCGAGCGACATCTCGAAGAACCCGTCGAAGAACCTGACCACTTCGGTGGGAGCCAATCCGAGGAGTGAGGACAGTCCGCGACGTCGCAACCGATGGACGGCGCGGGCCTGAGCGGTCCACAGTGCGGCCTTCGGATCACGTTCGTTTGCCATGGCGTCGACCACTGCGTCGGCCGCCGACAACGATGCCGCCACGCTGTATCCGGTCGCCGGATGGATCATTCCGCCCGCCGCGCCGAACAGGAGCGGATCGGACCGCCATGGCGGCATTGAGTCGTGGCCGCACAACGCGAAGTACACCCGCTCGGTCGGCGCGGTGTCGACGGCCGGCCCGGTGATCCCCACGTGTTCGAGGCGGCACCGTAGCCGATCCTGGAGTTCTGCCAGTGGCACCGGCGGGGCGCCGGCGAGACAGGTCTCCTCCAGCAGCACCCGACCATCGGCCACGGGGATCGCGTAGAGAAACGAGGGGGCTCGACCGGGCTCGACCGCTCGCCAGTCCATCAGCACAGCGTTGTCCGAGCCGAGATAGGACGCTGCGATCTCGCCGTCGACAAAGATCCCGAACGCCGACTGCGCCGGCGCGTGTGGAGCCCGCAAACCGCGCGCATCGATGACTGTGCGTGCCGTCACTTTTCGGCCATCTTGCAGGCTGACGTTGTCGGAGCCCACGGATGTGGCGGTGTCTGCGAAGGTCGTCACAGCCGAGATGTCGAGGCTCTGCTGCAGCGCACGGGTGTCCAGAGTGACGTACGCGCGCTCGATCAAGTGGCGGCCCGGGGTGAACACGGCGACCGTGTCCGACTGTGCAGCAATGACTTTCGTGCCGACCCAGCTGGGGAGTTCGTCGGACCACGCCCCGTAGGTGACGTGCCAGGCCCGGTCCGGTGCCGGATCGACCAATGCGGTGTCGAGGCCCGCGGCCGCCGATCGTGCGGCGACCGCCCGACCGGCCGGACCCGCACCGACGACTGCCACGTCATATGTACGACCTTCGTGGTGGTCGTCGCCCGCCTCGCTCATAAGGGCACGGTATCGTTTTGGCGTACACTGGCGCGTCGTGATCACGGCAACCGACCTCGAGGTACGCGCGGGCGTACGCACCCTACTGAGCGCCCCTGGTCCGGCGCTACGGGTGCAACCCGGTGACCGCATCGGATTGGTCGGTCGAAACGGCGCCGGCAAGACCACGACGATGCGAATACTGGCCGGCGAAGGCGAACCCTACGCCGGTTCGGTGACCAACAGCGGCGAGATCGGATATCTCCCTCAGGATCCCCGCGAAGGTGACCTGGAGGTCATCGCCAAGGACCGTGTGCTCTCCGCGCGAGGTCTGGACACGCTGTTGCGCGACCTGGAGAAACAGCAGGCACTGATGGCCGAGGCCGTCGACGACAAGGTGCTCGACAAAGCTGTGAATCGGTACGGACAGCTCGAAGACCGTTTCTCGGCGCTCGGCGGGTACGTCGCAGAATCCGAGGCGGCCCGCATCTGCAACAGCCTCGGCCTTCCCGACCGGGTGCTGGCGCAGCCCCTGAAAACGTTGTCCGGTGGTCAACGGCGAAGGATCGAGTTGGCTCGCATCCTGTTTGCCGCCTCGGACGGCAGCGGCGGCAAATCGGGCACCACCCTGTTGCTCGACGAACCGACCAACCACCTCGACGCCGACTCGATCGGCTGGCTGCGCGGTTTCCTGCAGAACCACGACGGTGGACTCATCGTGATCAGTCACGATGTGGAATTGCTTGCCGACGTGGTGAACCGGGTGTGGTTCCTCGACGCGGTACGCGGCGAGCCCGACATCTACAACATGGGATGGAAGAAGTACCTCGACGCGCGGGCGACCGACGAACAGCGCCGCAAGCGTGAACGTGCAAACGCCGAGAAGAAGGCGGGCGCGCTGCGGGTGCAGGCGGCCAAGATGGGCGCCAAGGCAACCAAAGCCGTTGCGGCCCAGAACATGCTCAAGCGCGCCGAACGCATGCTGGACAACCTGGATGAGGAGCGGGTCGCCGACCGGACCGCGAAGATCCGGTTCCCCGAGCCGGCACCCTGCGGCAAGACGCCGCTGATGGCGTCGGGCCTGACGAAGATGTACGGATCGCTGGAGATCTTCGCCGGTGTGGACCTCGCGATCGACCGCGGAAGCCGGGTGGTGGTGCTCGGGCTCAACGGCGCAGGCAAGACCACGTTGCTGCGTTTGCTGGCGGGCACCGAGAAGGCCGAGCACGGCACACTCGAACCCGGCCACGGACTCAAGATCGGCTATTTCGCGCAGGAGCACGACACCCTCGACGACAACGCGAGCGTGTGGGACAACATCCGTCATGCGGCGCCCGACGCGGGCGAGCAAGATCTACGAGGCCTGCTCGGCGCGTTCATGTTCACCGGGCCCCAGCTCGATCAGCCCGCGGGGACACTCTCCGGCGGTGAGAAGACCAGGTTGGCACTCGCCGGGCTCGTCTCGTCGGCGGCGAATGTCCTGCTGCTCGACGAACCGACGAACAACCTCGACCCGATCTCGCGGGAACAGGTGCTCGACGCGCTGCGGAGCTACAAGGGCGCGGTGGTGCTGGTCACCCACGACCCGGGTGCAGCGGCAGCGCTCGACCCGCAACGGGTGATCCTGCTGCCCGACGTACCGAGGACCATTGGTCCGCCGAGTACCAGGAGCTCATCGAACTCGCCTGACCCAAACCCCGAAAGTGGTGGGTTCGGGCGCGCATGTGCGCAGGTCGCGCCCGCACAAACCCACCACTTCCCGGTCCTTGGTCAGACGTAGTTCTTCTGCAGTTCTCGCTTCACCAGTTTTCCGGTGGGCGTGCGGGGGAGTTCGTCGACAAAGTCGACCGACTTGGGTGCCTTGTAGTGCGCAAGGCGCTCCCGCACGAAGTCGATCATCTCCTGAGCCAGCTCAGAGGACGGGTTCACGCCCGGCTCGAGCTGGACGCATGCCTTGGCGACCTCACCCAGATCTGGGTCGGGCACCCCGATCACGCCGACGTCGAAGACGTCAGGGTGCCCGATGAGGACGTTCTCGGCTTCCTGCGGGTAGATGTTCACTCCGCCGGAGATGATCATGAACGATTTACGGTCGGTGAGGTACAGGAAACCCTCCGCGTCGACGTAACCGACATCGCCGCTTGTCGTCCAGGCCGGGTGGTCGGGGTGCTGCGCAGACTTCGTCTTCTCCGGATCGTTGTGATACTCGAACGGCAGTTCGTCGCGTTCCCAGAAGACCGTGCCGATCTCGCCGGTGGGCAGTTCGTTGCCGTCGTCGTCGCAGATGCGCACCACACCCAGCAGGGGTTTGCCCACCGAACCGGGGTGGGTGAGGGCTTCCTCGCTGTTGATGAACGTGGCGCCGGCGCCTCGGTGGAGGCGTAGTACTCGTGGATCACCGGGCCCCACCACTTGATCATGGCCTGCTTGACCTCGGGAGGACACGGCGCGGCCGCGTGGATTGCGATCTTCATGCTGCTGACGTCGTATTTGGCGCGGACATCCTCGGGCAGTTTGAGCATGCGGATGAACATCGTGGGCACCCACTGGCTGTGGGTGACCCGGTACTCGTCGATCAGGCCGAGCGCACCTTCGGCGTCGAACTTGTCCATCAGCACGATTGTGCCCCCGACGGAGTTGACCATGCCGCAATAACGCAGCGGCGCAGCGTGATACAGCGGAGCGGGGCACAGGTACACACATTCCTGGTCGAACCCGTACAGCAGGGAGAACACCGCCGTGTACGGGTCGGGGATCTCGTTCACCTGCCCGTCCTGCAGCGGTACCTTGATGCCCTTGGGCCTGCCGGTGGTACCGGACGAATACAGCATGTCCTGGCCGCGGGGCTGGTCGGTCAGGGGCTCGTCGGAGGCGTTGGCGAGGATCTCGTCGAACGACTCGAAGCCCGGTATGTCGCCACCCCAGGCGATTCGGTGCGTCACTCCTGGCACCTGATCCGCGGCGCTGACCGCATCGGCCACCTCGGAGGAGGCGAACAGGGCGACCGCGCTGCAGTCGCCGAGGATGTAGTTGACCTCGTCGGGTGTGAGGTGATTGTTGATCGCGGTGACGTACATCCCCGAACGCACTGCCGCCCAATAGATCACGAGCACTCGGATGTCGTTGTTGGAGACGATGGAAACGTTGTCGCCGCGGCCGAGGCCGAGGTCGTCACGCAGGTAGTGGGCGACTTGGGTCGATAGCCTGTCGAGCTCGGCGTAGGTGATCGACTCACCGGTCGCCGGTCGCACGACGGCGACCTTGTCAGGGGTGGTGGCGACAAAATTGCCCGGGAACATCAACGACCTCCGGCTCAGCGAATCCACGAGCGGCCCGAACGGCCGCGATATGTTAACCAGAACTATCACATTCCTCGCGGTTGCCGAGGAGTTATCCGGAGGAGTCATGAGCCGGCGTAACAGATGTCGTGGACGCGGCACGCAAAAGCCCCCGTCCACCGCGCCAGGGGCACGATGGACGGGGGCCAGGGTCGGCGCCGTCAGCGGGTACGGCGGACCGATTCCTCCACGAGATCCAGAACCGCGTGCAGATCGTCGGTCGCGGCACCCGATGCCAGCCGGGTGGTGAGCCCGTCGAGGATGAGGTCGAGATAGGCCACCAGAACGCGTGTGGGCAGATCGTCGCGCAACCGTCCGGCCGTCCGCTGCCGCTCGAGGCGAGCCAGTGTGGCCGACTCGAGCTCGGCGGAACGTTCCTTCCAACCAGAACGAAATGCCGCGTCGGTGCGCAACTTACGGGCGATCTCCAGACGTGTTCCCAGCCAATCGAACTCCTCGGGATGGTTGAGCATGTCGCGCATCACCTGGACAAGACCTTCGTTCGCGGCCACGTCGGCCATTCGCTCGGCGTCCTCGTGCGCCAGCGCGAGGAACAGCGCCTCCTTGTCACGGAAGTGATGGAAAATCGCTCCCCGGGACAAGGAGGTTGCCTCCTCGAGCCGACGCACGGTGGCGCCGTCGTAACCGAACTCGGCAAAACAACGGCGCGCACCGTCGAGGATCTGACGTCGCCGGGCTTCCAGGTGGTCTTGGCTTACCTTGGGCACCCGCGGAGTCCTCTGGTCAGCTCTTGAGCATGCTGCGCAGGACGTACTGCAGGATGCCGCCGTTACGGTAGTACTCCGCCTCACCCGGCGTGTCGATGCGAACCTTGGCATCGAACTCGATGGTGCTGCCGTCGTCCTTGGTGGCCGTCACCTTCACCGTCTGCGGAACGCTGCCGTTGTTGAGCTCTTCGATGCCGCTGATGTCGTACACCTCGGTGCCGTCGAGGCCGAGCGAGCCGTGTGACTCGCCCTCGGGGAACTGCAGCGGGATGACGCCCATACCAATGAGATTCGACCGGTGGATACGTTCGAAGCTCTCGGTGATGACTGCGCGCACACCGAGCAGCGAGGTGCCCTTTGCCGCCCAGTCACGAGACGATCCGGTGCCGTATTCCTTGCCACCGAGCACCACCAGAGGGGTTTTCTGTGCCGCGTAGTTCTGCGCAGCGTCGTAGATGAACGACTGCGGCGCACCGTCCTGGGTGAAGTCCCGGGTGTAGCCGCCGGAGACACCGTCGAGCAGCTGATTCTGCAACCGGATGTTGCCGAACGTCGACCGGATCATCACCTCGTGGTTGCCGCGTCGGGCACCAAGCGAGTTGTAGTCCTTGCGCTCAACACCTTTGGAGTCCAGGTACTGGGCGGCAGGAGTGCCCGGCTTGATGGTGGATGCAGGCGAGATGTGGTCGGTGGTGACCGAATCGCCCAGCTTCGCCAATACACGTGCACCCTTGATGTCGGTGACGGGCTCGGGATCTCGCTGCATGCCCTCGAAGTACGGAGGCTTACGCACGTAGGTGGAGTCCTCGTCCCACTCGAACGTCTTGCCGTCCGGGGTGGGCAGGTTCTGCCAGCGCTCGTCGCCCTTGAAGACATCTGCGTAGTCCGACGCGTACTGCTCGGGCGAGATCGAGTCCGTGATGGTCTGCTCGATCTCCTCACCCGAGGGCCAGATGTCCCTGAGGTAGACGGGGTTTCCGTCGGTGTCGTTGCCGAGGGAATCGGACTCGAAGTCGAAGTCCATCGTGCCTGCAAGCGCGTAGGCGATGACCAACGGCGGCGAGGCCAGGTAGTTCATCTTCACATCGGGGTTGATGCGACCCTCGAAGTTGCGGTTACCCGACAACACCGCGGTGGCGGTCAGGTCGTTCTCGTTGATGGCCTTGGAGATCGCCTCGGGCAGCGGGCCGGAGTTACCGATACACGTGGTGCAGCCGTAGCCGACCAGGAAGAAGCCGAGTTTCTCCAGGTATGGCCACAGGCCGGCCTTCTCGTAGTACCCGGTGACGACCTGCGAACCCGGGGCCATCGACGTCTTCACCCACGGCTTGGACGTCAGACCCTTTTCCACGGCGTTGCGGGCCAGGAGGCCGGCACCGAGCATCACCGAGGGGTTCGAGGTGTTCGTGCAGCTGGTGATCGAGGCGATCGACACGATGCCGTGGTCGAGGACCATCTTGCCGTTCTCGGTTTCCACCTCGACAGGCTTGGTCGGCCGTCCCTCTGCCCCCTTGGCCGCAGAGAGGATCTCCTGTTGGCTGCGCGGCAGATCGGCGCCATCGTCGGCGAACTGCAGAGTGGCCGGGTCAGAAGCCGGGAAGCTCTCTTCCACCGTCTCGTCGAGCTGGGTGTGATGCGCCGAATCACCGTTCTCGACGTAGTTGTAGATGTCCTTGCGGAATGCGGTCTTGGCATCCCACAGACCGATCCGGTCCTGCGGACGCTTCGGTCCCGCAATCGAGGGGACCACCTCGTTGAGGTCGAGTTCGAGGTATTCGGAGAAGACCGGTTCGGTATCCGCGTCGAGCCACATGCCCTGTTCTTTGGCGTAGGCCTCGACGAGCGCGAGCTGCTCCTCGCTGCGGCCGGTGAGCCGCAGGTACTTCATGGTCTCTTCATCGATCGGGAACATCGCGCACGTGGAGCCGAACTCTGGGCTCATGTTGCCGATGGTGGCGCGGTTGGCCAGCGGAACCGCCGAGACACCCTTGCCGTAGAACTCGACGAACTTGCCGACCACGCCGTGCTTGCGCAGCATCTCGGTGATGGTGAGCACCACGTCGGTGGCGGTCACGCCCGGCTTCGTCTCGCCGGTCAGCTTGAAGCCGACCACGCGGGGGATGAGCATCGAGATGGGCTGGCCGAGCATGGCTGCCTCTGCCTCGATGCCACCGACGCCCCAGCCGAGAACGCCGAGGCCGTTCTCCATGGTGGTGTGCGAGTCGGTGCCGACACAGGTGTCGGGGTAGGCCTGCTGTACGCCGTCGGCGTTCGGCCGGACCATGATCGAGCGTGCGAGGTGCTCGATGTTGACCTGGTGCACGATGCCGGTGCCGGGCGGGACGACCTTGAAGTCGTCGAAGGCACCCTGGCCCCAGCGCAGGAACTGGTAGCGCTCGCCGTTGCGCTGGTATTCGATGTCCACGTTGCGCTCGAAGGCCTGGGCGTTGCCGAAGGCCTCGATGATCACCGAGTGGTCGATCACCATCTCCGCAGGAGCGAGCGGGTTCACCTTGTTCGGGTCGCCGCCGAGCTCCTTGACCGCCTCACGCATGGTGGCGAGGTCGACGATGCACGGCACGCCGGTGAAGTCCTGCATGATCACGCGCGCAGGCGTGAACTGGATCTCGATGCTGGGGTCGGCGGTGGCGTCCCAGTTCGCGATCGCGGTGATGTGGTCTTTGGTGATGTTCGCGCCGTCTTCGGTGCGAAGCAGGTTCTCGGCGAGAACTTTGAGGGAGTAGGGGAGTTTGTCGGTTCCCTCGACAGCGTTCAGACGGAAGATCTCGTACGAGTTCTCACCGACCGTCAGCGTGCCGCGGGCGCCAAAGGAATCGATACTCATCGCTTTACGTCAGCTCCACTCTTCGTGTTGTCGGCCGGCGGGGGCTGTGCCGGTCCGGGTAGTTGTCGGCAACTTCACCGATCTGGACGCAAGCAGTGGGCTGCACCGCATGCGCTCTACCGACGATTCTAGCAGTACGAGCGTACTGGTAAAGCCGGCGGGTCGGTTCCGGGCATGTCCGGTGTGTCGGACAGGCGCGGTGATGCTGGGACTCCCCAATTGTGTCGTAATGTGCAGCCGTAGGTTGGCTTCTGCCAGCAATGCCCCCCGATCCACAGATTCGGAGAACACGTGGCACCCACGCCGAGCTTGACCATCATCCCGCCGGACGTGAACCTGCCCGAGCTGCAGGCCGGACTGGCCGATGACGGAGTCGTGGCGCCACCGGAGATGACCCCGCGAATCCTGCAGGTTGTCGCCGAGGCCAAGGACAAGGGTTACGACGTGCATTTCGCGGTGACGGACAAGGTGTATCCCCGGATCACCTACTACCGCGACATCGCCACCGAATTGCAGCAGGACACAGGCGGCACCGTCATCGTTCTCGGCGGCAATTACGTCGGTTCGGCAAGTGACGAGTTCAGCCGAGTGCAATTGGAACAGGCCACAGACAATCTGACGATTTCCAATCCGCCCGTCGCAGCCGAGCAGATGTTGGACCGGATGACCGAGCAGACCCAGGTTCCCTGGACCGTTGTCACGCTCGTGCTGATCGCCGTGGTCGCCGTGGGTGCGGTGGTGGCCCGCAAGCTGCAGTTGCGCAAGGGAACTCCCACCGAGACCGATCCGGCGTCGGTGCACACCGCCCCCGAATCGCGGGCCACGCCGCGCGCCGGCGGCGGCTCTTCTGCCACCGCCGTCTGAATTGACGCCGGAACTACACAATTGTAGTTCTGCGATATCCAATTCGTGACCTTCGGCATTGTCCGAGTTCACGGCGTTTCCGCAGGTAATGACGCTAATGTAATTTGTGACTGCTGTTTCCTTCGGGGTTCTTGTGGCGTACGGTTCCGTATGTCATCGGTGGTGCTAATGGGGAAGTTGATCACCATCGTGGCGATGGCCAGGTATGCCGCTGATTCGGCGGCGACCGGCGCAATGTCAGATCTGCGAGGGAGTTCTTTGTGAGGCGACGCACTGCATTCGGCATACGCCGTCGACCTTTTTCCGTGTCCACCCGACAGCATGGTGGTGCCCGAACATCGGTGGCAGTCGCGTTTGTCGCGGCGGTCGCGGTGGGTTTCGGGCAGTTGTCCGCAGGGACAGCGGTCGCCGAACCACCCAGCAGTGCTGACAAGATCGCCACACTGATCAATCAGATCGCCGATACAAATCAGAACCTGGTCAACCTGGACGGCGACGTCGCGGTGAAACGCGAAGCGGTCAACCGCGCTCTCGTCGACCTCCAGAACGCCAGGGAAGCGCAGCGACTGGCGGCCATCGCCGTGCGTGGTGCCCAAGAGGCGCTACAGGGCGCTGCCGGCGCAATTGCGCTCGCGGAGACCGACTTCGATGGGTTCATCCGGAGTCTGTACACCCAGGGCAACAGCCAGGGATCGATGGCGGCCTATCTTTCGGGTGATCCCGGTGCGGTCCTCGATCGGGCCTCGGTCATCGATCAGCTGAGCAAAGATCAGCAGGAGACGATCACCCGGCTGCAGCAGGCCCGCAACGAAGAGGCCAACCGCGCGGCCACCGCGCAGGCCACCGAACAGCAGGCCTCGTTCGCCGCCACCACCGCCGAGAACCGCCAGGCCGACGCGCAGAGCGCGATCACCGAGGCGATCGAGGCAGTCAAAGCCGAGAACGCCCGACGCCAGAAGCTGCAAGCCGATCGTGACGAGGCGCAGCGGCAGCTCGAGGCGCTCCGAGGACAGCCGACGCCTGTCACCTCACCGGGTGCGCCGGGATCGATCCTGCCCGATCAACAGGCCGCGATCGAGGACCAGGCGCACCAGGCCGCGTTGCGTGCTGCGGCCGATGCGGCAGGCAAGCTGGCGCTGAACACCAGCCAGCAGATGCTCGCTGCGCTGGTCGGATCGCTGACCCCGCCGCACACCGACATCGATGAGCCGACGACCCCGACCACTCCGGTCGACCCGACCGATCCGACCACACCGGTCGACCCGACCACCCCGACCGAGCCCACCACGCCGACGACCCCGTCACCGGGGACGGTCGACCCGGGAGCCGAAGGCCCCGCTGCGGTGGAGATCGTGGTCAACCGCGCGATGTCGCAGCTGGGTGTGAGTTATTCGTGGGGTGGTGGTGACGCGAACGGTCCCACCCTCGGTATCCGCGACGGTGGCGTGGCCGACTCGTACGGCGACTACAACAAGGTGGGCTTCGACTGCTCCGGGCTGATGATCTACGCGTTCGCCGGCATCGGGATCTCGCTACCGCACTACACGGGTTACCAGTACACGTCGGGTCCGCAGTTCCCGCTCTCGGAGATGCAGCGCGGCGACATGATCTTCTACGGGCCCAACGCGAGCCAGCACGTCGCCCTCTACCTCGGGGACAACACGATGATCGAGGCCCCGCAGTCGGGTGACGTCGTGAAGATCTCGCCGTTGCGGACCAGCGGAGCGATGCCCTACGTGGTGCGGCTCGCCTGATCTGATCGATCCAGCCCGGGGCCCTATGTCGACCCGCCGCAGATGCCGGACGTGGCTGGCTCCACCGGCGGCCCAGTACCCTCGGTGCAGTCAGTACAACGATCGAACAGACCCCGGAGGGTATCGGTGACCTCAGCGCAGGACGACAGCAAGACCTCGGCAGAGGAATTCAAGCTCACGCAGTCCGACGTCGCCTTGCTCGAGAAGGCGATGTTCGAGGTCAAGAGGGTCATCGTCGGGCAGGACCGACTGGTCGAACGCATCCTGGTCGGTCTCCTGGCCCGCGGTCACATCTTGCTCGAAGGTGTGCCGGGCGTGGCAAAGACCCTTGCGGTCGAGACGTATGCGACCGTCATCGGTGGCAGCTTCTCGCGAGTGCAGTTCACCCCCGACCTGGTGCCCACCGACCTCATCGGTACGCGTATCTATCGGCAGGGTCGTGAGGAGTTCGACACCGAACTCGGACCCGTGGTGGCCAACTTCCTTCTCGCCGACGAGATCAACCGTGCACCCGCGAAGGTGCAGTCGGCGCTCTTGGAGGTGATGGCCGAGCGGCATGTCTCCATCGGCGGCACCACCTATCCGATGCCCGACCCGTTCTTGGTCATGGCGACGCAGAACCCCATCGAGAACGAGGGCGTGTACCCGCTGCCCGAGGCGCAGCGTGACCGGTTCCTGTTCAAGATCCTGGTCGACTACCCGGCGGTGGAGGAAGAACGCGAGATCGTCTACCGGATGGGTAACGTCCCGCCCAAGGCATCCCGCGTTCTCGACGCGGAGACGATGGTCCGCCTGCAGAACACCGCAGCGAATGTCTTCGTGCATCACGCCCTCGTCGACTATGTGGTCCGAGTGATCAACGCGACCCGGCGACCGGCCGAGCTCGGCATGCACGATGTCGCGGGATGGCTGGCATACGGCGCCTCCCCACGCGCCACGCTGGGCATCGTCGCGGCTTCGCGCGCGCTCGCGCTGGTTCGTGGCCGCGACTACGTGATTCCCCAGGACGTCGTCGAGCTCATTCCCGACGTGCTCCGCCACCGGTTGGTACTCAGTTACGACGCGCTGGCCGACGAGGTGGATGCCGATGCCGTCATCACCCGGGTGTTGCAGACGGTCGGTCTGCCCCAGGTCAGCGCACAGCCGCTGGCCACCCCGCCCACCGTGGGTGGACAGGCCCCGCCGCAGCAGTCGCCACAGCAAGGCCAGCCGGCGTATTCGCAGGGGCCCGGTCCTCTGACCAAACCTGCTGCCGCGCAAGCCAACCCGGCGCAGGGCAACCAGTCGCACTATGGCGGATAACAGCACGCTCCCGTCGTTCGGCGCCGGTACCCTCGAAGACCCCAAGCTGACCGCAGCACTCAAGACCCTGGAGATCGTGGTTCGCCGCAAGCTCGACGGGGTGCTGCAGGGTGAACACCTCGGGCTCATCCCGGGACCGGGAACCGAGCCGGGGGAGGCCCGCGAGTACCAGCCCGGCGATGACGTCCGCCGGATGGATTGGTCGGTGACGGCCCGCACGACCCATGCTCACGTCCGGCAGATGGTGGCCGATCGCGAACTCGAGACCTGGCTCGTCGTCGACATGTCGGCGAGTCTGGACTTCGGCACGGTCAACACCACCAAACGTGATCTGGCGGTGGCGGCGTGCGCGGCCATCGCCCACCTCACTCTGGGCGGAGGTAACCGGTTGGGTGCGGTGGTGTGCACCGGCGATCAGGTGGTGCGAATCCCTGCCCGCGGTGGCCGGGCACACGCTTTGAGCACCCTCAAGACCATTGCCACCACCACCCGTGCGAACGACGGTGTGCGCGGCGACCTGTTCGCCGGCATCGACGCCCTGCGCAGGCCCGAGCGACGCCGGGGTCTGGCCGTGGTGGTCAGCGACTTCCTCGGGCCGATCAACTGGGACCGCCCTTTGCGGGCCGTGTCCGGTCACCACGATGTCCTCGGTGTCGAGATCCTCGATCCGCGCGATATGGAATTGCCTGCGGTGGGTGAGGTGGTGCTGCGCGATGCCGAATCGGGGCAGATCCGCGAACTGACGATCACCGACAAGGTGCGGGCTGATTTCGCCAGAGCCGCCGAAGACCACCGGATGGCGGTGCAGCGCGCGTTGAGGCAGTGTGGTGCACCGACTTTGGCGCTTCGCACCGACCGCGACTGGATCGCCGATGTGGTGCGATTCATCGCGCAGCGGAGGCGGGGAATGAACGCGGGGGCCACCCGATGAGCTGGTTCGACTTCGCGTCCCCCTGGTGGTTGCTGATCATCCTCGTCGTGGCCGCCTTGGTGGCCGGGTACATCTACATGCAGCGGCGACGGCAGAACCGTGCCCTGAAGTTCGCCAATCTGGACCTGCTGAATACGGTTGCCCCACAGACCCGCAGCCGGACTCAGCACATTCCGATCGTGCTGATGGTGATCGCTCTGCTGGTGCTGACGGTGGCGATGGCCGGTCCTCAGGCCGACCGAAAAGTGCCGCGCAACAAGGCCACCGTGATGCTTGTCATCGACGTGTCCCGATCGATGGACGCGACCGACGTGGCCCCGTCACGGCTCAAGGCTGCTCAAGAGGCCGGTAAGAAGTTCGCGGACGAACTCACCGAGGGCATCAACCTGGGGTTGATCTCGTACGCCGGAACGGCGACCACTCTGGTGTCGCCGACACCCGACCGTGCCGCCACCAAGGACGCGATCGACAAATTGCGCCTCGACGACAAGACCGCGACCGGTGAGGGCATCCTCGCCGCGGTCACGCAGATCAAGACCCTCAATGCCGTGCTCGGTGGCGACAAGGGTGCTCCGCCCGCGCAGGTGGTGTTGCTCTCGGACGGCAAGGAAACGGTGCCCGACGACCCCGACGACCCCCGCGGAGCTTTTACCGCGGCCCGTAAGGCGAAAGAGGACCGGATTCCGGTCAACACCATTTCGTTCGGAACCCGCGGCGGCACAGTCGAACTGGAAGGTGACCGGATCCCGGTGCCTGTCGACGACGATTCGCTCCGCAAGATCGCGCAGTTGTCGGAGGGTAAGTTCTTCACCGCCTCGAGCCTCGATGAACTCAACCAGGTCTACGGCAATCTCCAGGATCAGATCGGTTACGAGACCCGGCGCGGCGACGCGTCCCGCCCGTGGCTGATCGCCGGCACGCTGCTGGTACTCCTCGCGGTCGGCAGCGCCGTGGCGATCAACCGGCGCCTGCCCTGATGGGACCACGTACACCTCCACCGACAACTAGGCGATAGGTTGACCGTCATGGCTGACAGCAACGAACAGGTGTCCCGGTCGGTTCTGGTGACCGGGGGCAACCGTGGAATCGGATTGGCGATCGCGCAACGGCTGGCCGCGGACGGGCACAAAGTGGCCGTCACACATCGTGGTTCGGGCGCGCCCGAGGGTTTGTTCGGCGTCGAATGCGACGTCACCGACACCGAATCGATCACCCGGGCCTTCGCGGCGATCGAAGAACACCAGGGCCCGGTGGAGGTGCTGGTCTCCAATGCCGGCGTCACCGACGACACCCTGCTGATGCGGATGACCGAGGAGCAGTTCGAGAGGGTCGTGGACGCCAACCTCACCGGTTCGTTCCGCGTCGCCAAGGCCGCCTGCCGGTCCATGCTGCGCAAGCGATTCGGCCGCTTCATCTTCCTGGGGTCCGCGGTGGCGATGATGGGGACCCCCGGCCAGATCAACTACGCATCCTCCAAGGCGGGACTGATCGGAATGGCTCGATCGCTCACTCGCGAACTCGGATCTCGATCGATCACCGCCAATGTCGTGGCGCCCGGACTGATCGACACCGACATGACCGCCGAACTGCCGGACGAATACAAGGAACAGGCCGTGAAGCTGATCCCCGCGGCGCGCGTCGGCAGGCCTGAAGAAGTGGCCGCCGTGGTGAGCTGGCTGGCGTCCGACGATTCGGCATACGTGTCCGGCGCCGTGATCCCTGTCGACGGCGGTCTGGGCATGGGCCACTGACCGTCTGACCTGTAACAGCCCACATCCAAAGCAAGGGAGCACCAGTGAGCGGACTTCTCGACGGCAAGACCATCCTGATCACCGGGATCATCACCGATTCCTCGATCGCGTTCCACGCGGCCGCAATGGCGCAGGAGCAGGGCGCGCGGGTCATCATCACCGGATTCGACCGCCTGCGACTGATCGACCGGATCGCTCAGCGACTCCCCAAGGAGGTCCCTCCCGCCGTCGAGCTCGACATCACCGACGAGGAGCACCTGGCCACGCTGGCCGACCGGCTCAAAGAGCTTGCGCCCGAGGGTATCGACGGTGTACTGCACTCGATCGCCTTCGCGCCCAGGACCCTGATGGGCCCAGATGCCAAGCCGTTCCTGGAAGGTCCCGGACCCGATGCGGCGCAATCCTTCCAGGTGTCGGCCTGGAGTTATGCCGCACTTGCGCGAGCAGTTTTGCCTGCGATGAACGAGGGTGGCTCGATCGTGGGGATGGACTTCGATCCGCGCACGGCGATGCCTTACTACAATTGGATGGGCGTGGCCAAGGCCGCCCTCGAATCGGTCAATCGGTATGTGGCGCGTGAGGTGGGCGAGGCCAAGCGGATCCGGTCCAACCTGGTGGCCGCAGGCCCCATCAAAACCCTTGCCGCCAAGGCGATCGCGGGTACCGCCACCGGCGACGCGAAGAAGCTCAACCAGCTCAACGAGTACTGGGATGGTGCGTCCCCGATCGGCTGGGACGTCGATGACGCAACCGTTGTGGCGAAGTCGATCTGCGCGCTGCTGTCGGACTGGCTGCCGGGCACGACCGGGTCGATCGTTTACGTCGACGGCGGGGCCAGCCACAACACCTGGCTCCCGGAAGGCATGTAGGTCCCCGGATGAGCGCTGAGTTCGATGCTGTTCTGGTGTTGTCCTTCGGCGGGCCCGACAAGCCCGCCGACGTACGGCCGTTCCTCGAGAACGTCACGCGCGGCAGGGGTGTGCCACCGGAACGGCTCGACGAGGTCGCCGAGCACTACTACCACTTCGGTGGTGTCTCGCCGATCAACGCGCTCAACCGCGACCTGATCGCCTCGTTGGAGGCCGAACTCGCACAGTCGGGCATCGATCTGCCCGTGTATTTCGGCAACCGCAACTGGCACCCGATGATCGAGGACACGCTCGCGCGCATCCACTCGGACGGGCACCGTCGGGTGCTGGTGTTCCCGACGTCGGCGTGGGGTGGATATTCGGGCTGCCGACAGTACGACGAGGACATCGCCCGTGCCCTGGACTCGTTGGGACCGGCTGCGGATTCGATGGTGTTGCGCAAATTGCCACACTTCTGGAATCACCCGGCGATGACAGCTGCTTGCGCCGACGCGATCCGCGTTGCTCTCGGACGTCTACCGGAAGACGAACGTGATGACGTACGGCTGATCTTCACCGCCCACTCGATCCCCGACTCAGCCGACAAGGCGGCCGGGCCGCCCGAGGACGGGGGAAGGCTCTACAGCAAGCAGGTTGCCCAGGCGTCCCGATTGGCCGCGGCCGCTGCGGGTTTCGACGTTTTCGACCAGGTCTGGCAGTCGCGCTCGGGACCACCGCAGATCCCGTGGCTGGATCCCGATATCTGCGACCATCTCGAAGACGTTGCCGCCCAGGGTGTTCCATCGGTGATCGTATGCCCGATCGGGTTTGTGTCAGATCATCTCGAAGTGCTCTGGGATCTGGACAACGAGGGCAAGGACAAAGCCGACGAACTCGGGCTGACATACGAGCGAGCCGCCACCGTCGGCACCGATTCGCGGTTCATCTCCATGATCGTCTCGCTGATCAGCGAGCAGCTTGCCGGCGAAGTGCCGTTCCGACCGGGGATGACCGAGAACGGGTCTCCCTGTGCGCAAGGATGTTGCGCGCCGGTGCAACGGCCGGCCTGACCTCAGACCCGGTTGTTCGACAACAACTCTGAGATCACTGCATTGGTCGCACTCATCCGGGCCACCCGGACGGTGCGGGCGAGATCACGGAGGGCTGAATCGCCGGTGTGCTGTTCGCCGACGCTGTAGCCGAAATCCGGGGCCGCCTGCTGCGCCACGGAGAGAATGGCCGCCACGTGTGCCGCCTGTTCAAGGATGCGTTCGGCGCGCGCGTTGACCCCTGGAGGCAACTGCTGAGCTGCCAACCGGGTCAGTTCTGCGACCTTCTTGCGGGGGTCGGTCAATGAATCCGTTGCTGTGGATCGCGGCATCCGCAAGCCGTCCAGAAGGTCGGCTGCAGAGCGGATACCCTCCCGTAGGTCGTATTCGACGGCGCCGAGGGAATGGATGACGGGGATCATCGCCGTCTCGACGGTGTGCACACCCCAGCCGATCGTGTACCGGTCGAGCCGGCGCGGGACGAGGGCGTACCTTCCGGGGACGACAAGGAGTTCACCCGACTCGAGTGCTGCGTTGGTGATCGGTCCGCGAGGCGGCAAGCCGAGCATGTCGCCGGGAGCCACGAGCAGTACCGCCAGTCCCTGCGCCGAGCTACCACCTCGAACGAGCCTCAGCAGGGCGTCGCTCTCCTCACCTCGGGGGCTGAGCGAAAGCGATTGCGCCGCAATGGCATCAGCAGCCAGTACACGATGTCGCGCGCTCCACCAGCCGAGGACATCGAGCACGTCGTCGGGGGAGCATCGGCCGGCCTGCCAGGCTGCACCCCACGCACCCAGAGCGCTGGCCACGCCCTGCGTGTCGGTCGGGTAGTCGAAATCCGCGTCAGTCATCGTGCTTCCTGGTTGCTGTTCTGCGAGCCACGCTCAGCTCGTTCACCCGGCCACTTTAGCGCCGAAAACGGGTACGCGGCGTGCCTGGCGGAATGCACCCGGAACGGGCCCTAACGTGATGGCGGTGAACAGCACTGGACCACATCACCGAGTCCCGGATCGTTACGGTCGCGATGTACTCTCCGAGCCCCGGCGGCCCACTCGCCCGGCGATTCCCGAGGTGACCGCCGAACGGGACCTGGTCGTCGAGGACGCCGCCAGCGGATTCTGCGGCGCGGTGGTCGGTTTCGAACGCAGTTACGACGGGGAGTTCGTGCGGTTGGAAGATCGGCGAGGATCCACCCGGATCTTTGCATTGCGCCCCGCGGCATTCCTCATCGATGGGTCACCGGTGACCCTGGTCAAACCCGTTCGAAAAGCGCCTGGGGCGCCGGCCCGCACGGCCTCGGGTTCCGTTGCCCCGGTCAGCAGGAGAGCCCGGGTGGCCCGCGCCAGCAGGTTGTTCGTCGAAGGTGTGCACGACGCTGCGTTGATGGAACGCATCTGGGGCGACGACCTGCGGGTGGAAGGTGTGGTGGTCGCCAGCCTCGACGGCCTCGACAATCTAGATGAAGCCCTCGCCGAGTTCGAGCCCGGGCCGACTCGGCGGGCGGGCGTCCTGGTCGACCACCTCGTCGCCGGGTCGAAGGAATCGCGGCTCACCGAACGTGTCGGTCCGCATGTGCTGGTCTGCGGGCATCCCTACATCGATGTGTGGGAGGCAGTGAAACCGGCAGCGGTCGGCATCAATGCGTGGCCGAAGATCCCGCGCGGGATCGACTGGAAGACAGGGGTGTGCAACGAACTGGGGTGGGGTTCGCCACGTGACGGCTGGCGGAAGGTGAACAGCTCGGTGTCGAGTTTTCGGGACGTCGAGGTGCCGCTCATCCGCGCGGTGGAAGAGCTGATCGATTTCGTCACCGCCATCGAATCCTAGAGCCGTACCGACCGGTCGTGAGCATGGCAGACTGAGGAAATGGGCGCACTCCTGTGGTTGGTCGCCGGATTGATCCTGATCGGCGCCGAGACCCTCAGCGGTGATCTGATCTTGCTCATGCTCGCCGGTGGTGCGCTCTCGGCGGCGGGTGTCAGCGCAGTGTTCGACCCCCCGCTATGGGTGGACGGGGTTGTGTTCGCAGTGGTGTCCTTGCTCCTGCTCTTCGCCGTACGCCCGGTCGCACGCAGGCACATGTTCACCCGCCCCCGCCTTGCCACCAACACCGAAGCACTCGTGGGTCGACAAGCCCTGGTGATCACACCGGTGGACGAACGTGGTGGACAGGTCAAGTTCGGCGGCGAGGTCTGGTCGGCCCGCGCAGCCACTCCAGGTGACCACTTCGCCGAGGGCGAATCGGTGACGGTACTCGAGATCGACGGTCCGACCGCCGTCGTGTGGAAAGGATGAACGCCGTGATCGTCGGACTCATCATCATCGCCGTCCTCGTGCTGGTGGTCGGGGTGATCCTCGTCAAGTCCATCGCGCTCATCCCTCAGGCCGAGGCGGCGGTGATCGAACGCCTTGGCCGCTACACCAAGACGGTGTCCGGACAGCTGACATTGCTGGTGCCGTTCGTCGACCGCATCCGTGCTCGGATCGATCTGCGAGAACGCGTGGTGTCGTTTGCCCCACAACCCGTCATCACCGAGGACAACCTGACCGTTCTGATCGACACCGTCGTGTATTTCCAGGTCACCGTGCCGCAGGCGGCGGTATACGAGATCAACGACTACATCGTCGGCGTCGAACAGTTGGCCACCACGACGCTGCGCAACGTCGTCGGTGGGATGACGCTCGAAGAGACCCTGACCTCACGTGACTCCATCAACGCTCAGCTGCGTGGGGTACTCGACGAGGCCACCAGTCGATGGGGCCTGCGCGTCGCCCGGGTCGAACTCAAGAGCATCCTCCCGCCGCCGTCCATCCAGGAGTCGATGGAAAAGCAGATGAAGGCAGATCGTGAGAAGCGGGCAACGATCCTGACCGCGGAAGGTCAGCGGGAATCGGCGATCAAGACCGCCGAGGGCAACAAACAGAGTCAGATCCTCTACGCCGAAGGCGCCAAGGCGGCGGCGATCCTGACCGCGGAGGGCGAACGGCAGTCACGGATCCTGCAGGCGCAAGGCGATCGCGCCGCCACGTACCTCCGTGCCGAAGGTGAAGCCAAGTCGATCCAGAAGGTCTTTGCCGCGATCAAAGCCGCAAAACCGACACCGGAACTGCTGGCCTACCAGTATCTCCAGCAACTACCGGAGATGGCCAAGGGCGAAGCCAGCAAGGTGTGGGTGGTCCCGAGTGACTTCGGCTCGGCGCTACAGGGATTCGCGAGATCATTCGGTGTCCAGTCCGATGACGGGGTGTTCCGGTACGAGCCGGCCGCCGACGACGGCAGCGCCCAGCCGGACGACACAGACATGTCCAGCTGGTTCGAAACCGCAGCCGATCCCAAGGTGGCCCAGGCCGTGGCCGAGGCTGAGGCAGTGGCCCGCAAGCCGGTCGATGACGATCCGCTGCTGGCCCGTCCGCGCACGGATCCGGGCATCGATCAGGCCGGGTCCTCGGACCAACCCGGCTGGCAGACGCCGGCAATCGACCCCGGCAGGGTTGAGCAATAGTTCAAGATCTCAGTGCAACAGTAGATATCCGGTGCCGGCCACCGCAGCAGCCCACAGCACCGATGCCAACGTCCCGATGATGAACTGTTCGGCGGCGCCCGGTTCGCGGAGTTCCGGGTAGCGACCGAGTCCCTTGACCGCCAGCACTATTGCTATCGCCTCGGGCCATCGCAGACCTAGTGCTGCCACCACCGCGATCCGCTCCAGGTATCCGATGACGCGGCCTCCTCGCAGTGGCGTCGGCGCTGGTGGTTCCGGTACATCTCCGGAGCCGGCCGTCTCCGGTTCCGGTGGCCGGGTGTCCAGTTGCCACGGTTCTATGCCCCCGAGCAGCAAGGCACCGCGAACCAGCAAGGTGCCGCCGGTGACCGCGGCCAGAACGGTGAGGCAGTGGGTGATCACCGCGGCCGCGCCCGAGGCCCGGTCCGCAAGCAGGGCGAGCACCGCCACCCCACCGAGAGCCAGGGGCGTGGCCACCGCGGCGATGAGGTTCGGACCGGTCCGATGTCCGATCGGCGCTGCAGCAAGGATCAGTGGCAGCACAGCGGTGACCCCGAGTAGGACAAGCGCAGCGACGATCATGAATGTGCCGACTGCAGTAGATGTATGGCCAGCAAACGCGTCTCCTCCTCGATGTACCAGTCCGCGGCACGCAATCGCTGCGACAGCGCCTGCGGGGTGATCCCGAGTGTGGCAGCAGCCACCGACTGAGTCTGTCCCGAGCGCATCTGGCGAGCCGCGGCGTGTCCAGCATCTGACCGTCCGGCGATCGTGCGGACCAGCAACCGAAGCCCGGTCTGGGCGTATGTGCAGGGCATCGGGTCCGGCCCCATGACGGCGACGCTGTAAGGATTGGTCTTCGCGGCGTTGACCGCATCGCGTGCGCGTTCGAACGCGGGCCCCCGCCCGGCGCGAGTGATGGATGGCAACGGGAGTTCCACGGTGCCGATCCCGACCCCGATACTCCACCCACCTTCTTCGGCGAGGGTGAGCACTGTGTCGATGACTGCGGCGGGGTCGTCGAGTACCGCCTGGAACTCATCTCCCGCGGTTCGATCGAATGGGCGGATGACCGGGATGTGGGTCAGCGATTGCAGCGCGTGGGGTACCCGGTCGGCTTCTCGTCGGCTGTGCCGTTGGTCGATGGTGACGACGTACATCGGTCATCCCGTCCGTTATCAAGTACATAACCTTGATCTGAGGGTATCAAGTCAGCAGCCTTTACTTCAAGGAATTCCGCTCTCAGGCTTGTCGGTCGGCACCCTCGGTGGATTCACTCGTGACGCCGGCGCAGCCTTCGCTCAGCCAGCACGGTTCGAGAGTTCATCTGCAGGCTTGTCGGTGTTCTCCATATCGCCATCGGTGGGTTCCCTCACCGACAGCCTCGTGTCGAGGATCAGACCGAAGACGCCGAGGCTGAACAGGCCCGCCGACAACGCCAGCATGACCGGATCGCCGTCTCCTGCGAGAGCATTGCCGAGGATGACCACGGCTGCTGTTCCCGGTGCGACACCGATCACCGTGGCGAGCGCATACGGCGCGAACTTGATGGCAGACAGAGCTGCGACGTAGTTGGTGACAGAGAACGGAAACGCGGCGATCAGCCGGAGTGACCCGACCGCAAGCCATCCCCGGCGTTCCATGCGCAGCTCCACCGAACGCGCAACCGGGTGGCGTAGATAAGGCCGGATACGTTCTCGTCCCAGGCGCCTGACCAGCACAAAAGCCATCAAAGCCGCGTATGGTGGCCAGCATCGCACCGACGAAACCCACCAGCGGACCGAACAGCAAACCGGATGCTGCGGTGAACGCCGAGCGCGGTACGGGCCCGATTGCGATGACGGCATAGCCGATGAAAAAGATCCAGACGAAGTTCGGCCCGAACGAGTCGGCCCAGTCCCGCAGCCTGCCCACCGAGGGCAAGGGGATCAGGTAGGCGCCGAGCAGGACGGCGATCACCACCACCAATCCGCCGAGCGCCCGGATCACCGCGGTTCGCCCGGTGAGCCGACCACTGAATTTCACGGTCTCAAGGATACGGGCGAAAAAAAGTCGCAAAGATGTGCGCGACGCCACTGCTCGGGCATCGACTCCCCGTACCGGGCCGAGCGTTCGATCGGATAGTGTCGATTCACCTCAAGATGCGATAGAGATCACGACGTCACAAGCAGATCGAAGGGCTCACGCCGAATGCCGGATACCCGACCTGACCTCCACGACCTGGAGTCCAGTTACCAGCAATGGTCCGACTCCGCCGCACAGGTGCTCGCGAAGTCCAAGCGCGTCGACGTCGCCGATCTGCGCGACACCCCAGAGACGCTCTTGTCGACCACCACCCCGGATGCGTTGACCATCAAGCCGCTCTACACGCGGCGCGACGAACTCGACGAGCCCGGGTTGCCCGGGTCCTACCCGTTCGTCCGAGGCAGCGACCGCGTGCGGGACGTCAACATGGGGTGGCGTGTCACTGAGCGCTTCGGCGACCCGGTCGGCGAGCCCCAGGATCCGGCGGCCCTGAACCAGGCAATTCTGGAGGCACTGAACAACGGGGCCAGCGGGCTGTGGCTGACGGTCGGTCACTCTGCCATCGCCCCGAAGGATCTCGCCGCCGTTCTCGACGGCGTCTACCTCGATCTGGTTCCGGTCACACTCGACGCCGGTGCCGCGGGCATCGAGGCCGCGCAGGTCCTCCAGCCACTCCTCCCGGACTCCGCGACGGTCGGCACGGTCAGCTCCTATGGCCTCGCGCCTCTGACCGCCGCGTTCTCCGGGCGTCCGGCGGTTGCACTCGCCGATGCGATCGAGGTGGCGGCATCGGCCGGCGCGGCCGTGCGGTCCATCCGTGTGGACGGCACCGACTTCGCCCTCGGTGGCGCCACCGACGTGCAGGAACTGGCCTTGGTCACCGCCGCCGGCGTCGAGTACCTGAGGGCCCTCACCGCGGCCGGACTGGCTGTCGACAAGGCACTCAACCAGCTGACGTTCGCACTGTCGGCCACCGACGACCAGTTCGGAACGGTGGCCAAGTTCCGCGCGATCCGCCGCCTCTGGGGACGGGTCGCCGAGGTCAGTGGAGCACCTGAGGCCGGGGGAGCGGTGACCCACGGGGTGACCGCGCTGAGCATGATGAGTCAGCGTGATCCCTGGGTCAACATGCTCCGGGTGACCACAGCCACCTTCGGCGCGGGGGTCGGCGGTGCCGATCAGATCACGGTGCTGCCCTTCGACGTGGCGCTGCCACCGGCAGACCGGACCACCAGCCCGAGCTTCTCCCGCCGGATGGCACGCAACACCCAGCTGCTCCTCATCGAGGAGTCGAACGTGGCCAAGGTGCTCGACCCCGCGGGTGGTGCATGGTTCGTCGAGTCACTCACCGACGACCTCGCTGCATCGGCGTGGGCACTGTTCCAGGAGATCGAGGCCAAGGGCGGGTACCAGAAGGCCCTCGACGACGGATGGATCGGCGAGCAGGTCTCCATCTCCCTGGCCGCCCGAGACGAGGCCGTCGCCCACCGGACCACCTCGCTCACCGGCATCAACGAATTCCCCAACCTGGCCGAGAAGCCGCTCACCACACCGGGTTCGGCCGACTTCGTCGACTTGCCGACCGCAGCGCCGAATCTGGCCCGCACTGCCCGGCCGTTCGAGCGTCTGCGTGATCGTTCCGATGCGTTTCTCGCATCCCACGGAAAACGGCCGATCGCGATGTTGCTCCCACTCGGGTCGGTCGCCGAACACAACGCCCGTACGACGTTCATCGCGAACCTGCTGGCGGCCGGCGGCATCGAGTCGGTCAATCCGGGACCGCTGACCGCCGACGCCATCGCCGCCGCGAGGGCGACGTCCGGAGATCCGGTTGTCGCGGTCCTGTGCGCGGCCAACCCGCGCTACGAGAGCGACGGCGCAGGCGCCCTCGCAGCCGCTCGCGAGGCCGGATTCCACACCGTCCTGCTCGCCGGGCCGGCCAAGGCGTGGACTGATGAGCAGAACGCGCCGGACGGGTACCTGCAGATCGGGATCGACGCGATCTCGACGCTGACAGAACTGCTGGACACGATCGAGGCGGAGAGCTGACATGACCAGTACTCAGAACAAGTCGACCACCGCTCCGTCCGGGCAGTCGGTGCCGAACAGTTTCGCCGACGTCCAATTGACGGGGGAGGCCGTGGCCGCCGCACCGGGAGACAGCGATCAACTCGTGGCCGATCTCGCTCAGGCACACGGCTATTCGACCGAGCAGGTCACGTGGACCACCCCCGAGCAGATCGACGTCCGCCCGTTGTACACCCGCTCGGACCGTGATGCCATCACCACCGACGGCGAGCATCCCTATCCGCTGGACACCGTCCCCGGCGCCGTTCCGTATCTTCGCGGGCCGTACCCGACGATGTATGTGAACCAGCCGTGGACCATCCGGCAGTACGCGGGATTCTCGACCGCCGCAGAGTCCAATGCCTTCTACCGCCGCAACCTCGCTGCCGGCCAGAAGGGTCTGTCGGTCGCCTTCGACCTGGCCACCCACCGCGGTTACGACTCCGACCACCCACGTGTGGCCGGTGATGTCGGGATGGCGGGCGTCGCGATCGACTCCATCCTCGACATGCGTCAATTGTTCGACGGTATCGATCTGGGGTCGGTGTCGGTGTCGATGACCATGAACGGCGCCGTCCTCCCGATCCTGGCGCTGTACGTGGTGGCCGCGGAGGAACAGGGTGTGCCCCCGGAGAAGCTGGCCGGGACCATCCAGAACGACATCCTCAAAGAGTTCATGGTGCGCAACACCTACATCTATCCGCCGAAACCGTCGATGCGCATCATCTCGAACATCTTCGAGTACACCAGCACCAAGATGCCGCGCTTCAACTCGATCTCCATTTCCGGCTACCACATCCAGGAGGCCGGGGCCACAGCCGATCTCGAGCTGGCATACACCCTCGCCGACGGTGTCGAGTACATCCGGGCGGGCATGGAAGCCGGCCTCGACGTGGACAAGTTCGCACCCCGCCTGTCCTTCTTCTGGGGCATCGGCATGAACTTCTTCATGGAGGTCGCCAAACTCCGGGCCGCCCGGCTGATCTGGAGTGAGCTGGTCGCGAAGTTCGATCCGAAGAACGCCAAATCGCTGTCGCTGCGCACGCATTCGCAGACCTCGGGCTGGTCGCTGACGGCACAGGACGCGTTCAACAACGTGGCCAGGACGTGTATCGAGGCAATGGCCGCCACGCAGGGTCACACCCAGTCCCTGCACACCAACGCCCTCGACGAGGCCCTCGCGCTGCCCACGGACTTCTCGGCCCGCATCGCGCGTAACACTCAGCTGCTGCTGCAGCAGGAGTCGGGTACCACCCGACCGATCGACCCATGGGCGGGCTCGAATTACGTGGAATGGCTCACGCATGAGCTGGCCAACAAGGCCCGCGCGCACATCGCCGAGGTCGAAGAGGCAGGCGGGATGGCCCAGGCCATCAACGAGGGCATCCCGAAGCTCCGGATCGAGGAGGCGGCCGCCCGCACCCAGGCGCGGATCGATTCGGGTCAGCAGCCCGTCATCGGCATCAACAAATACCAGGTCGACGAGGACCAGGAGGTCGAGGTCCTCAAGGTCGAGAACTCCAAGGTGCGCGGAGAACAACTCGAGAAGCTGAAGACGCTTCGCGCGAACCGGGATTCCGACGCGGTCGAGGCTGCGCTGGCAAACCTCACCCGCGCCGCCGCCGACGACAAGGGCGGCATGGACAACAACTTGATGGCGCTGGCGATCGAGGCGGCGCGGCATCAGGCGACCGTGGGTGAGATCTCCGAAGCGCTCGAGAAGGTCTACGGCCGCCACCAAGCAGAGATCCGCACGATCAGTGGGGTGTACCGACATGAGGCCGGACAGGTGAGCAACATCGACGCGGCGATCGACATCGTCGAGAAGTTCGCCGAGGCCGAGGGACGCCGTCCCCGCGTGCTGGTGGCGAAAATGGGGCAGGACGGCCACGACCGAGGCCAGAAGGTCATCGCCACCGCATTTGCCGACCTCGGATTCGACGTCGACGTGGGCCCTCTGTTCCAGACCCCCGACGAGGTCGCCCAGCAGGCGGCCGACAACGACGTTCACGTCGTGGGGGTCTCGTCGCTGGCCGCGGGTCACCTGACCCTCGTGCCGGCACTGCGCGATGCGCTGGCCAAGGTCGGGCGCGGCGACATCATGATCGTGGTCGGTGGAGTGATCCCGCCGGGAGATTTCCAGGAGCTCTATGACGCAGGCGCCGCTGCCATCTTCCCGCCGGGAACGGTCATCGCAGACTCGGCGGTCGAGCTGATCACGAAGCTGGCCGCCGAACTGGGGCATGAGCTGGCGTCTTGAGGCACTCATAGGTATGGCCAGACCACCACTGGATCTGGCGCAGTTGGCTGACGCCATCCGCGCAGACAAACGGCCCGATCTTGCTCGAGCCATCACTCTGGTCGAGTCGACGAGGGCCGATCACCGGGCGCACGCACAAGAGTTGCTCCTGGCGCTGGGCCCCGACTCCGGCGATTCGTATCGTGTCGGCATCACCGGCGTGCCGGGAGTCGGCAAGTCCACCACGATCGAAGCGCTCGGCATGCACCTCATCGAGCAGGGCCACAAGGTTGCGGTCCTGGCGGTCGACCCGTCGTCGACACGCACGGGCGGGTCGATTCTCGGCGACAAGACGAGGATGGGTCGGCTGTCGGTGAACCCGAACGCCTACATCCGGCCGTCACCGACATCGGGAACGCTCGGCGGTGTCGCCAAGGCCACTCGCGAGACCATCGTGCTGCTCGAGGCCGCGGGCTTCGATGTGGTCCTGGTGGAGACCGTCGGTGTCGGACAGTCAGAGGTGACCGTCGCGAACATGGTCGACGTCTTCTGCTTCCTCACCCTCGCCCGCACGGGAGATTCGTTGCAGGGCATCAAGAAAGGCGTGCTCGAACTCGCCGACATCGTGGTGGTGAACAAGGCCGACGGCAAGCATCAACGCGAGGCGCGCAGTGCCGCAAAAGAACTCCAGGGTGCGCTCCGACTGCTGTCGCCACATGACGCCCTCTGGCGGCCTCCGGTGCTCACCATGAGTGCGATGGAGAATGTCGGGGTCCGGGAGTTCTGGGAGACGGTCCTCAAGCACAAGGACGTGCTCGAGCAAGCGGGGGAGTTCCAGGCTCGGCGCAACAAACAGCAGGTGAACTGGATGTGGTCGATGGTCACCGACCAGTTGCTCCGCCGATTGGACTCGAGCGAGGCGGTTCGGGGGATCCGCGGCCGTATCGAGGAGGAGGTACGGGCAGGCACCCTGACGCCGGCGCTGGCCGCGACCAGGATCGTCGAGGCGTTCGACGGCTAGTCGTGTAGTTGCTGCACCGTCACCGCAAACGCCGCCACGCGTTCGATGAGCGCGTCGAAGAACAGTTCGGGATCGGTTGCGTCGGCGATGTCCGCATTGTTCTCCCGACCCCAGAACTGCCGTTCGTCGGCAATGGTCGTCCCACGTGTGAGAGCACCCGCCGTCTCCACGTCCACGCACGCAGGCCGGGTACGCGCGACAGCTGGATCGAGCGCAACAGCGGCCGCGAACGGGTCGTGCATGTGGCAGATGTATCCCTCGGCGTGGGCCTCGTGGAACTCGAAGTAGAACCGGACGGCGTCGACCAGATGCCGGATGACGACATTGCTCGCAACCGACCGGACCCCCTGTTCATCATCTGGTCCTGGCTGTTCGACGGGACTGGACTCGGCAAGCGCGGCCAGACGGCCCAGGTGGTCCGGCGTCATCCGGATCGTCTCCGTGAGATCGAGTGGGCAGATGATCGGCCGTGGGGCACCATCAACACCGAACGCCGCGAACACCTCCTTGGCTGCCTCCGGATCCACGGCGATGTTCCATTCGGACGTGGGCGTTGTGTTGCCGGGGTGATGGAACGTCCCACCCATGATGACCAGCCTCCGCAGTCGGGTCGGCAGGGCCGGGTCGCGTCGGATGGCCAGCGCGAGGTTTGTCAAAGGCCCGGTGACGAGTCCGACGAGCTCGCCCGAATGTTCTTCGCTGAGTTCGATCCAGGCGTCGGCCGCATCGCGGTGGGAGGGCGTCGACGTGGGCGCCGGCAACTGCGCGTAACCGACCCCGAGCGGCCCGTGGGTGTCCTCGGTGGTCATCGGTGAGCCGGTGAGTGGGCCTGACGCTCCGAGACACACCTCGATGTCGTCCCGGCCGCACAGTTCGAGCCACGCCAGGTTGTTCCCGCACACCACATCCGTCGGTACATTGCCCCCGGTCGAGAGGACAGCCCGCAGATCTGCGGCCGGATGGGCGAGCAGGTAGAGCAAGGCCAGCGAGTCGTCGATACCCGTGTCGCAATCGAAGATCAGGGGGACTGTAACCACCTGATGACCCTAGTGGATGGCCGGGATGGTCCGGAGAAAGTGCTCCGGAACTGTCACGTGTTCTCGTTTAGGTGCTAATCTGATCACGAGCGTTTCCCGATGGAAGGTTTACGATGACGATTGCCGAGTCCGTTTCGACCAACACTGCCGCGCCGGCCCGTCCCCGGATCGCTGCGCCCGGTGAGGGCGAAGATTCCCTGATCAACAACATCGACGGCGACATCGAGCTGATCCCGCCGGACTCGATCACTGCAGAGTTGACCGGACATTTCACGTTCCTGCCGGTCAACGGGGCGGCTTTCGTGATGCAGGTGATGCTTCCGGTGATCGGCGATGTGGTGGACAAGTATTCGGTGTTCCGCACCGACCCGGCCGGGCGTGCCATCCGGTCGGTGGATTCCGTTCTCCGCTGGATCTATGGCGGACAGGAGGCGATCGAAGAAGGCAAAAGACTGCGCCGGATGCACCAGCCGCTGCAGATGAAGAACTCGCAGGGCAAACACATCAGCGCGCTCAATCCCGAGGCGTATCAATGGGTCATCGCCACCGCGTATCCCACGACCATCAAGGCCGGACCACTTCTGATCGGCCGGGAGTTCAACGCCGAGGAGAAGCAGGAGATCTTCCGCGACAATCGTCGCATCGCCAAGATCGTGCAGGTGCCGATGAAGGGTTACCCGACCACGATCGAGGAGTTCGGCGAGTACTACGAAGCTTCGTCAACAACAAGCTGGTCGCGCACAAGGTCGCGCTGGAGCTGATCGGTCAGATGCGCGAAGCGCCCCCGATTCCCGACTCCGTTCCGGCTGCACTGCGCCCGGCGGCGAAGAAGGCCGCCAAGTTCGCCATGTCACCGGTTCAGAACCTCAACTACCTGACCACGGTCGGGGTGATGGATCCCCGCGTTCGCGAGATTCTCGGCCTCACGTGGAGTGACCGCGAGCAGCGGGACCTCGAGCGGATGCACACCGTGATCCGTGGTTCGTACAAGGTTCTGCCCGAGCGACTGACCTACTTCCCGCTGGCGTACCACGCCCGCCGCCACCATGCCGCAATCCAGGCGATGAAAAAGCGCGAAACCGGCGGTGCCGCATACAAAGTGGGAAAGAGTCACGCCTGACGAAGGACGTCGCGTGTGAGTTCGAGCTGGCCGAGGTGCTGGGCCAGCTCGCGCACCACGTGTGTCAACACCCACTCCGGGGTGGCGGTTGCGACCTCCGGACGGGTGGAACCGGTGACGGTTCGATCGCGAATCCCTTCGCGTAGTGCGACATCCACCCACTCGGGCAGACGCGCACGAACATCATTGACCCGTGTGATCAGGTCATCGACCCGCCCGGTGGCAGTGAACTCGGCGGCGCGGTCCCGCGGAATCTTCAGGCCGGCGATCACCGAGCCCGCCCAGTGCTCGATCACGCCGACGCAGTGGAACACGATGGCGTAGGGACTGTTGGCGCCCGGCAGATCCGGCCTGGTGTTGGCCAGCTCGTCTCCCAGGCCCTTCAGGATGTCCGTCATCGACGACAGGCTCTCGCCGATGATCGTCAAAGTGGCTACAGCCACACGGCTTTCGGCGTCGTCGTGCCGCGGCGTCACCACGGGTACGGCTCGAAGTCTTTGAGAAAACAGCCGTACAGGTCGATACCGGCTTCGCCCTGCACCACCGGGTCGTACACCCGGGCCGCTCCGTCGACGAGGTCGAGGGGAGCACGGAAGCCCTCCTCTGCCAGTCGGATCTTGCTGGTGTGCGGCCGTTCGTCGGTGATCCACCCGGTGTCGACGGCGGTCACCAGGATCCCGTCCTCGTAGAGGTCGCCGGCACTCGTGCGCGTCAACATGTTCAGCGCCGCCTTCGCCATGTTGGTGTGAGGATGACCGGGCCCCTTGTATCCACGCGAGAAGATGCCCTCCATCGCCGACACGTTCACCACATACTTGCGTCGCGCCGTCGATGCCCGGAGGGCCGGGGTGAGCCGTGACAGCAGGATGAATGGAGCCACGCTGTTGCAGAGCTGGACTTCCAGCAACTCCAGCGGGTCCACCTGGTCGACGGTCTCCACCCAGCTGTTGCTGTCGACCAGGTCGGGTAGCAATCCGCCCGCGTCGATGGCAGTTCCGTCGGCGATGCGTGCGGGAGCCGCAGACCCCGCAGTCATGGCCAGGGAGGCGAGCGCCTTGGCCGCCGAGTCCGAATCGCCCCCTGAGGCGAGCGATTGTGGATGCAGCTCACTGCTGTCTCCCATGGTCAGCACCGGTACCGCCGCCGCGGGGCCGGTGAGCGGTGCTCGTTCGGCGTCGGCGAGCGAACTGTAGGCGCCGGCGGTGCGCCGGACCGTCTGTGCGGCGTTGTTGATGAGGATGTCGAGAGGTCCTTGTGCCGCAACCGAATCCGCCAGCGCTGTCACCTGTGCAGGATCGCGGAGGTCGATACCGACGATGCTCAGGCGATGCAGCCATTGGTCGGCGTCCGGCTGCCGGGCGAATCGCCGGGCCGCATCCTTGGGGAACCGGGTGGTGATGGTGAGGTCGGCACCGTCGCGGAGCAGCATCAGCGCGATGTACATGCCGATCTTCGCCCTGCCGCCGGTGAGAAGCGCGCGGCGGCCGCTCAGGTCGGTGTGCTGGTTGCGTTTGTCGCGGTTGGCGGCCGCGCATCGTGGACAGAGTTGATGGTGGAACGCGTCGACCCGGGTGTAGTCCTGCTTGCAGATGTAGCACGGCTGGGGGCGGATGAGCGTTCCGGCGGTGCTGCCGGGCGCGCCCGTCAGTGGTAGGCCCGCGGTCTCGTCGTCGATGCGGTCCGGCGAACCGGTCGCGGTGGCCGCCAGCACCTTCCGGTCGGCGTCGAGACGGGTCTGATGAGCCTGCTTCTTGCGGCGCCGTTTGGCCCGCTTGAACATCAAGGCCACGGCCCGCTGCACCGTGACCGAATCAGGATGATCTGCGTCGAGTTCGGTCACCTGGTCCAGGACACGGTGGAAGACCGCCAAGTCGGCGGGATCGATGAGGTGGGCGTGCACCCGAGTATTGTAGTGCGCCCGGTCGACCACCCTGACCGCGCGATACGGTCCTCCGCTTGCGACCGAGCGTCGCAGTCAGCGCCGGGTTTGGGCGGCTCCGGGGACAGTGGTGCCGGTGGGGCCCGCCTCTGCGGCACCGTCGTCGGCCGCCGGCGCCCGTGGAGGCGTCATCGAGACGAACCAGGCTTCCTGGACACCCAGGACCACGATGATCGACAGCAGCAGTCCTTCGGCCTCGATGGGGGACAGGCTCAGGTTCATCGCACCGACCACGTCGGGGAACAGGGCGACGACAAACACCAAGACGTACAGCGGCACACCCGCACACCCGAGCACCAAAGGCATCACCTTTGCATCGGTGTGCGTGCGGAACTGCACCGCGAGCATCGCGATGCCGATTGCACCGATGAGTCCGGCGATCGAGAACCCGGTGCGCCACACAGCAGTGATCTCGGGGGCCACCTGCGCGAACAACGAGACCGCGGCGGCGACAACAAATTGCAGTGAGACGAGATAGGCCATGTTGCTGCCGCGGCCGTCTCGGCCGGTGAGATCGTCCCGGTCTTTGACCGCGACCCACCAGAGGCCCAGCAGGGTGAAATTGGTGGCCGCAACGACGCCATAAAACGCGGATTGATCCATGTCCAGCACAGTAGGCCGTGCGCGGGTGCGCCGACAGGTGCTTTTCGATCGACAACCAGGTGCAGCATCGCGCTGTACCGGCAAAGTGTGTCCGAGGGGGGACTTGAACCCCCACGCCCGTTAATAGGGCACTAGCACCTCAAGCTAGCGCGTCTGCCATTCCGCCACTCGGACCAGTCACGCCGGCAGTCAACCTGCCAGCGCCGGATAACATTAGCCGACTGCCGGCCTGCAACCCAAATCCCCAGGACAAGGCCATCTCGAGACGATTCTCGTCTGCCGATGCGGGCAAGGTGCTAACAATCTGTCTCATGGACCTGGACACGGTGATCTGCCGTACCTGCGCCGTGGAGCACGGCAGCGGGCGACCACAGACATGCCGGATCTGTGGCGACGAGCGCCAATATGTACCGCCAGGCGGGCAACAGTGGGCCTCTCTCGCCGAGTTGACGGCGGACGGTCATCACGTCGAGATCGATGAACTCGAACCCGGGCTCCACGAGCTGCGCGCCGTACCGGGAGTCGGGATCGGTCAGCGGAGCAAGTTGCTGTGCACCCAGGCCGGAAACCTGTTGTGGGACCCCCTCGGTTTCATCGATGAGCGGTCGATTGCCGCGGTACGTGATCGGGGAGATGTGGTGGCCATCGTGGCCAGTCATCCGCACATGTTCGGTGTCCAGGTGGAGTGGAGCCATGCACTGGGGCGGGTACCGGTCCTGGTGGCCGACGCCGATCTCGAGTGGTTGGCCCGGACGGATCCGGTCATCGAATCGTGGAGCGGTGACCTCGAAGTCCTGCCGGGTGTCACACTTGCGCAACCGGGCGGGCACTTTCCGGGCAGCGCCGTGGCGCATTGGGGCGCCGGAGCGCAGGGGCGCGGTGTGCTCCTTTCCGGAGACACCGTCCTGCCCAATCCCGACCGGGCCACGGTGTCCTTCATGCGCAGCTATCCGAACCGCATCCCATTGTCGGCGGCGGTGGTGGACCGGTTGGCCCGAGACATCGGGAGGTTCCGATTCGATCGCCTGTACGGCAACTTCGCCGAGTTCATCGCCGCGGACGCCGCAGCTGCGGTCCAGCACTCGGCTCAACGCCACATCGGTTGGGTGCGGGGTGATTTCGACCATCTGACCTGACGCTGGAATCGTGGACTCCGCCGAGCGCCCGGTCCGAACGTCGTCAGGATGATAGGAATGAGCAGGTGAGCCCCGACACCGACACTCCCTCCGCAACCGATGAAGTTGTCGGCCTGGTCAGCAGGCTGATCCGCTTCGACACCAGCAACACCGGTGAGCTCGAGACCACCAAGGGCGAGGAAGAATGTGCCCGTTGGGTGCAGCAGCAACTCGAGGACGTGGGCTACCGGACCGAGTATGTCGAATCCGGCCAGCCCGGCCGGGGCAACGTCTTCGCAACCCTGCCAGGTAGCGACTCCACCCGAGGCAAGTTGTTGCTGCACACCCACCTTGATGTCGTGCCGGCAGAGCCCGCCGACTGGAGCGTCCATCCGTTCTCCGGATCTGTCGAGGACGGTTACATCTGGGGCAGGGGCGCGGTCGACATGAAGGACATGGCGGGAATGGCGTTGGCCCTTGCCCGGCAGTTCAAACGCGACGGCACCGTTCCTCCTCGCGACATCGTGTTCGCCTTTCTCGCCGACGAAGAGGCCGGCGGCAAGTGGGGGTCGCACTGGCTCGTGGAACACCGGCCCGATCTCTTCGAAGGGGTCACCGAAGCTGTCGGTGAGGTCGGCGGTTTCTCTCTCACCGTCGACCGGCCCGACGGCGGACAAAAACGCCTGTATCTCGTCGAGACTGCGGAAAAGGGCATCGCCTGGATGCGGCTGACGGCAACCGCAACAGCCGGCCACGGATCGTTTCTGCACGACGACAACGCCGTGACAATCTTGTCCGAAGCTGTTGCGCGGTTGGGCAGGCACACGTTCCCGTTGGTGATGACCGAGTCGGTCTCGGAGTTCTTGGCCGCGGTGTCGGAGGAGTCCGGGCTCGAACTGCACCCGGACACACCGGATCTGGAAACCGCCCTGTTCAAGATCGGCTCGATCGCCCGGATCATTGGAGCCACCCTGCGGGACACGGCCAACCCCACGATGCTCAATGCCGGGTACAAGGCAAACGTCATTCCGCAGAAAGCCACCGCCGTGGTGGACTGCCGGGTGTTGCCTGGACGTCAGGCTGCCTTCGAAGCCGAGGTCGACGCCCTCATCGGGCCACAGGTCACCAGGGAATGGGTCACGAAACTCGACTCGTACGAGACCACGTTTGACGGCGACCTGGTCGATGCGATGAATGACGCGATCTTGGCCCACGACCCCGAAGGCCGCACCGTGCCGTACATGCTGTCCGGCGGCACCGACGCCAAAGCCTTTGCACGCCTGGGCATTCGGTGCTTCGGCTTCGCTCCGCTGAAACTGCGACCGACCTCGATTTCGCCGCGCTGTTTCATGGAATCGACGAGCGGGTACCGGTGGAGTCGGTTCTGTTCGGTACCGATGTGCTCGAGCACTTCTTGCTCCACAGCTGATGGCCGCACGCTTCAAGGATTGACCCCTACGGAAAGGACGCGAACGACATGTCGAGTTACAACCCGTACGACGCACTACCTCACCTGCCCGGTTTCACCCTGACATCCGAGAGCATCACCGACGGCGCACCGCTCGGCAAGGCTCAGGTCTCCGGGATCATGGGAGCCGGCGGCGAGGACGTCTCGCCTCAGCTCAGCTGGTCCGGCTTCCCAGAGGACACCAAGAGCTTCGCGGTCACCGTCTACGACCCGGATGCTCCCACCGCCTCGGGATTCTGGCATTGGGCAGTCGCGGACATCCCGGCGTCGGTCACGTCGCTCGACGCCGGCGTCGGTGATGGCGCCGACGGGTCACTTCCGTCCGGAGCCGTGACCCTCGACAACGACGCCTCGGCGCCGCGGTTCATCGGCGCCGCCCCGCCACCCGGGCATGGCCCGCACCGGTACTTCGTCGTGGTGCACGCGGTGGATGTCGAGAGTCTTGGGCTGCCCGATGGTGCGACGCCGGCCTACCTCGGATTCAATCTGTTCAGCCATGCGATCGGACGTGCCGTGATCCACGGCACGTACGAGCAGCCGGCCGGAGACTAGTCGGACAAGGGTGCCGCGCTGCCGACCGCCTCGGTGATCGAGGTATACCCGGCAGCGCGCACCCTGCCGGCCAGTCCCTGATGAATGTGCTTGGCCCACAACGGACCGCCGTAGATGAAACCGGTGTAACCCTGGATCAGCGAGGCGCCGGCCCTGATGCGCTCCCAGGCCTGATCGGCGGTCTCGATGCCGCCGACGCTGACCAGCGTCAACTTGCCGCCCACCCGAGCGTGAAGTCGGCGTAGGACCTCGAGCGAGCGGTCTGCGAGCGGGGCGCCCGACAACCCGCCTGCGCCCATCGCCTCGACCTCATGCGCAGGGGTGGCCAACCCGTCCCGGCTGATGGTGGTGTTGGTGCAGACGATGCCCGCCAGCCCCAATTCGACTGCCAGGTCCGCGATTTCGTCGATGTCGTCGTCGGCGAGGTCGGGAGCGATCTTCACCAGTACCGGAATGTCCACCGACTCCTGTACCGCGGCAAGCAACGGACGCAGGGAGGCCACGGCCTGAAGATCCCTCAGGCCCGGCGTGTTCGGCGAACTGACGTTCACGACGAGGAAGTCCGCCAGCGGTCCGAGTAGTCGAGCGCTGATCAGGTAGTCCTCGACCGCATCTTTGGCTGCGACAACCTTGGTCTTGCCGATGTTGGCACCGATGGGCACCATCGTCGTTGTCGTCTTACGCTGTCTGAGCAGGTTGGCTGCCGCGCCCGCCCCATGATTGTTGAAGCCCATCCTGTTGATGAGCGCACGGTCGGCAGGCAGACGGAACAGCCGCGGTCCGGGGTTTCCGGGCTGCGCGGCACCGGTGACCGTACCGATCTCGGCGAACCCGAAACCGAGTGCGCCCCAGGCGTCGATCGCCTGCGCGTTCTTGTCGAATCCCGCGGCCAGTCCGAGTGGCGCGGGGAAGTCGATCCCGAAGACGCGCGACCGCAGTACCGGATCGTGGGTCACCAAGACGCGGCCGGCAAGGAGGCGAAGCGGCTTGACCCGGCCCACCAAGTTGATGATCGCCGCTGCGACGCGGTGGATCCGCTCTGCCGGTACACGGAACATCAGTGCCAGGAGCAGCGGATACAGCCGCCGATAGAGCGACTCGATCACGCGCTCAACCCGGTGTCGGGAAGGTCGGTCGGCGCCAGCCGTGGCCTGCGCCTACGCAGCAGGACCTTGCGACTACCGTCCGAATACAACCGCACCCGCGACAGCTCCCACCCCCCGAACTCCGCCTGGATCGACAGCCGCATCGATGCCGTCACCCGCGTCACGTCGGGCGGGAGGCGCAGGGGGACGTATTCGTAGTCGTCTGCCGACATATCCCATTCCCGCGGAAACCCGCGGTTGCGCTTACCTGCCAATCGAAAGTCACCTCACTGCTGGTCGGGGTCGATGATCTGCAGACCCTCACCACGGGCCGAGAGCAGATACACCGTTCCCGTCTTCGGGTCCACCACCATCGAGTTCGCCTGCCCGACTGTCTGGAACTGGCGTTGCTGAACCGGTGTCCCGGTGGACAACTCGTAGGCGGTGACCTTGTTGTTTCCGGTGGTGCTCACCCACGCCAAGTTGTGGGTGTCGTCGTAGTCTACGGCGTACGGTCCGAAGGCCACCGGATAGCGGAACTTGTTGACCAACGGGTCCCCGTTGAACGCCAGCAACTCGCCACCACGGGTGTCGGTGGTGAGGAACCGCCCGAAGTGATCCACCGTGAGATTTGTCGCACCGTCGCCCGCACGGATAGCGACCCCGAGGTCGTCATCCGCCAAGTCGAGTTCGGTCACCGACGACTGCGCACGGTCGAGAACAACCACCTGGCCGTTGTGTTCGGCGAGCGCATCCGCCCGGACGAGTCCGTCGATCGTCCCCGTGACCGCGCCTTGGGCGTCCACCCGCAGAATCTCACCACCGTCGGTACCGATGAAGGTCTCACCGGTCGAGCTCAGCAACGACGACACCGGGGTTCCCGGCACGTCGGTGGTCGTGATCGCGCCGTCTGCCGAATCGACGGTCAACATCGCGTCGGAGACAAGCACCTGCAGCTTCCCACCACTGAACGTCCCGAACCCGGATGCCCTGTCGGGCAACGTGACTGCGCGAGCAGGCACACTCCCGGCTGCCAGACCGGCGGTGGGGTAGAAGAGAACCGTCCGCCCGTCGTCGGACAGCAGCGCGAGCAGGTAAGTGCTCGGGCAGAACGCCAGTGCAGTCCCGGCTCCGGGCACCGGTACGACAACACCGGCGGGCCGTTCGGACCCATCTGCCGCGGGTGCGGCGATCGGGGTCTGCGGGGTGATCGTCGGGACGTCCGGGGTCTCTTCCGAATCCGAGCAACCCGCCACCACGAGTGCCGCGACCATCATTGCCACGATCAGGCCTCTGCCGCGCACATTCATGGGAACCATCTTGCTCGTTGACGACCGGGGCATGGACGGCCGGGGGGAGTGCGCGTCGCTCGACAGGGGTGGGGCCGCACGTCCCGTAGCATCGGCTGCCGTGACCGACTCGATGAGCTGGGCCCAGTCGATCGTCCTGGGTGCCGTGCAAGGCCTGACCGAATTTCTGCCCGTATCGTCCTCCGGCCACCTGCGCATCGTCTCGGAGGTGTGGTTCGGCGACGATGCCGGCGCGTCGTTCACCGCGGTGACCCAGCTCGGCACCGAGGCCGCGGTGCTGGTCTATTTCGCCCGGGACATCGTCCGCATCATCGCGGCGTGGTTCCGCGGCCTGCGCCGCCCCGAAGCCCGGGATCTCGACTACCGGATCGGCTGGTATGTGATCATCGCCACCATTCCGATCGGCGTCCTCGGCTTCCTGTTCAAAGACCAGATCCGCACCGGCGCACGCAACCTGTGGCTGATCGCCACCATGCTCATCGTCTTCTCCCTGGTGATCTTTCTGGCCGAACGGTACGGCGCCAAGAAACGACCGATCGAACAACTCACCCGGCGCGACGGTCTTGTCATGGGATTCGCGCAGTGCCTGGCGCTGATCCCCGGTGTCTCGCGTTCCGGTGCCACCTCGAGCGCCGGACTGTTCCTGGGCCTCGAGCGGGAAGCCGCGGTGCGCTTCTCCTTCCTGCTGGCCATCCCGGCCGTGACCGCGTCGGGGCTGTTCAGCCTGCCGGATGCATTCAGCCCGAGCGGCGACGGCATGCAGGCGAGTGGCCCACAGCTGCTGGTCGCCACCCTCGTTGCCTTCGTCATCGGCTTCGCCTCGATCGCCTGGCTGCTGAAGTTCGTCGCCAACCACTCCCTGAACTGGTTCGTCGCCTACCGGATCGTCCTCGGATTGGTCGTCATGGGCCTGCTCGCCGGTGGGGCGATCAGTGCCACCTGAGTCATCTGAACAGAATCCGTTCCTGTTCGGCGCTGCGTCCACAACCGGGCGCAGTGCCCACGTCCGCCTAAGCTGATTCGTGTGACGGTCATTCTGCTTCGCCATGGTCGATCGACGGCCAACACATCCGGGGTCCTGGCCGGTCGTACCGAAGGTGTGAACCTCGACGACCACGGCCGCACCCAGGCCGCCGCACTGATCGAACGATTGGGCGGGCTCAGCGGACTCGCCGCCGTCGTCCGATCACCCCTGCAGCGTTGTGAACAGACGGTGGCGCCACTCGTCGAGCACTTCGGCTGTCCCGAGATCGTCGAGGACAGGCTCGTGGAGGTCGACTACGGCCAGTGGTCGGGGCGGCCGATCAAGGAACTCTTGTCCGAACCGCTGTGGCGCGTGGTCCAGCAACAACCGTCCGCGGCCATCTTCCCGGGCGGGGAGGGGCTCGCGCAGGTGCAGTCACGCGCGGTGGCGGCAGTTCGCGAACTGGACGCCGGATTCGCCGGAGAGGACGGCGCCGGTGTGTGGATCGCATGCACGCACGGCGACGTCATCAAAGCGGTGCTGGCCGACGCGATGGGCATGCATCTCGACGCATTCCAGCGGATCGTGGTCGAACCCGCGTCGGTGAGTGTGATCCGGTACAGCCTCGCCAGGCCGTACGTACACGCGGTGAACTGCACTTCTACGCTGCCGTCGATCCCGAGCGCGCCGAAACCGAGCGAAGCCGCGGAACAGAAACCCTCCGACTCCGGCGAACCACAGTCCGATGAGGCGGTGGTGGGTGGCTCGACGGGCACCTGACCGCCACGGCGCGTGGGCCGCATCCAACAGCGACCTCGTGTCGTGGGCGAACCGCCATCAAATGGGGATAATCGAACTCGGAAAAGGGAGGTGCCATGGCCAGAGCGATACACGTCTTCCGTAGTCCCGACCGTTTCATCGCCGGAACGGTGGGCCAACCGGGCGACCGGACCTTCTATTTACAGGCTGTCCACGAGACACGCGTGATCAGCGTGATGCTCGAGAAGCAGCAGGTCCAGATACTCGCCGACCGGATCGGCGCGTTGCTCGAAGAAGTGCACCGCCGCTTCGGCACGCCGCTGCCCGCGGAATTGTCCCGGGTCGAAGACCTCAGCCCCCTTGTCATGCCGGTCGATGCCGAATTCCGGGTCGGCACGATGGGACTCGGCTGGGACTCGGAATCCGAGGCCGTGGTGGTCGAGCTCCTGGCCATCACCGAGGGTGAGTTCGACGAGAGTGTGGTGCTCGACGACACCGAGGACGGGCCCGATGCCGTCCGCGTGTTCCTCAGCACGGGCGCCGCGCGTGAGTTCGCGACCCGCTCGAGCCGCGTCATTTCTGCCGGCCGCGAACCCTGCCCGCTCTGTGGCGAACCGCTCGACAACGCCGGACACATCTGCGTCCGCACCAACGGGTACCGCCGGGACACCGAGTTCGGCCCCTCGCTCGAGTTCATCGATCCAGACCTCCTCGAGGGCATCGAGGACGACGAACCCGGCGACGAACCCGGGCCCGCCTCCGGCGACGAGCCGAGTCGGTAGTCCACGGTGGCAGCACCCAGTGAGAAACCCGTCGATGTGGCAGAGGTGCTCGCCGAGGGCGACCTCGAACTGATCGGGCAGATCCGGTCCGCCAGCAACGCCACCCTCGTGTGCGACGCAGTGGTCGGGGAGACCTCGGTCCGCTGCGTCTACAAGCCGGTGCGGGGCGAACAACCGCTGTGGGACTTCCCCGACGGCACGCTGGCCGGCCGCGAGGTCGCGTCGTATCTGGTGTCCGAGGCGTTGGGATGGTCGGTGATCCCGGTGACGCTGCTGCGCGACGGACCCTTCGGCCCCGGGATGGTGCAGCGCTGGATCGACACCCCCGAGCCCAGCGACGGACTGCCCACGCGGCTCGACGTGGTCGACCTCTGCTCGCCGGATCTGGTGCCAGAGGGCTGGAAAGTGATCCTGTCGGCCATCGATGCCCGGGGTGAGGACGTGGTGCTCGTGCATGCCGACGACCCGCGCCTGCAACGGATGGCCGTACTCGACGTGCTGATCAACAACGCCGACCGCAAGGGCGGGCACGTCCTCGAGGGCCTCGACGGTCAGGTGTACGGCGTCGATCACGGCATCTGCCTGCACAGCGACGACAAACTCCGCACGGTCCTGTGGGGCTGGGCAGGCGAGAATATCCCGGCGCACCTCCTCGAGGACGTCGGCGGCCTGCTCGACGCGCTGCGAGAGGAAACCTCACCGCTTCGGGACAAGCTCAGCGGGCTCATCACCGCCGCCGAGATCGAGGCCCTCGCCATGCGTGCGACCATCATGCTCGGTGACCCGGTGATGCCTGACGCGAACAGATCCAGACCGATTCCCTGGCCGGCGTTCTGAGCGCCGTCGCCGCGCCGAGACCGCTCCGCCCGAGCGGAAGTTCGGCCCTGAAATCGGGTTCCCCCATCCCCGCCCTAAGGTGTTCTCATGCAGTCGTGGTCTGACACCGCCGTTCCGCCAGTACCCGGTAGAGGGCCGGCTCTACGGCTCTATGACACCTCGGACCGTCAGGTGCGGCCGGTGACCCCAGGCCCCACGGCGACCATGTATGTGTGCGGCATCACACCTTATGACGCAACACATCTGGGTCACGCAGCCACCTACCTGACCTTCGATCTCGTCAACCGCGTCTGGCGCGACCTCGGTCATGATGTCCACTACGTCCAGAACATCACCGACGTGGACGACCCCCTGTTCGAACGAGCGAACCGCGACGGGATCGACTGGGTGGACCTCGGTCAACGCGAGATCAACCTGTTCCGAGAAGACATGGCCGCGTTGCGGGTGCTTCCTCCTCGCGACTACATCGGTGCGGTGGAGTCCGTCGGCGAGGTGGTCGAGGTGGTCGAAAAGCTGTTGGCCTCAGGCGCCGCCTACATCGTCGACGACCCGCAATACCCGGACATCTACTTCCGGACCGACGCCACAGAGCAATTCGGGTACGAATCGGGCTACGACCACGAGACGATGCAACGGTTCTTCGCCGAACGTGGCGGTGACCCCGCTCGTCCGGGCAAGCGCGACCCCCTTGACGCCCTGGTGTGGCGTGCCGCCCGCGAATCCGAGCCGTCGTGGGACTCACCGCATGGCCGAGGCCGTCCGGGTTGGCACATCGAATGTGCTGCAATAGCTTTGAACCGGATCGGTGCCGAGTTTGATGTGCAGGGTGGGGGCAACGACCTGATCTTCCCGCACCACGAGTTCTCCGCGGCGCACGCCGAGGCATTGACCGGTGTCCGCCGATTCGCCAAACACTATGTGCACACGGGAATGATCGGCCTCGACGGCGAGAAGATGTCGAAGTCGCGGGGCAACCTCGTTTTCGTGTCCAAACTGCGGGCGGCACAAGTCGATCCGGCCGCGATCAGGCTGGGCCTGCTCGCCGGGCACTACCGCACAGACCGGGCCTGGACCGACGACGTGCTCGCGGAGGCGACGTCGCGCCTGGACCGGTGGCGTCGTGCCGTGCAGCGTGGCGCTGGACCGGATGCCGCCCCGACGATCGAGCGACTACGTCAGCACCTCGCAGACGACCTCGACACCCCCAAGGCCCTCGCGGCAATCGATGCCTGGGCGGCCGACAGTCTCGATGGTCTGGGCAGTGTCGCCTCCGCGCCTGCGGATCTCGGTGCCGCCGTCGACGCCCTCCTCGGGGTCCCACTCACCGACACCGGGGCCGAAGGGTCGCCAATCGTTCTCACCGACAGCGAATCCCACTGACGGCTTCGGTAAGGTTCCTCTCGTGGCCAACGTTCGAGAGATCGATCCCAGCACCGACAATGGCGTCTGGACCGTGGTGACCCGCACGTCGACCTATCTGCTGGACTTCGGTGAGATGACCCTGCTACGAGCTCCCGGCGTCGGTGGCACCGACGACGAGGACTGGGCCGTCAGTCGATTGCGCCGCGACTCCGAGGACATCCCTCTCCTGGGTGTGAAGTCGTGCCGGGTGGGGGAGTCGGCGCAATTCTGGGTGCGCGCCGCGGACGACCCCGATGTGCGCACCTGGCGTATCACCACACCGGTTGTCTCGATCGAGCGGATCTCCTGACCCGCCCGGACGCCACCCCGACCGTGCCCGGAACCCCTCGACGGTACCGTCAGCGCTGACGACCGCGCCTTCGTCCGCACGAGAGGCCCGATCGACGACCATCAGACCCAGACGTGGATCATCCCGTCTCGGACCTCGGCTCGGTAGTGCGGTAGCGCTTGGATGTCGTCGCTGTTTGTGCATCTGCCGTCCTCGAACGAAAAGGTGTACTGGTGCAACGGGCACATCACCTTCGTCGAGTCGGTCTGGCCGTCGGCGATCGGCCCGCCGCGGTGCGGACAGACCGCGCCCAACGCCCGCACAGTGCCGTCCGACATCCGGAAGACCGCCACCTGGCTGCCGTCCACCACGTACGCGCGGCCCTCTCCGACCGTGAGGTCGCTCAAGGGGCCCACCGCCGTGGATGCGGGCGCGCTCATCGGACCGGCACCAGAGGGAGCTTTATGAGCGGCAGGGCCGGAGTGAACTGTGCCGGCGACTTCGGTGCCAACCGCTCCTTCCACGGATCGCTGTAGGCCGCGATGGACATGCCGATACGTTCGAGCAACCCGTCGACGATGCCGTCACGATCGTCGATCAGGATCGCCCGCAGTTCGTCTATGCCGATTCGGGGCACCCAGGAGTAGGTCCGTTCGAGCCATTTGGCCGTCTCGCGGTAGTACTGGATGAAAACACCGCAGATGCGGATGACCTCCTCGGCGCCGTTCGCGGTCGCGAGCAGATCACCTTTACGGATGTGGGCACCGGCGGCCCCGCCGACATAGATCTCCCATCGGCCGTCACCGACAGCCACCACACCGAAGTCCTTACACAGGGCTTCGGCACAGTTACGTGGGCACCCCGTGACCGCCAGTTTGAGCTTGGCGGGCGACTCGAGCCCTTGGTAGCGCTCCTCGATCGCAATCCCGAGGCCGGTGGAATCGTCGAGACCGAATCGGCAAAAGTCGGTTCCCACACAGGTTTTGACCGTCCGGAAGCTCTTCCCGTAGGCGTATCCCGAGGGCATGTCGAGGTCTTCCCAGACCTTGGGCAGGTCTTCTTTGCGAATACCGAGCAGGTCGATCCGCTGACCACCGGTCACCTTGATCATGGGGATGTCGTACTTGTCGGCCACATCGGCGATCTTGCGCAGCTGCGTGGGGTTGGTGACGCCGCCCTTCATCTGGGGCACAACCGAGAAGGTGCCGTCGCGCTGGATGTTGGCATGCACGCGGTCATTGATGAACAGCGCGCCGCGTTCGTCCTCCCACTCGTTGCCCCAGATGATCCGGAGCAGAGATGCCAGTGGCATCTTGGCTGTGACGTCTTCGCCGTCGGGTGCGAGTTCGGCGAGAATCGCCGACACCGATCGCAGATTGCGTTTTCGGATCTGTTCGATCAGCTCGGGCTTGCTCAACGGAATGGCGGGTACGTACCAGTCCGCAGACGGGTCTTCGGCCAGCGCTCCGCCCGCGGCACAGGCGACGACATCGGCGACCAGGCCTTTGCACGAGCCGCAACCCTTTCCGGCGCGTGTCTTCGCAACGACTTCGCCGACCGATTTCGCCCCGGCGTGCACGCACGCCACGATGTCGCCTTTGGTGACGCCGTTGCAGTTGCACACCTGCACTTCGTCCGCCAGTTCGGCTGCACCTGTCGCGGCGCTGGGTGTGCCCATGTCGAAGAGCATGCTGATGCGCTCATCGGGTAGCGGCACCTTCTCGTCGAAGGCCTGGGTGAGGAAGCTGACCTTGCTGATGTCGCCGAGCAACATCGCGCCGATCAGCTTGTTGTCTCGCACCACCACGGATTTGTATGTGCCGCTGCGAGGTTCGTAGAACTGGACGAACTCGTCCGTGTCGCGTTCGGGACCCTTCACACCCATGGCCGCGACATCGACTCCGGCCACCTTCAGCTTGGTCGTCAAACGCGAACCGTGGTAAGCCGCTTTGGGATCGGCCCCGGTCAGTACGTCTGCGAGCACACCCGCCTGCTCCCACAGTGGTGCGACCAGACCATAGACCTCGCCGCGGTGCTGACAGCATTCGCCGACCGCGTAGATGGAACCTTCGTCCTCACAACGCATCTGGTCGTCGACGACGATTCCGCGCTCGACCACCAGCCCGCCGAGGCGAGCGAACTCGACGTTGGGTCTGATGCCGGCAGTCACCACGATCATGTCGGCCGGCAGCGAGGTGTCGTCGTTGAAGCCGACTCCGGTCACCCTGCCCTCGTCGTCGCGCAGCACAGCGGTGGTGCGCTTGGACGTGTAGACGCCGACACCGAGCTCTTCGATCTTGTTGCGCAGTACCCGGCCGCCGCGTTCGTCCAATTGCTGGTTCATCAGGTGACCGGGGGAATGCACCACGTCGACGTCGATGCCCTGTGTCCGCAGTCCGTAGGCCGCCTCGAGGCCGAGGAGTCCGCCGCCGATCACCACTGCCCGCATGTCGTCCCTGGACAACGCCATCTGCAACATGCCGTTGGTGTCCTCGATGGTGCGGAACCCGAACACGCCGCGGGCTAGGTGCCCGTCGGGTGCCCGGAGGCCGTCCATGTTCGGGAAGAAGGTGTTGCTGCCGGTCGCGATCACCAGGGTGTCGTAGTCGATTTCGCGGCCGCTCTCGCAGGTGACGGTCTTGGCGAAGCGATCGAGTGCCACCGCGCGGTCCCCGGCGTAGAGCTTGACGTCGTTCTCGCGGTACCAAGCCATCGGGTTGAGCATCAGATCGTCGTCGTCGATGGAACTCTCACCGGCGAGTACGTGCGAGAGCATGATCCGGTTGTAGTTGCCGTATGGTTCGTCGCCGATCATCGTGATCTCGAATCGCGTCCCCCCACCCCGCTCGAGTATCTCTTCCACGGTTCGCGCGCCGGCCATCCCGTTGCCGACCACCACCAGGCGTTCCATCAGAACTCCACGAAGCCGAAGTCGACGACGATTTCGCCGGTGCACCCCTCGGGCGCGGCGAAGACGAGCTCGAGCAAGCTGTCCGGATCCACGTCCTCCACCACGCGCAACGGAACGTTCACCGATGCCCTCGCTCCCATCGGGAACCATCTCATCGGCTGCTGGTCACGGTGCAATGCCACGTAGACGAGTTCCGAACTGCTGTTCCCTCCCCGGAAATACAGCGGTTGAACGGTCATCCCGGCCGGCACCTGATACGTCAAGGAAGGATCCAACGGCGCTGCCTTGGTCAATCCGGTACCGGTGAACGAGAAGACACCTTGCAAGAACTTCGGAGTACTGGACATGGGGGTCACTAAACGTGAACTCGATGAACCACTACTTGCAGCCGCGTTACATCTCGATTGTCGAGAACTCACCGCATCGCCCGGCGGGCGGTGATCAAGGTCGGTTCTGCGCCCTCAGGCGCCGAAACTGCCGCCTGGACCTCGCCTGCGGAGATAGCGTTCGAACTCGGCGGCCAGCGCATCGCCGTCGATCTTCGACAGTGTCTCGTCCACGCTGACCTCGGCGTCGCCGCGCTCTTCGAGGCCGCGGACGTAATCGGCGATCTCCTCGTCGTCCTCGGTCATCTCGGTGACCGCGCGCTCCCATTCCTCTGCCTGTTCCGGCAGTTCGCCGAGTGGGACCTCGACGTCGAGCACTTCCTCGAGCTGACTGAGCAGTGCTGCCGATGCTTTGGGATTGGGTGGGGTGGACACATAGTGCGGAACGGCGGCCCAGAAGGAGATGGCCGGGATCCCCGCCTTCACACATTCGTCCTGCAGCACACCGGTGATGCCGGTAGGCCCTTCATACCGACTTTCCTCGAGCTTGAACTGCTTGGCCGATTCACTGCTGTAGGCCGCGCCGGTGACCGGGACCGGACGGGTGTGCGGGGTATCGGCGAGCAGTGCCGCCAGGATGACCACGGTGTCCACCTCGAGGTTGCGGGCGATGTCGAGGATCTCGGCGCAGAACCCTCGCCAGCGCATGTTCGGCTCGATACCGCGCAGCAGAACGATGTCCCGGTCCGATCCCGGCGGCGTACAGTACGAGATCGATGTTGTCGGCCAATCGATTCGCCGGGTCACCCCGTCGATCTGTTTGATGGTCGGCCTGTTGACCTGGAAGTCGTAGTAGTCGTCGGAATCGATGTCGGCGAGCGGAACAGCATCCCAGACGAGTTCGAGATGTTCGACCGCTCCGCTGGCCGCATCACCGGCGTCATTCCACCCTTCGAAGGCAGCAACCAGCGTGGGGCGGCGCAATCGTGGAAGGTTTGCGCTCTGCTCAGCGTTCACTGATCCAGCCTACGACCGAACACCGATGGAGAGCGAACTACCCTGTTAACCATGTCTGCCGCAACTTCAGCATCATTCGATACCGAATTGCTCGCCGCGATGAACAAACGCGTCCTGATCGGTGACGGTGCCATGGGAACAATGTTGCAGGCAGCGGACCTGACATTGGACGATTTCCTGGGACTCGAGGGCTGCAACGAGATCCTCAACGACACCCGCCCGGACGTCCTGCGGGAGATCCACCGAGCCTATTTCGAGGCAGGCGCGGATGCGGTCGAGACCAACACGTTCGGTTGCAACCTCTCGAACCTCGGCGACTACGACATCGCGGACCGCATCCGGGAGTTGGCCTTCAAGGGCACCAAGCTCGCCCGGGAGGTCGCCGACGAGGTCGGACCGAGCGCCGACGGCATCCCTCGCTTTGTTCTCGGTTCGATCGGGCCGGGTACCAAACTCCCCACTCTGGGCCACACCACCTTCGCGGCGATCCGCGATGCATACCAGGAATGCGCGCTGGGAATGGTCGAGGGCGGTGCCGACGCCATCCTGATCGAGACCTCGCAGGACCTCCTGCAGGTGAAGGCCGCCGTTCTCGGTTCCCAGCAGGCGATGAACGAGCTCGGCCGCCGGATCCCGATCATCACCCACGTCACCGTGGAGACCACCGGCACCATGCTGCTGGGCTCTGAGATCGGGGCCGCACTCACCTCGCTGGAGCCTCTGGGCATCGACATGATCGGTCTGAACTGCGCCACCGGCCCCGCCGAGATGAGCGAACACCTCCGGTATCTCACCCGGCATGCCAGGGTGCCCGTGTCCGTGATGCCCAACGCCGGACTGCCGACCCTGGGCAAAGACGGTGCCGAGTACCCGCTCACGCCGGAAGAACTCGCCGAGGCACTCAAAGGTTTCGTCGAGGAGTACGGACTGTCGTTCGTCGGTGGGTGCTGTGGCACCACACCCGAGCACATCCGTCAGGTCGCCGAAGCGGTACGCGGCGCCGACAAGGCCGAACGGCATCCGGAACATGCCGCCGAGATCTCGTCGTTGTACAGCTCGGTGCCGTTCCACCAGGACGCCAGCATCCTGATGATCGGTGAGCGCACCAACTCCAACGGGTCGAAGGCGTTCCGCGACGCGATGCTCGCCGGTGACTACCAGAAGTGCCTGGACATCGCCAAGGATCAGACGCGCGACGGTGCACACATGCTCGACCTCAACGTCGACTACGTCGGCCGCGACGGTGCCGCCGACATGTCCGCGCTCGCCAGCAGACTGGCCACCTCCTCGACGTTGCCGATCATGCTCGACTCCACCGAGCCCGAGGTGCTCGAGGCCGGGCTGGAGCACCTGGGTGGACGCTGCGCGGTGAACTCGGTGAACTACGAGGACGGCGACGGCCCCGAATCGCGGTTCACCCGCACGATGAAGCTGGTCAAGAAGCACGGCGCCGCGGTTGTTGCGCTGACCATCGACGAAGAGGGCCAGGCCCGAACCGCCGATTGGAAGGTGAAGGTCGCCGAGCGCCTCATCACCGACATCACCGAGAACTGGGGTCTGAACGAAGAGGACATCATCATCGATGCCCTCACGTTCCCCATCTCGACAGGTCAAGAAGAGGTCCGACGCGACGGCATCGAAACGATCGAGGCGATCCGCCGGCTGAAGGCGAGTCATCCCGACGTCCACTTCACCCTCGGCATCTCGAACGTGTCCTTCGGACTCAACGCCGCCGCCCGTCAGGTGCTCAACTCGGTGTTCCTGCACGAGTGTGTGGAGGCAGGTCTCGACACGGCCATCGTCCACGCCTCCAAGATCCTGCCGATGGCCCGGATCCCCGACGACCACCGGGAGATCGCCCTCGACCTGGTCTACGACCGGCGCAGGGAAGGCTACGACCCGCTGCAGAAGCTCATGCAGCTGTTCGAGGGCGTCTCGGCGGCGTCGGCGCGGGAGAGCCGCGCGCAGGAACTGGCAAAGCTTCCGCTCTTCGAGCGTCTCGAACGCCGGATCGTCGACGGCGAACGAGCCGGCCTCACCGACGATCTCGACGAAGCCATGACGCAGGTGCCGCCGCTCGAGATCATCAACGAGACATTGCTCTCCGGCATGAAGACGGTCGGTGAGCTCTTCGGGTCCGGGCAAATGCAGTTGCCGTTTGTCCTCCAGAGTGCCGAGGTCATGAAAATGGCTGTGGCGCATCTGGAGCCACACATGGAGGCCACGGGAGAAGACGGCAAGGGCCGCATCGTGCTGGCCACGGTCAAGGGCGATGTGCACGACATCGGGAAGAATCTCGTTGACATCATCTTGTCGAACAACGGCTACGAAGTGGTGAACATCGGTATCAAACAGCCGATCGCGAACATCATCGAGGCCGCCGAGGACAAGAACGCCGACGTGATCGGGATGTCCGGCCTGCTGGTGAAGTCCACGGTGGTGATGAAGGACAACCTCAAGGAACTCAACAGCCGGGGTCTGGCCGAGAAGTTCCCGGTACTGCTCGGCGGTGCGGCTCTGACCCGCTCCTATGTGGAGAACGATCTCAGCGAGACCTATGAGGGCGACGTGCACTACGCGCGAGACGCTTTCGAGGGCCTGCGGCTGATGGACGACATCATGCTGACCAAGCGTGGCGGTGCTCCGGCACCTGACAGTCCCGAGGCTCTGGCAGCGGCGGAGAAGACCGCCGAACGCAAGAAGCGCCACGACCGGTCCAAGCGCATCGCCGAAAAGCGTAAGGCCGAGGCAGAACCGGTGGTGGTGCCCGAGCGTTCGGACGTCGCCGCGGGGCTTCCGGTACCCACGCCTCCGTTCTGGGGGTCACGCATCGTCAAGGGTGTGCCGGTGGCTCAGTACCTGTCGTTGCTCGACGAGCGTGCTCTGTTTCTGGGGCAGTGGGGTTTGCGCGGTGCCCGGGCCGGTGAGGGGCCGAGTTACGAAGACCTGGTGGAGACCGACGGGCGTCCTCGTCTGCGGTACTGGATAGACCGGCTGGCGACGGAGAACATCCTGCAGCATGCCGCCGTGGTCTACGGTTTCTACCCGGCCGTCAGCGAAGGCGACGTGGTGCACGTGCTCACCGAGCCGCGCCCGGACGCGCCGATCCGGCACAGCTTCGAGTTCCCGCGGCAGCAGCGAGGGCGTTTTCTCTGCATCGCAGATTTCATCCGGTCGCGCGCCGACGCGATCGAGACCGGCGAGGTGGACGTTCTGCCGTTCCAGCTGGTCACCATGGGGCAGCCGATCGCCGACTTCGCCAACAAGCTGTTCGCCGAGGATGCCTACCGCGACTACCTCGAGGTGCACGGCATCGGTGTGCAGCTGACCGAGGCGCTTGCCGAGTTCTGGCACCAACGGGTGCGCGAGGAACTGCGTTTCGGTGACACCGCCATGGCCGAGGAGGATCCGGACAACCCGCAGGACTTCTTCGATCTCAAGTACCGGGGCGCGCGCTTCTCGTTCGGTTACGGCGCCTGCCCGAATCTGGAGGATCGGGCCAAGATGATGGACCTGCTCGACCCGGGCCGCATCGGCGTCGAATTGTCGGACGAGTTGCAGCTCCATCCGGAGCAGTCCACGGATGCCTTTGTGCTGCATCACCCCGAAGCGAAGTACTTCAACACGTAGGCGGCAACTCGTCAGGTGGGCGCCAGTTCGATTCAGCGTGAGTCGAACTGGTGCTTCTGGCGCGGTCGTGGCCAACACTTCATGCCATGACATCAACTGTTGCTGCTGCCGGAGCCTTCACCGACACCGAACTCGACGATCGTTTTCGTCCGGCCTTCGAAAGCATCGCCGCCGGTGCGACCGAGCGCGAGGTGGACCGAAAGTTGGCATACGAGGAGGTCGGCCGGTTACGTGAACTGGGTTTCGGAGCACTGCGGGTACCCGCCCAGTTCGGCGGGCTCGGGGCCACTGTGCGCCAACAGTTCCGACTTCTCATCGACCTCGCCGCAGCGGAATCGAATCTCCCACAGGCGTTGCGTGTCCACTTCAGTTTCGTCGAGGATCAGCGGCTCGCCGAGGTGAGCGATGCGCGTGACACCTGGCTTCGTGCGACTGCCGGGGGTGTTCTCGTCGGCAACGCGATCACCGAACCGGGTGTCGGTGCCGTGGACCGGTATCAGACCCGCCTGACCCGTGACGGCGACCAGTGGGTGCTCAACGGCACGAAGTACTACAGCACCGGGTCGCTGTATTCAGACCACATCTTGGTCGCCGCAGACCAGGACGGCGAACGTGTGTCGGTGCTCGTCGACGCACACGCCGACGGCGTCACCCAGCATGACGATTGGGATGGCTTCGGACAAAGGCTGACGGCCAGCGGCACAACGGAATTCAACAATGTCGTGGTGAGCCCAGACCGTATCCTGGGACCGGGATACGGCGACGCAGGAAAGACCTATGCCACGTCGTATCTGCAGCTGGTGCAGTTGGCCGTATTGGCGGGCATCGCCCAGCGCGCCACCGACGACGCCGCAGCGTGGGTTCGCGATCGGACTCGCTCGTACACCCATGCCGCCGCGGATCTGCCCAGGGAGGATCCGTTGGTGCAGCAGGTCATCGGAAAGCTGTCGAGTGCCGCGTTCACTGCGCGGGCGGCGGTGCTGGCAGTGGCCGACGTCCTCGACGAGGTACTTGTCGACAGTTCGACTGCTCAGGATCCGGAGTTGCTCGATCGCGCCGAACTCGCTGCGGCACAGGCACAATTGACCGTCATCGATCTGGTCCTGGCCGCGACGACACAGCTCTTCGAGGTCGGCGGGGCTTCCGTCACCTCCGAGAGCCTGCGACTGGATCGACACTGGCGCAATGCGCGGACGATCTCCACACACAATCCAACGATCTTCAAGTCGCAGGCGGTCGGGGCGTACGTCCTCAACGGCACCGAGCTGCCCTATGCGTGGAGTGCCGGCAAGCGCTAGTGACAGGCCGCGATTTTCTTCCTGAGCCGGCGTCGGCAAGGATGACGTGGTGAGCGATCTACCCGACGCCGTCTTCTGGGACATGGACGGCACACTGCTCGACTCGGAAAAGCTGTGGGACGTCGCGATGGCCGACCTCGCTGCCGACCTGGGCATCGAGATGGACCATGCACTGCGGCAATCGACGCTCGGCAATTCGATGACCGACGCGTTGACCAAGGTGTTCGTGGCCGCGGGTGTGGCCGACGGCGAACGCGACTATCCCGGCCGGGCCGCGTGGCTCCGCGCGCGGGTGTCGGCGTTGTTCAAGCTCGGGATTCCCTGGATGCCCGGAGCTCGCGAGGCCCTCGACCTCATCGGTGAGCAGGGCATCGCGATGGCGTTGGTGACCAACACCGAGCGCGAATTGACCGACGAAGCGCTCGAGACGATCGGGAGACACCGGTTCGAGGCGACAGTGTGTGGCGACGAGGTACCGCTCGGCAAGCCCCAACCTGACCCCTACCTGAAGGCGGCACGGCTGCTCGGCGTCGACCCGTCGCACTGCCTGGCCATGGAGGATTCGCCGACCGGGTCACAGGCGGCCACCGCTGCCGGCTGCGCAGTGATCGTCATCCCGTCGGAGGCGCCGGTTCCCGGTGGTCCGCGTCGCACATTGCGTGAGAGCCTCGTCGGACTGACCCTCGACGACCTCGCCGCGGCGTCCAATGGAACACTTGAGCACCGTGAAGACCTTCGATGAGCTGTTCGCCGAGTTGACCGATCGGGCCGCCACCCGTCCCGAGGGAAGCGGAACGGTTGCCGCTCTCGACAAGGGAGTGCACGCCCTCGGCAAGAAGATCATCGAGGAGGCCGGCGAGGTGTGGCTCGCTGCCGAGCATGAGAGTGCGGAGGCGACCGCCGAAGAGATATCTCAGTTGCTCTATTGGCTTCAGGTGATGATGATCAAACGCGGCCTGACTCTCGACGACGTCTACAAACACCTGTGAGACGGCCCTGCGGCCGTCTTCCCGAATCGCCCGTTCCCCGATAGGACCACCCATGCTGCGCGTTGCCGTTCCCAACAAGGGGGCGCTTTCCGAGTCCGCCGCCGAGATCCTCAGTGAGGCCGGCTACCGGCGCCGCTCGGATGCCAAAGACCTCACCGTTCTCGATCCGGCGAACGAGGTGGAGTTCTTCTTCCTGCGGCCCAAGGACATCGCGATCTACGTCGGGTCGGGGGAGCTGGACCTCGGTCTCACCGGACGGGATCTGGCACTCGACTCCGGTGCGGACGTCGAGGAACGCCTTGCTCTCGGCATCGGTTCGTCGACGTTCCGCTACGCGGCGCCGACCGAGCAGCAGTGGTCGGTCGCCGACCTTGCGGGCAAGCGCATTGCCACCTCGTATCCCAACCTCGTTCGCGGTGACCTCGCGTCGAAGGGCATCGAGGCCACCATCATCCGGCTCGACGGCGCTGTCGAGATCTCTATCCAGCTGGGCGTTGCCGACGCCATCGCGGACGTGGTGGGGTCCGGTCGCACTCTCCGCCAGCACGATCTGACCGCGTTCGGTGAGTCACTCTGCGACTCCGAGGGAGTGCTGGTGCAACGGGCGGGCGCCGACCGCTCCAAGGCCGCCGACCGCTTCATCGCCCGCGTGCAGGGCGTTGTGTTCGGCCAGCGATACGTCATGCTCGACTACGACTGCCCGAAAAGTCTGCTCGACTCGGCGATCAAGATCACGCCTGGACTCGAATCGCCCACGGTTGCACCCATGGCCGACGACAAGTGGGTGGCCGTCCGGTCGCTGGTACCACGCAAACAGCACCAAAACCTGATGGACGAGCTGTCCGAACTGGGTGCCAAGGCGATCCTCGCCTCCGACATCCGGTCCTGCCGCTTCTGAGCGACGCCCTACACCGGGCGGATGAGTACGGTCTGCGCAGATCGCCCGACCGGCCCAGCGGTGTCGTGGAGATCGGCGAACGTCGCGCCATAGCCGTTCGGGCCCACAGCCATCTCGGCGGAGATACCCGTCCAGTCTCCGACCGGCTCGCGGTGGAGGTGGACTGTGGTGTCGGTGTTCATGAACGTCCAATCGCCGATCGCCAGTCGCGATCCGACGCCGTTCGCGACGTCGAGCACGGTGAAGAACTTCTCGAGGTCGGTTGTCTCCTCGCCGGCGACAAGCGGCAGGGTCGGACGGACCCAGGCGCGACTCGGGCCGTGTGCTGCTCGGTCGATCAGACGGTGTTCCAGCGTGCCCACGAACCCGACAGAACCCCAGTCCGCGGCATCGAGTGGCCCTACGCCTGCCAGGCCGATCGACCCTTCGAGCTCGTCCGGAAGCGGCGTCAGTGCCGGCGTGACGGCATGCTCCACCGTGGCGGTGCCGGCCGTGGCAAGGCGCCATCCGGTGGCTCGCGCGGCAATCCGAAAGCTGCCGTCGGGTTGTTTCACCGACAGTTCTGACGCGAGCAGACTGATCTGTCTACCCGGCCGCAGCACGGTCGTCGACACCCGGTTCTCGGTCATCCCGACCGGACCGAGGATGTCGATTGCTATGCGTGTGAAGGAATGTGACGCGTCCGGCTCGTGACGCAGCAGTGCTCGAGTCAGCAATCCGGTCGGTGGGCCGCCGTGTTGCAGATCGGCACCCCACACGCTGACCGTGTGTTCGGTGGGTTCGAAATGATCGAATTCGCCGTCATGGCCCAGAGGGATGAAGTAGGCGGGTTGCGCAGACACAAGGGGTGATTCAACCACCTACTCCGACACGGCCTCCGCATGGCTCGTCTCACCCGGCGACGACGGCCATCCGGGGTAGGGAAGCAGCGTCCCGCCGAACTCCGGGCAGTGGGCCTTGTGGTCGCACCACTGACACATCCGACTGCGCTTCGGTGGGAAGTCCCCTGTTGCACCGGCTTTCAGGATGGCCTTCCAGATCGCCGTGAGCGTCTTGGCGAATCGATCGAGCTCGGCCTTCTCGGGTGTGTAGATCAGGCTCTGGCCATCCGCGAGGTAAAGCAGTTGGAGGCGGGCCGGAACAATCCCGCGGAGCCGGTAGATCGCCAGCGCGTAGAACTTCATCTGGAACAGCGCACGTGATTCGAAACTCTCGCCGGGGGAGCGCCCGGTCTTGTAGTCGACCACTCGTACGCGGCCGTCGGGTGCGACGTCGATCCGGTCGACGAAGCCGCGCAACAACACCCGATCGGGGTCGTCGTCGTCCTCGGTCAGGTCCACCTCCACCCGCAATTCACACGATTCCGGGGTGAAGGCGGTTGGATTCTCCAACGTGTAGTAGGTGGAGATGAGTTTGTGCGCGTCGGCAAGGAACCGGTCGACCTGGTCATCGGGAACCAGGTCGCGTAGTTCGGGCGTCTCCTCGCACAGGGCACCCCACGCGCCGTCCACGAGTAGCTCGGCTGACTCGGGCACCCGCAGCCCAGCCGGCATGTCGAACAGGTTCTCCAGAGCCGCATGCACCACGGTGCCCTTGACCTGGGCCTGGGTCGGGCTCTCCGGAAGTCGGTCGATCGCCCGGTACCGATAGAGCAACGGACACTGCTTGTAGTCACCTGCACGGCTGGGCGAGAGCGCCGGGGCCCGGACCGCCTTGGCAGTGGTGCCGACGGGCGTGGGCGCTCCTCGCTGAGGCCGGCCGGCTGCACTCGTGTCGGGGCACAATTCGGTACTGAGACTCACACCTGGCAGGGTATGCCTGACCAACGACAACAACGATCATTTCGAGTCCGTGGGTATCCGATGCCGCTCAGGTTCAGATCCGCGCATCGAGGGAAGGCTCACCGCCCCATGTCAACAACAGGTCCGTTTGCCGTCGGCGACCGCGTGCAGCTCTCCGACGCCAAGGGCCGGAAGTTCACCGTCCGGCTCGAAGCCGGCAAGAGCTTCCACACTCACAAGGGCGCCATCGCGCATGACGACCTCATCGGGTCGGACGAGGGAATCGTCGTCAAGTCCACATCGCAGACCCCGTACCTTGCGCTGCGCCCGTTGCTCATCGATTACGTGTTGTCGATGCCTCGTGGTGCCCAGGTCATCTACCCCAAGGACGCGGCACAGATCGTGATGGAGGGCGACGTCCATCCCGGATGCACCGTTCTCGAGGCGGGTGCGGGGTCGGGCGCCCTGACCTGCTCGCTGCTACGCGCTGTCGGCGAGCACGGCCGGGTCCTGTCCTACGAGGTGCGCGAGGACCACGCCGAGCATGCGGTCCGCAATGTCAACGAGTTCTTCGGCGGACCACCGCCGAACTGGGATCTGACCCTGGCCGACCTGTCCGACCACCCCGGGACTGCCGACGTCGACCGCGTGGTCCTGGACATGCTGGCCCCGTGGGAACCGCTCGACACGGTGCGTCGAGCCCTGAAGCCGGGCGGGGTGCTGACCGTTTATGTGGCGACGGTGACCCAATTGTCCCGAGTCGTCGAGGCGATCCGTGAGCAACAGTGCTGGACCGAACCGCGCGCCTGGGAATCACTGGTACGCGACTGGAACGTGGTCGGTCTGGCCGTCCGCCCCGGACACAAAATGCAAGGTCACACCGCATTTCTGGTGACCACCCGACGCCTGGCGGAGGGTACCGCACCGCCCAGGCCTCATCGGCGTCCCAGCAAGGGCTGACCTGCTTGGTGTAGCGTCGGAAAACCTTGCGGCGACACACTATTAACACATCTACAACACCACGTGCCGCGGGGCGTGAGGCAAGCCGGTCGATTCGCCGGTAACCTCGGGTAACGAGTCGATCGCTAAAACACCACGTGGTGGTGGCGCAGAGTCGACTCGGGGAGAGGAGTCAGAAATGACGGATTCCAGCAACGACGAGCCTCGGCAGAGTCGCGGTCCACAAGGTTCGGCCGCGACCGATGCCGAGTGGGGATCGTCTTCGCGCCCTGCCACCGGGGCCGGTCCCACACCGGGAGGCGGCTCGTACGGCAAAGTCGGAGACGACGACATGCAGGCACGTGTCGACACGCTCACGACGCGCAACGCCAAGCTGCTCGAGACCCTCAAAGAGGCCCGGGCACAGCTCATCGCCTTGCGCGAAGAGGTGGATCGGCTCGGCCAACCGCCCAGTGGCTACGGCGTCCTCCTCGAGATCTTCGAGGACTCGACGGTGGACGTCTTCACCTCGGGCCGCAAGATGCGACTGACGTGCTCTCCCAACATCGATCTCGACACGCTTCGTCGCGGCCAGACCGTGCGTCTGAACGAGGCCCTCACGATCGTCGAGGCCGGGTCCTACGACTCGGTGGGTGAGATCAGCACCCTGCGCGAGGTCCTCGAGGACGGTCAGCGGGCGCTTGTCGTCGGACATGCCGACGAGGAACGGGTGGTGTGGCTGGCCGAACCGCTGAGCGAGAGTGTGCTCTCGGAGGTCGAGGGCAATCGCAAACTGCGCCCCGGCGACTCCCTGCTCATCGACACCAAAGCCGGCTTCGCTTTCGAGCGGGTTCCCAAGGCCGAGGTCGAGGACCTGGTTCTGGAAGAGGTGCCCGATGTCGGATACGAGGACATCGGTGGGCTCGGCCGCCAGATCGAGCAGATCCGCGACGCCGTCGAACTGCCGTTCCTGCACAAAGACCTGTTCCGCGAGTACTCGCTGCGGCCACCGAAGGGCGTGCTGCTCTACGGCCCTCCCGGTTGCGGCAAGACCCTCATCGCCAAGGCTGTTGCCAACTCGCTGGCCAAGAAGATCGCGCTGGCGCGTGGTGATGATGCCAAAGAGGCGAAGTCGTACTTCCTGAACATCAAGGGTCCCGAGCTTCTCAACAAGTTCGTCGGCGAGACCGAACGCCACATCCGCCTGATCTTTCAGCGGGCTCGCGAGAAGGCGTCCGAGGGCACCCCGGTCATCGTCTTCTTCGACGAGATGGACTCGATCTTCCGTACCCGCGGTTCCGGCGTCTCCTCTGATGTCGAGACCACAGTCGTGCCTCAGCTGCTCAGTGAGATCGACGGTGTGGAGGGGCTCGAGAACGTCATCGTCATCGGTGCCTCCAACCGCGAGGACATGATCGATCCGGCCATCCTGCGTCCGGGTCGCCTCGATGTGAAGATCAAGATCGAGCGTCCCGATGCCGAATCGGCGATAGACATCTTCTCCAAGTACCTGGTCCCGACACTGCCCGTGCACCCCGACGACATCAACGAGTTCGGCGGGGACCGTGCGGCGTGCGTGAAGGCGATGATCGAGCGTGTCGTCGAGAGAATGTACGCAGAGAGTGACGACAACCGCTTCCTGGAGGTCACCTACGCCAACGGCGACAAAGAGATCATGTACTTCAAGGACTTCAACTCCGGGGCCATGATCCAGAACGTGGTGGACCGCGCCAAGAAGTACGCCATCAAGTCGCAGTTGGAGACGGGCCAGGGAGGCCTTCGGATCCAGCACTTGTTCGATTCCATCCTCGACGAGTTCGCTGAGAACGAAGACCTGCCGAACACCACCAACCCCGACGACTGGGCGAGGATCTCGGGCAAGAAGGGTGAGCGGATCGTCTACATCCGCACACTGGTCACGGGCAAGAGCTCGGGTGCGAGCCGGGCGATCGACACCGAGACCAACACCGGTCAGTACCTGTAGCACCTCACGCAGAGCCAGGAGCGGTGGGGACGAAGTCGAGACTTCGTCTCCACCGCTCTTCTGTCTCCGGACGGCGGATGCTCGTTTGCCTGCACGAACCGCGTCGACGCGGTCGGGGCCGTCTACAGTGATGCGTTAATGAACGCATCGCCTACGCCGCTCCGCATTTGGGTAGACGGCACCGAGCAGCGCCTGAGACAGGCCGGACGCTTCACCATCGGGCGCACCCCGGACAATGACATACCGATCGTCCACCCCATGGTCTCGCGCCACCATCTGGCCATCGAGTGGGCGGGCGACGCCTGGCGAATGGTCGATGTGGGCAGCACCAACGGTTTCTACGCGGACGGCGTGCGGCTCACCGGCATGATGCTGTCGGGCAACCATCGAATTCGCGTGGGCGACAACGTGGCCGGGCCTCTGGTCGACATCGCGGTGATGCAGCCGGCTTCCGGCGGACATGCTGGGCCTGCCCAGTACCGGTCGGCCCCGATTCCACACCGCGGTGCCCAGCCACCCCCTCGAGCGAATCCGTCGCCCATGCGATCGGCACCCCCAGGATTCAGTGGGGCCTCAGCGGCGCCACACCTGCAGGCACTGCATCAGAACATGTCGGCGGTCTACCAGATCAGTCCGGACGGCCACATCAGCCCTCAGGCCGGCTCCGGGCGGCGAGAGGCCATCGACATCGGGGCTTCGGCACGAATGAGTATCGGCCGCACCCCGGACAACGACATCGTCGTCAGTGACGTTCTCGCTTCGCGTCGCCATGCCCAATTGACCGCGACGCCGCAGGGCCTGGTCATCGAGGACCTCCGATCGGTGAACGGCACCTACGTCGACGGCCGGCGGATCAGCAGGCAGCTGCTCACCGAGGGCAGCGTGGTCACCATCGGGAACAGCGACTTCGTGGTCCACGGCGGCACGATTGTCCGGGGACAGTCACAGGCCGCGGTCGCGGACGGTCTCCACGTGCAGGCGATCGGGCTGAACATCGACGGCAAACAATTGCTCCACGAAGTCGAGTTCGCGGCCGGGCCGGGGAGCCTCACCGCCGTCATCGGACCTTCTGGGGCGGGTAAGTCGACGGTGTCGAAGATAGTCGCCGGCGGGGCGAACCCGTCCACCGGAACCGTCACCTTCGAAGGCCGCAGTGTGCACGCCGAATACGAGGCGCTGCGCACGCGCATCGGAATGGTGCCACAGGACGATGTGCTGCATCGACGGCTCACCCTGCGACAGGCGCTGCGCTACGCAGCTGAACTCAGATTGCCACCGGACATGAGCACGGCCGACCGCGACAACGTCATTCACGGCGTACTGGCCGAACTGCAGCTCATCGAGCACCTCGACACCAGGGTGGACAAGCTGTCGGGCGGGCAACGGAAACGGGCGTCGGTGGCGATGGAGTTGCTCACCGGCCCCTCTCTGCTCATCCTCGACGAGCCGACCTCTGGGCTCGACCCCGCGCTGGACCGTCAGGTCATGTCGACTCTTCGCCGACTGGCCGACGCCGGACGTGTCGTGATCGTGGTGACCCACTCGTTGACGTACCTGTCGATGTGTGACCAAGTGCTGTTGCTCGCTCCGGGCGGCAAGACCGCCTATTGCGGCAGTCCTGGGGCAGTCGGCCCGGCGATGGGCACCGAGGACTGGGCTGAGATCTTCGCGTACGTCGCAGAGCAACCGGACGCCGCTCACGAGCGCTATCGGGCCCGGAATCGACGCCCGCCGGCCAGACCACCGAGTCGGCGGGTCGGGTCGCCGATACGCCCGCCCCAGACCAGTGTCACGCGCCAGACGTCGACGGTCTCGCGACGACAAGTTCGGCTGATCCTGGCAGACACCGGTTACCTGGTGTTCTTGGCGCTGCTGCCGATCGTGCTCGGGCTCCTGTCGCTGGTGATCCCAGGCACCGCGGGCTTCGATGTGAACAGCAGTACGAGTCTTGGTGAGACAGTCCAGATCCTGGTCGTGCTGGTGGTCGGGGCGAGCTTCATGGGCGCGGCTCTGACCGTGCGTGACCTGGTCGGGGAGCGGGCCATCTTTGTCCGGGAACGGGCAGTGGGCCTTCGCCCCGGCGCCTACCTGTTGGCCAAAGTCGTGGTCTTCTTTGCCGTCTCCGTGCTGCAGTGTGCGGTGATGGTCGCAATCACGTACGCGGGCAAGGGAACTCCGGGGCCTGGCCTGTTCACCGCCGGTGCCCTCGAATTGTTCGTCGCCATCGCCTTCTTGGGATGCGTCAGCACACTGATCGGACTCGCCATCTCGGCGGCGGTCCGGTCGAGTGAACAGACGATGCCACCACTCGTGGTGGTCGTGATGGTGCAACTCGTCTTCTGCGGCGGGTTGTTCCCTCTCGCCGGGCGGGTCGGCCTCGAGCAGTTGTCGTGGATCTTCCCGGCCCGGTGGGGGTACGTCGCTGCCGCGAATGCCGTTGACCTGCGCGCTGTCTCACCGTCCTCGCCGTCCACACAAAAAGAGACCATCTGGGACCAGACGGTTGCCAACGCCGCCCTCGCCTATGGCGCGATGACGGTGATCGCGTTGATCCTCGCCTGGTTCACCTACCGCCGCCTGGTCTTGAAGAAGAAGTCTCTGTCTTGAAGAAGTAGCCTCTCCGGCCGACGGCGGCCTTGCGGCCTAATTGGCGAAGGCGACCTTCGCGAGTTCGGCAGTGTTGGTCAGCAAGGGATGGGTGGGCATCACTCGCACGGTGTATCCCACCGGTCCGGTCATCGGAAGCGGTACGGCGACCTCAAAGATCGTCGAATCGTCGGACAGATTGCCACCGGAGCTCACCGACATCGTCGTGGTGACGACCTGCGACAAGTTCTCCTCCTCATCGACCCGACCCACCACGGCCTGTACCAGCACCTGTTCCGGACTCAGACCGGCGAGGTCGACATGAGCGCTGATCGTCATGGTCGAGCCGAGCAGGGGAGTGTCGGGCAAACCGGCTGTGTCGACGTGGCGCACCCTCACCGAAGGCCAGGCCTCGTCCACCTGCGCACGGAATCCGGACAGTTCGCGGGCTCCGGCGAAGTCGTTGTCCGACACCGCGTGGCCAGAGATGGCCGCCGGCGCGTAGAACTGCTCGGCGTAGTCGCGGACCATTCGCGAGGCCAGGACCTGTGGCCCGAGGGTATGCAACGTGTGGCGAACCATCTCCACCCAGCGGGTGGGGACCCCGTCTGGCCCCACGTCATAGAACTTGGGCACCACCACGTTCTCGAGCAACTCGTACAGTGCGGCTGCCTCGAGATCGTCGCGCCGGACTTCGTCTGTAACGCCGTCCGCTGTCGGGATGGCCCATCCGTTCTCGTTGTCGGACATCTCATCCCACCATCCGTCGAGGATGGACAGGTTCAACCCACCGTTGAGTGCCGACTTCATGCCAGAGGTACCGCACGCTTCCATCGGCCGGAGCGGATTGTTCAGCCACACATCGCATCCGCCGTACAGGTATCGAGCCATCGACATGTCGTAGTCAGGCAGGAACACGATCCGGTGCCGCACATCGTTGGCGTCGGCGAAGCGAACGATCTTCTGGATGAGTGCCTTGCCGCCCTCGTCGGCCGGATGGGCCTTGCCCGCCACCACGAGTTGCACCGGACGCTCTTTGTCGAGCAACAGCGCTTTGAGGCGATCGGTGTCGCGCAGCATCAGGGTGAGCCGCTTGTATGTCGCCGCCCGTCGCGCGAAACCGATGGTCAGCACTCGAGCGGAGAACACGCCGGCAGTCCAGCCCAGCTCGGCGGCCGAGTAGCCGCGCTCGAGGCCCGACTTGCGCAGGCGCCTGCGGACCTCGGCGATCAACTCGGTGCGCAGTTCATTTCTGGTCTTCCAGATCTGCTCTGCCGGAGCATCTTTCATCGCGGTAAGCGCGTCGGTCTCGGTGAGACCGCCTGACTCACCGTCAGTGGCCAATTCCGCCCAACGCCGCGACGACCACGTGGGTGCGTGCACTCCGTTGGTCACCGATCCGATGGGTACCTGGGCCGCGTCGAAGCCTGGCCACAGTGGACCGAACATCTCGCGACTGACCGCCCCGTGGAGTTTGGACACACCGTTGGTGCGCTGGCCCAGCCGTAAACCCATGTGCGCCATGTTGAACACGGTCGGGTCCTTCTCCCGGCCGAGTTCGAGGATCCTCGCCAGTTCGATCCCGGGCAGCAACGTCGACTGCCCGCCGTCGTCGCCGAAGTAGCGGCGCACCATGTCGATCGGGAACCGGTCGATTCCGGCCGGAACCGGTGTGTGCGTGGTGAACACGGTCGATGCCCGCACCGCGGTGAGGGCCGTGTCGAAGTCGAGCCCGGCGCCGGCCGGACTCACCAGCTCGCGAATCCGCTCGGCGCCCAGGAAACCCGCGTGCCCCTCGTTCATGTGGAAGACGTCGGGGTCGGGCAGGGCGTTGATCCGGGTGTACTCCCGTACCGCGCGCACTCCACCGACACCGGCGAGGATCTCCTGGTTGATCCGGTGTTCCTGATCGCCTCCGTAGAGCCGGTCGGTGATCATCCGGAGATCTGTGTCGTTGTCGGGGATGTCGGAATCCAGGAGCAGTAGGGGGATTCGACCCACGTCGGCAATCCAGACCTTGGCGTGCAACACGCGGTTGTCGGGCATCAGAACCCGCACTGTCACCGGATTGCCCTCGGCGTCGAGCACCGCTCGCACAGGTAGGCCTTGGGGATCGAGATTCGGGTAGCGCTCGGTCTGCCATCCGTCCGACGTCAGCGACTGACGGAAATATCCGTAGCGGTAGAGCAGTCCTACCCCGATCAGCGGCAAGCCCAGGTCAGAGGCGGCTTTGAGGTGGTCGCCCGCGAGGATGCCGAGACCACCGGAGTAGATCGGCAGCACTTCCGACACACCGAACTCCATCGAGAAGTAGGCGATCGAGCGGGGGAAGCGATTGCCCGAGGCCACCTGCTCCTGGAACCAGCGCGGTCGGTTCAGATAGTTCTGCAGATCGGACGCCAACTCGTCGAGGCGACGAAGAAAGCCGTCGTCGGCGGCAAGTGCGGACAGCCGCTGCGGTCCGACATCGGCGAGCAGCCGCACGGGATCTTTGCCCGGTCGCCCACAGATCCGCATCGATCGATGCGAACAGATCTTGGGTGGCCGGGTGCCACGACCAACGAAGATTGGTCGACAATTCGGCGAGGGCTGAAAGGGGCTCTGGGAGGTGGGCGCGGACGGTGAAGTGGCGCAGTGCTTTCACCGAGCAAACCCTACCCACGCGACAGCGGGTTCGCGACCCCCGAGAACTTGTGTACACCAGCTCGTCATCAGACGGCCGGACAATTCGACGGGAGCGCTCGGTATGGGCCCGGCGACCCCCGGCTACGCTCGGGGAATGCAGCGAATTATCGGAACCGAAGTCGAGTACGGAATCTCGGCTCCGAACGATCCCGGTGCCAACCCGATCATGACGTCGACGCAGGCGGTCCTCGCCTATGCAGCGGCCGCCGGGGTGCCCCGCGCCAAGCGCACTCGCTGGGACTACGAGGTGGAGTCGCCGCTGCGCGATGCACGCGGCTTCGACCTCGGTCGCAGTTCGGGCCCGGCACCCATCATCGACGCGACGAGGTCGGCGCGGCGAACATGATCTTGACCAACGGCGCCCGGCTCTACGTCGACCACGCCCATCCGGAGTACTCGGCGCCCGAGGTGACCGACCCACTCGACGCCGTTATCTGGGACAAGGCGGGGGAGCGCGTGATGGAAGCGGCCGCGCGGCATGTCGCCAGCGTTCCAGGGGCGCCGAGACTACAGCTCTACAAGAACAACATCGACGGAAAGGGTGCCTCTTACGGCACCCATGAGAACTACCTGATGGCCCGGTCCACGCCGTTCACCTCGGTGATCACCGGACTCACCCCGTTCTTCGCCTCCCGGCAGGTGATCACCGGATCCGGCCGCGTCGGTATCGGCCAGTCCGGTGACGATGCCGGGTTCCAGCTGAGCCAGCGCGCCGACTACATCGAGGTCGAGGTGGGTCTGGAAACGACCCTCAAGCGCGGCATCATCAACACCCGCGACGAGCCACACGCCGACCCTGAGCGTTATCGCCGGCTGCACGTCATCATCGGCGACGCGAACCTGGCCGAGACCGCGACGTACCTCAAGGTGGGCACTGCCTCACTCGTGCTGGATCTGATCGAGGCCGGTGTCGAATTGAGTGACCTCGAACTGGCCCGCCCCGTCCACGCCGTACACGTCATCAGCCACGACCCAACGCTGCAGACCACCGTTGCGCTGGCCGATGGGCGAGAGATGACCGCGCTGGCGATCCAGCGGATCTATCACGAGCGCTGTGTCGCCTTCCACGACAAAAACAACAGCGATGACCTCAGGGCCAAGGACGTTCTCGACACGTGGGCCGACGTCCTGGACAAGCTCGAACGCGATCCGATGGAGTGCGCAAACCTGCTCGATTGGCCGGCGAAACTGCGCCTGCTGGAGGGTTTCCGCAACCGTGAGGGTCTGGCCTGGTCGGCACCCCGGTTGCAGCTGGTCGATCTGCAGTACTCCGACGTCCGTCTCGACAAAGGCCTCTACAACCGACTAGTGGCGCGCGGTTCGATGAAGCGGCTGACCACCGAGCAACAGGTGATGGACGCCGTCGGCAATCCACCCGAGAACACCCGCGCGTACTTCCGCGGCGAATGTCTCAGGCGGTTCGGAGCCGACATAGCCGCCGCCAGCTGGGATTCGGTCATCTTCGATCTGGGCGGCGAGTCCCTGGTCCGTATCCCGACCCTGGAGCCGCTACGAGGCAGCCGCGCGCACGTCGGGGAACTGCTCGATTCGGTGAACTCGGCCGCCGAACTCGTGGAGCAGCTCACGAATTGAGGATCTGGCACGACTCGTATATCCCGAGCGGTGTCGGCTTTGAACGGTAGTGTGAATATACGGACGGCCCCGGCGGGGCCGTGTTCTGAAGGAGGCAGCGATGGCGCAGGAGCAAACCAAGCGTTCAGGCGGTAACGACGACGACAACGATGCCGGTTCGGATTCGGGCGCGGGTCAAGAGCGTCGCGAGAAGCTGGCCGACGACACCGACGACCTGCTCGACGAGATCGATGACGTGCTCGAGGAGAACGCCGAAGACTTTGTGCGCGCCTATGTCCAGAAGGGCGGCCAGTGACCGATCGAATCCAGTCACTTGGTCAGGACATCTCGTCGTTCTCCGACTACCTGCGTAACCACGCGCCAGACCTGTTGCCGGTCAACCGGTTTCCCGAGGGGGTAACTGCGAACATCCCGCACGGAACCACCATCGTCGCCATCGCGTATCCGGGTGGCGTGGTGTTGGCCGGCGACCGCCGAGCCACCGCGGGCAACATGATCGCCAGTCGCGACATGCGCAAGGTATTCATCACCGACGACTACTCGGCGGCAGGCATCGCCGGCACAGCGGGTGTCGCCGTGGAGATGATCCGGCTCTTCGCCGTCGAACTCGAGCACTACGAGAAGATCGAGGGCGTCTCGCTCACCCTCGACGGCAAGGTCAATCGACTTGCCTCGATGGTCCGCTCCAACCTCCAGGCGGCCATGGCCGGACTCGCAGCCATCCCTCTGCTCGTCGGTTACGACTCCGATGCGATCGACCCACAGCGGCCGGGTCGCATCTTCTCGTTCGACGTCGCCGGGGACCGCCACGAGGAACACGGCGGGTTCCAGGCGATCGGGTCGGGCTCGGTATTCGCGAAGTCGGCCATCAAGAAGCTGTATCGGCATGACCTGACCGCCTCCCAAGCTCTCGAGATCGCTGTCGAATCGCTGTACGACGCGGCCGACGACGACTCCGCCACCGGTGGTCCCGACATGGTCCGGGGGCTGTACCCGACTGCCGCGGTGGTGACCGCCGAAGGTGCAGCTGAGGTGTCCGCCGCCCAGATCGAAGAGGCGGCCCGATCGGTGATCACCCGTCGCTCCGCCGTCGAAGGGACGCAGTCATGACGTTCCCGTATTACGCCAGCGCCGAACAGATCATGCGTGACCGGTCAGAGCTGGCACGCAAGGGTATTGCCCGGGGCCGCAGCGTCATCGCTTTGACCTACGCCGACGGAGTGCTCTTCGTCGCCGAGAACCCCTCCAACACGCTGCGCAAGGTCAGCGAGATCTATGACCGGATCGGGTTTGCCGCGGTCGGCAAGTACAACGAGTTCGAGAGCCTGCGCAAGGCCGGTATCCAGCACGCCGATATGCGCGGCTACAACTACGACCGTGCCGACGTGAGTGGGTTGTCGCTCGCCAACGCCTACGCCAACACACTCGGTTCGGTGTTCACCGAGCAGCCGAAACCGTTTGAGGTCGAGCTGTGTGTGGCCGAGGTGAGCCGGCCCGGAAAGCCGGGCCCGTCCCAGCTGTACCGGATCACCTATGACGGCTCCATCGTCGACGAGACGCGGTTCCTGGTCATGGGTGGCGCCACCGAGGCGATCTCGGCGTCCATGAAGGACGCCTACGACGGGAACGCCGATCTACGAGGCGCGTTGGCCTCGGCGATCAAGGCGCTCGAAACCCCGCCTGCGCCCAACGGTTCGAGCACCGGATCGGGCTCGAGCACCTCAGTCGCCGCCGAACCGCGCAAGCTCGAACCGGGCGACCTCGAGGTGGCAATTCTGGATCACGGACGGCCTCGACGAGCGTTCCGACGGCTGACCGGAACCGCCTTGGTGGACCTGTTGCCAGAACGTCCTTCCACCGACTCCGATGGCGCCGACGGCGCGACCGGTGCCGGTGGCTCCAATGGAACCGAAAGCTGAATCCGTACCCACTCGGACACTCGGCGGTAGGGTTGAAATCGTGCAGCGACGAATTATGGGTATCGAAACCGAATTCGGTGTCACATGTACTTTTCATGGGCACCGCCGGCTCAGTCCCGATGAAGTCGCTCGGTATCTGTTCCGCCGGGTGGTGTCGTGGGGCCGTTCATCGAACGTGTTCCTGCAGAACGGGGCACGGCTCTACCTCGACGTCGGTTCGCACCCCGAGTACGCCACTGCCGAGTGCGACAACCTGCAACAACTGATCGAGCACGACCGTGCGGGCGAGCTCGTACTCGAAGATCTGCTCATCGACGCCGAACGCCGATTGGCTGACGAGGGTATCGGTGGGGACATCTACCTGTTCAAGAACAACACCGACTCCGCAGGCAACTCGTACGGTTGCCACGAGAATTATCTGGTGGTGCGTGCCGGTGAGTTCTCGAAGATCTCGGACGTCCTGCTCCCGTTCCTGGTCACCCGGCAATTGATCTGCGGCGCAGGCAAAGTCTTGCAAACGCCCAAGGCGGCCACATTTTGTCTGTCGCAGCGCGCCGAGCACATCTGGGAGGGCGTGTCATCGGCCACCACCCGCAGCCGGCCGATCATCAACACCCGCGACGAACCGCACGCCGACGCCGAGAAGTATCGCCGACTGCACGTGATCGTCGGCGATTCGAACATGGCCGAGACCACCACGATGCTCAAAGTGGGGTCGGCGGCTCTGGTCCTCGAGATGATCGAGGCCGGCGTCGCCTTCCGTGACTTCGCCTTGGACAACCCGATTCGGGCGATTCGCGAGGTATCCCACGACCTCACGGGACGTCGCCCGGTTCGCCTGGCCGGCGGCCGCCAGGCCAGTGCCCTCGACATCCAGCGGGAGTACCACGCGAGAGCCGTCGAGCACCTGCGCACCCGTAAGCCAGATCAGCAGATGACCCAGGTCGTCGATCTGTGGGGCCGGATGCTCGACGCGGTGGAGCAGCAGGACTACGCCAAGGTGGACACCGAGGTCGACTGGGTCATCAAGCGCAAGCTGTTCCAGCGCTACCAGGACCGCTACTCGATGGATCTGTCCGATCCCAAGATCTCGCAGCTGGACCTGGCGTACCACGACATCAAACGAGGTCGCGGCGTCTTCGATCTGCTTCAGCGCAAGGGCCTGGCCGCGCGCGTCACCACCGACGAGGCCATCGCCGCGGCGGTGGACACCCCGCCCCAGACCACGCGTGCCAAGCTTCGTGGCGACTTCATCGCGGCCGCGCAGAAGGCCGGCCGCGACTTCACCGTCGACTGGGTGCATCTGAAACTGAACGACCAAGCGCAGCGGACGGTGCTCTGCAAGGACCCGTTCCGCAATGTCGATGAGCGCGTCGATCGCCTGATTGCCTCCATGTAGCGAGGCCGACACTAAGCTGTCCGGGTGGCGATCAATAAGGTTGAACGATTGATGAACCTGGTCATCTGTCTGCTGGCCACCCGGCAATACCTCTCGGCCGACCAGATCCGCAGTAGTGTCGCCGGATACCAGGACTCCAAATCCGACGAGGCATTCAATCGGATGTTCGAGCGGGACAAGACCGAGTTGCGTGATCTCGGCATCCCGCTGGAGACGGGACGTAGTTCTGGGTTCTCGCCGGTCGACGGGTACCGAATCAACCGCGAATCCTACGAGCTACCCGACATCGACCTCGACACCGATGAGGCCGCCGCTGTTGCGCTGGCCGCCGCACTGTGGGACACCCCGGAATTGGCGGCCACCAGCAACAGCGCGCTGATGAAGTTGCGGGCCGCAGGTGTGCAGATGGATTCCGAATCCGCGTTCGACGCCGGTGCCACCGCAATTCACTCGAGTGCCCCTCGTGGGATCGGGTCGCCAGAAGTCCTCGGAACGTTGCTGGCCGCTCTCGAGGAGAGCCGGCCGGTGCGGTTCGAACATCGCTCATCGCGTACCGCGCCCTACGTCACCCGCACGGTCGAACCGTGGGGAGTGGTCACCCATCAGGGTCGGTGGTATCTCGTGGGCCACGACCGCGACCGCGGACAGACCCGCACGTTCCGGTTGACCCGTATCGCAACGGTCTCCCCGTTCGGTAAACCCGGCGACTTCGCACGGCCCGGAGATGTGGATCTGCGAGCCATCGTGGGCGCGGCCGTCGACCGTTCGGGTCCTGCGGTCACGGCCCACGTGTGGGTCGCCGCGGAGCGAGCCGCCGGGCTGCGGCGGATGGCCAAAGGCGAGGAGCCCGGCGATCACAACGGCCGACAGGGGTCCGTCCTCCAGATCGAGATGAGGTCGGTGGACGGATTGACCCGCCAGGTTCTCGCAGCGGAAACCGACGCGGTGGTGATCGATCCCCCCGAACTACGCAACACCGTGGTCGACGGTCTGAAAAGCCTTGCGGGAGTGAGCTCATGAGCTCGGGGACCAGCCGGCTCACCCGCCTGCTCGTGATGGTGCCGTACTTCTTGGCAAACCCTGGGGTCAGCGCTGCGGAAGCGGCTCGCGACCTCGGTACGACGCCGAAGCAGGTGATGGACGACCTCAATCAACTGTGGATGTGCGGACTGCCGGGGTACTCGCCCGGCGACCTCATCGATCTGTCGTTCACCGAGGACAGCGTCGAGGTGACCTTCTCCGCGGGCATCGACCGACCGCTCAAGCTCACCGCCGCCGAAGCCGCACCACTGCTGGTGGCCCTGCGCTCGCTGATCGACGCATCGGGGGTGGTGGATGCTGCTGCTGCGCGGCGGGCGATCGCCAAGATCGAGAACGCGATGGGCACCCCGATAGGGGAAGCCGTCACCGAGACACCGACCTCTGACTCCGATCCTGCCGAGTCACCTGCGGTGATCGCCGTGCGGGATGCAGTACGTCAGCGTCATGCGGTTCGGCTGCGGTACTACTCCGCATCTCGCGACGAGGTCACCGAGCGGGTCGTCGACCCCATCCGTATCCAGGCGGTGGACGGTCGCGGATACCTGGAGGGCTGGTGCCGTTCGAGCGGCGGTATCCGGTTGTTCCGTTTCGACCGGATCGACGAGGCATCGGTACTCGATGAAGTGGCACGACCACCGGCGAACGCCGAGTCGGACCAGACGCTTGCGCTCTTTGAATCCGACCCCACGTTGCCGCAGGCGGTGATCGAGATCGATCCGGAGGTGGTCTGGGTTCTCGACTATTACCTCATCGAGCCGGTCGATCCTGACGGGATCGCCGGTTCGGATCAGCCGGTGCTGGCAACGATGACGTACGGGTCAGCCGAATGGCTCACCCGGTTCGTTCTCGGTTTCGGTGGCAAGATCAAGGTGCTCAATGCCGACGAGATGGCCGCGGACATCCAGGCCAGGGCAGCTGCAACGCTGGCGATGTACAGCTGAGCAACCGCCGAGCGTCGGCACTCACACGTCGACTGCCCGGTTTCCGGGTAGCATCGCAGACATACTCGATTGGGAGAGGTAACCGCACCATGAACGCATTACAGCCTTGGCACATCATCCTGGTGGTGGTCGTTTTTCTGATCCTTTTCGGATCAAAGAAGCTTCCTGACGCCGCGCGCGGACTGGGCAGGTCGATGCGCATCTTCAAGAGCGAGGTCAAGGAGATGCAGAACGACGGCAAGTCGGACACGGAGACACCCCCGACGACCGCTGCGACGCCGGACCCACGACAGATCACCACGGGAACGGACGCCGCTTCGGCCACCAGCACCGAATCCGAACGCAGATCTGCCTGAGCGTTTCCACCGCCGTACGGCCGGCACAGGACGACGACCTCTTCATGGACCACACTGCGGACCGGAGAGGTCGCTTTCTGTTCGGCGCACCTCTCACTGACCTGAATAGTTCACACCGTGCGCATTCCTCTTGACCCTCGGCGCCGCAAGCGCAAGGTGAACCCCGACGGAACGATGTCGTTGGTGGACCACCTGCGTGAATTGCGGACCCGGCTGCTGATCTCGGTGGCCGCGATAGCACTCACCACGATCCTCGGTTTCGTGTGGTACTCCCATGGCTTCCTGGGTATCGACTCCCTCGGCGATCTCCTGCGTGAGCCCTATTGCAATTTGCCGGAATCGTCACGCGCCAACCTCACCGGCGACGATGCCTGCCGTCTTCTCGCGACCGGCCCGTTCGACCAGTTCATGCTGCGATTGAAGGTGGCGTTGACCGCCGGGTTCGTGATGGCGTGCCCGATCTGGTTCTACCAACTGTGGGAGTTCATCACCCCAGGCATGCACGACAAGGAACGCAAGTACGCGGTCTCGTTCGTCAGCTGCGCGGCCCTGCTGTTCCTCGCCGGAACCGTGCTTGCCTACCTGGTGATGACCAAGGCTTTCGAGGTCCTGCTGACCATCGGTGACAACGTGCAGATCACGGCGCTCGCCGGCGACCAGTACTTCAACTTCCTGCTGCATCTGCTGATCATCTTCGGGGTGAGTTTTGAACTGCCGTTGTTGATCGTGGCCCTGAACATGATCGGCGTGCTCAGCTACGAGCGACTCAAGGCCTGGCGTCGCGGACTGATCTTCGGCATGTTCGTGTTCGCCGCGTTCTTCACACCGGGCTCTGATCCGTTCACGATGCTCGCCCTGGCGGGTGCGTTGACGATCCTGCTCGAGATGGCCATCCAGATCGCGCATCTCCACGACTACCGCAAGGCCAAACGTCAGGAAGCCGAATGGGGAGACGTCAGTGATGACGAGGCCTCGCCGATCGGCGGCCCGACGGGATCAGTACCCGCTTCCGGCCCGGTCGAGCGCCCCGCGCCGGTGTCGACGGCCCCTTCGATGAGCGGAGCCGATCACTTCGATGACACTCTCTGAGGCGCAACTCGAGCTGGACACGTTTGCGGGGCGTCAGCCATTTGCCCTCGATCCGTTCCAGCGTGATGCCTGCTCGGCGCTCGCCAACGGACATGGCGTCCTGGTGTGCGCGCCCACCGGCGCAGGTAAGACGATCGTCGGCGAGTTCGCCGTGCATCTCGCCCTGGCCGCCGGCACCAAGTGCTTCTACACCACCCCCATCAAGGCGCTGAGCAACCAGAAGTATGCGGATCTGGTCCGGGCACACGGTGCGGAGTCCATCGGTCTGCTCACCGGCGATTCGTCGATCAATTCCTCGGCACCCGTGGTGGTCATGACCACCGAGGTGTTGCGGAACATGATCTACGCCAATTCGCCCGCGCTCGACCGTCTTTCGCATGTGGTGATGGATGAGGTCCACTTCTTGGCCGACCGCTTTCGTGGCGCGGTCTGGGAGGAGGTCATCCTGCATCTCGCTCCCTCGGTTCGCGTGGTGAGCCTGTCGGCGACGGTCAGCAACGCCGAAGAGTTCGGTGCGTGGATCCAGACCGTCCGTGGGGACACCACGGTGATCGTCGACGAACATCGGCCCGTGCCGCTCAGTCAGCACATGCTGGTCGGCAACCGACTCTTCGACCTGTTCGATCACCGTGATGCCGCTGCACCGAACAAGAAGCCGGCGGTCAATCCTGAACTCACCCGCTACATCCGGCACCGCGAACTCGCGGCGCGCCGCGACGACGACTTTCCCCCACGCGGACGCGGTCGGCGCGGACCTCAACGTGGTGAGGGGCGCCGCGGGGGCGTTCCGAGACCGGTTTCCCGACCCGACCTCATCGCGCGTCTCGATCGTGAAGGTCTGCTGCCCGCAATCAGTTTCATCTTCTCGCGAGCAGGATGCGAGGGTGCACTGAGCCAGTGCCTGCGTTCGGGCCTCCGGTTGCTCGAGCCCGACCAGGCCAAGCAGGTCGACATCATCGTCGACAAATACGTCGCCGAACTCTCGGCAGCGGACCAGGACATCCTCGGCGTTCACGCGTGGCGCGAAGGTCTCACGCGAGGGTTCGCCGCCCACCACGCCGGACTGCTGCCCGCGTTTCGGCACGCCGTCGAAGAATTGTTCGTCAAAGGTCTCGTCAAAGCCGTGTTCGCCACCGAGACACTGGCTTTGGGCATCAACATGCCGGCACGATCGGTCGTCTTGGAACGGTTGATCAAGTTCAACGGCGAGGCGCACGTCGACCTGACGCCGGGGGAGTACACCCAGCTGACCGGTCGAGCGGGGCGTCGAGGGATCGACATCGAGGGCCACGCAGTGGTCGTGTGGACCGACGATCTCGAACCGACGCGCGTCGCAGGCCTGGCTGGTGCCCGCACGTTCCCGTTGCGCAGTTCTTTTGCGCCTGAATACAACATGGCCGTCAACCTGATCGGGCGGCTGGGCTTGGCCGGTGCACGAAATCTGTTGGATCGATCGTTCGCACAGTTCCAGGCGGACAAGTCGGTGGTCGGTCAGGCCCGGCAGATCGACACCGCGCGCCGTCAACTGCGCAAGATCGAGGTCGAACTGGAAGGCCGCGCCGAGGGCCGCGGCCTCGACGAAGGCATCGACGGGTTCCTGGGTTACACCAGGTTGCGCGAGCAGATCCGGTCGCGAGAGCGCTCGCTCAAGTTCGAGTCACGGATGGCCTCGCAACAGAGCACGGTCGAAGATCTGTCCGCACTCAAGCGTGGTCAGGTCATCGGCCTGCACGGTGGCCGGCACCGAGGGCTCGCGGTGGTTCTCGAACCGGCGACAGACATTCGCGATCCCAAGCCGCTTGTGATCTGCGAGGACGCCTGGTGTGGCAGGGTCGGTCCCCGCGACTTCCTGAACCCGCCCCAGGTGCTCGGCAACATGCGGCTCGCCAAGCAGATCGACAGGCGTACGGGGCGCGGTCGACGAGACCTCGCGTCCGCGTTGCGGTCGTCGGGCATCGACATGCCCCGCGGTAAACAGGCGAAGCGCGCCCGCGCGGCAGATGATCGTGAATTGAGTCGTTTACGGAGCGAACTGCGCAATCACCCCGCACATCAGATACCTCAAGACGACGAACTCTTTCGGTTGGCCGAACGACGAAACCGGGTTGCGCGTGAGATCTCGGCGCTCGAAGAGTCGGTTGCCCAGCGGACCTCGACGTTGTCGATCAACTTCAACCGCATCGTGGCGGTGCTCATCGAATTGGGGTACCTCGAGAAGGCGGAGTCGGAGGGCGAGCTGAACATCACGTCGGCAGGCGACACCCTGAGCCGCGTGTACAGCGAAAGCGACCTGCTGATCTGTCAGAGCATCAGAGATGGGTTGTGGGATGACCTGGGTCCGTCCGAACTCGCGGCTGTCGCATCGTCGGTGGTCTACGAATCCCGGCGCGACTCGTACGGTGGCGCCGAACTCGTGACCGGAGTGGTCAGCGTGCGCGACGCACTGCATCGGACCCACTCGGCCTGGCACGACCTGACCCGCCTGGAGATGAAGCATCTCGTGGAACCCACCCGGGAGCCGGACGCCGGGTTCGCCACGGCAATTTATCTGTGGGCATCGGGGCGAGGCCTCACCGAGGTGCTCGCGGCGGCCGGGGAGCGCGGCACTTCACTTCCGGCCGGTGATTTCGTCCGATGGAGCCGCCAGGTCATCGACCTGCTCGAACAGATCAGAACCGCCGCAAGCCTGCAGACATCCGGGCAGTCGCGTCTGACCCGTTCCGCTTCTGCGGCCATTGCCAGCATCCGAAAAGGCGTGGTGGCCGTCGAACTCGGCTGAACCGTACGCTCCGGCCGGTCTACCTCTGCGTTTGCCGGTCGCGTCTGCTGAACCGTTCGATGGGTGTGCGGTATGTTCGGGGTCGGTAATTCTGGCACCGCGAGTTTCCACGGTGCGGACAAGCGGAGGGAACACATGAGCGGGCCCAACGACCCCAATAACCCCGGATCGCCTGAACAGTGGCAGCAGGGTCAGCAACCGGGCCCGTGGGGTCAACCGACACAGGGCCCGCCACCGGGGCAGGGGTGGGGTCAGCAACCGCAGCAGCAGTACCCGCCTCAGCAGAACCCGGGTCAGCAGGGGCCGGGCCAGTATCAGCCGCCCAACTACCCGCAGCAGGGCGGCCACTACGGCCAGCCGCAGGGACAGCCGGGCAATTACGGCCAGCCTCAAGGTCAGCAACCCGGTTACGGCCAGCCTCAGGGCCAGTACGGACAATCCGGTCCGTACGGGCAGCCCGGGCAGTACGGACAGCCGGGACCCGGCGGCTCGGACCAGTTCTCGGCGATGGCTCAGCCGAAGTCGGGAAAGAAGCTGCCCCTCATCATCGGGGCGTCCGTGGTGGCGTTGCTCGCAGTGATCTTGGCCGTCACAGCGTTCCTCGCACCCGGATTCGCCGTCACGAAGGTACTCAGCCAGGAGGCGGCCCAGGAGGGTGTCAAAACCGTTCTGGAGAACGACTATCAGGCAGAGGGCGTCGAAAACGTCAAGTGTCCGAAGGACAAAGAGATCAAGAAGGGCGACAGCTTCACCTGCACGGTGACGGTGAGCGGCGCCAATCAACAGGTCAAGATCACGTTCCTCGACGATGACGGCAAGTACGAGGTGGGTCAGCCGACCGCCGGCTGATGCCTGCGGTCGCTCGCCTGTTGTTACTGATCAGGGGAACTGCCAACCCAGCGCTTTCCCGAGTCGGGAGACCGCGGAGCCGATGCCGAGTTCTTCGATCAGATCGGCCAGCGCAGCCGGATCTGCCGGCTCGCTGGGCAACCGGTCGTCCCCGCTGCTGATTATCTCTGCGTCGGTTCGGACGAACACCACCGTGCGAGCGGCGCTTAAATAGTCGGCGGCAGCTTTGAGGGATGTGCGTTGGCGGGCGGAGATCCGCTTGTCGGCGGTCGTGGTAGCGACACGCTCCAGTTCGTCCAGAGTCCCGAACGCCTGCAACAGTTTTGACGCCGTTTTCTCCCCGATTCCGGCCACCCCGGGCAGTCCGTCGGATGGGTCGCCCCGGAGGATCGCCATCTCGGCATACGCCGAACCCGGATCGGAAGTCGGCACGTCATATCGTTCGGCGACTTCGGCAGGCCCGTACATCTCGGCCTTCGCGAGCCCGCGTCCCACATACAGAACCCGGACCGGAACCGGGTCGTCTGCCACCACTTGTAGGAGGTCTCGGTCTCCACTGACCACCACCACCGGGTCTACGGCTTCGGTGTGGGCAAGGGTCCCGATCACGTCATCGGCCTCGCAGCCTTCTGCCCCGGCGGTCGAGATCCCGGCTGCCGCGAGAACGTTCATGATCATGTCGACTTGGGGTGTCAGTGTGTCGGGCACCTCTTCCGATCCGTCTCCCGCGGCGTCGGCGACACGGTGCGCCTTGTACGACGGGATGAGGTCCGTGCGAAATGTGGGTCGCCACGAGAGGTCCAGACACACAACCAATCGATGGGGATGCTCTCGGGTGACCAGGGCGGCGATCATGTCGAGGAATCCGCGGACGGCGTTGACCGGACGTCCGTCAGGAGCGGTCATCTTCTCCGGCAGAGCGTGAAAAGCCCGGAACCACAGACTCGCACCGTCTAGCAGCATCACTGGTTGGTTCATGGCGTAAACCATGCCAGATCCACCGACGGGTGAATGCTTGTCCCGGTGATCCGAGTCGATCCGAACGATGCCCGCGGACGACGGTCGGCGGCAGTTCTACGTCGCGCTCCGTTCGTCGCTGTCTATCGCCTCGAGGACTGCGACTCGTGTATGAGGATCACCCGTCAGCGGCCTGGGCGGGGGACCTTGTCGCAGCGCCACTTTCACGTCGTTGCGAGTAATCGACGCAGGCTTTGTGGCAGAGACGAATCGGAGGAAGAGATCGACGAACCGGTCGGGCTCGTCGCGGAACGGAAAATGGCCTGACTTCTCGAATATCTCGAGCTGCGAGTCCGGCATCGCACTGTGCAGCATATGGGCGTGGCCCACCGGGATCACCTGGTCGTCGGACCCCCACACGATCAAAGTCGGGATGGCAGCGCTGAGGTAACAGCGGTCGAGCATGGTGACCACTTGGCCGCGCCAGTCGACAGCCGATCGTAGAGTCCGCGCGAACACCTCGGCCGAACCCTTCTCCGGCATGCGCTCGAGAACACGGACCACCTCGGTGTTGTCGCGGAACATCGCCATGGGCAACAGGTTCTGCATCATCCGGGCAACCGTCGAGAAGGTCGGGAACACTCCGGGTACAGAGATCACGCCCAAGGCGAGTTCGGCGAGGGGCAGCGACAGCGCTCGGAGAGCTGGGTTGACACCCTTGGTGACGCCACCGGTGCCGATGAGAACCAGCCGTTCCACCATCTCGGGGTATTGATAGGCGAATTGGCCGGCCACGCCCCCGCCCAGCGAGTGTCCGACCACGGTGACGCGTTCGATATCGAGGTACGTGAGCAGATCACGCATCCCGTTCGCGAATGCCGAGACCGAGTAGTCGGCTCGGGGCCGGTCAGACAGTCCATGACCCAGGAGATCGGGAGCTATCACCGTGTATTTCTCGCTCAGCTGCTCGAACACCGGCTCCCAGGCGAGCGAGTTGTCACCGATTCCGTGCAGCAACAAGACGGCCGGACCGCTCCCTGCCATACGAAATGCGCGCTTGTAACCGTGCAGAGTCGCGAACTGCGGGTCGATTTGCGCGCTCGGAACAGCACGGAGTCTGCGCGGCTCGCGTCCACGGTTCACGGTGCCGTCCTTCGATCCCATCTGTACATCTTCCGTCGAACCGGCCGTTTTCGCCCGTTCAGCGACCGCTCACCGGGAGGACGGCCTCTTCGAGGGCCCGTTAGCCTGGGGGACATGGCTCACGAGCGATTCTCAGCAGAGGTGTATCGGTCCCGACTGCAGCGTGCGCAGCAGTTGACGGGCTCAGCCGGATTGTCTGCTCTGTTCATCACGCCCGGACCCGATCTGCGCTACCTGACCGGTTCCCGCGCCAGTACGTTCGAACGTCTCACTGCGCTGGTGATCAGTCCCGATAGGGATCCGCAGGTCGTGGTTCCGAGGCTGGAACTCGCGGCCCTGCGGGAGTCTGCGGTCGGCGAGCTGGGCCTGGTTGTCCACGACTGGGTCGACGGTCAGGACCCGTATGCCATCGCCGTCGAAGCAGCAGGTGTGAGTGCAGGTCGATATGCCGTCTCTGATGCGGCACCCGCACTTCACACCGTTCCGTTGGCAGCCCGGTTCGGTTCGAGCCCCGAACTGGCCACCGGCGTTCTACGTCAATTACGGATGATCAAAGACGACGCGGAGATCGACGCTTTGCGCCGAGCGGGTGCTGCGATCGATCGTGTTCATGCTCGCGTCGGCGAATGGCTCTCGGCGGGAAGGACAGAACGCGAGGTCGCCACCGACATCGAGGCCGCGATAGTCGCCGAGGGTCATACAGGCGCCGAGTTCATCATCGTCGGCTCCGGCCCCAACGGCGCCGATCCCCACCACGAGGTGTCTGACCGGGTGATCGAAGACGGCGATGTGGTGGTCGTCGATATCGGCGGCCCTGTCGAGCCCGGGTACAACTCGGATTGCACCCGAACCTATTGTGTCGGAGAACCTTCCGCGGAGATATCCCGTCAGTACCGGATACTGGTAGAGGCACAGCGTGCAGCGGTGGCGGCAGTACGGCCGGGTGCCAGTGCCCAACAGATCGATGCAGCGGCCCGCGACGTGCTGGCCGAGGCCGGACTGGCCGACAAGTTCGTCCATCGGACCGGTCACGGAATCGGCCTGTCAGTCCACGAAGAGCCCTACATCGTTGAGGGAAACGACATCGAACTGCAGGTCGGAATGGCCTTCAGTGTCGAACCCGGGATTTACTTCCCAGGTGGATGGGGTGCACGAATCGAAGACATCGTCGTGGTCACGGCCGACGGATGCGAATCACTCAATCAGCGGCCTCACGAGCTGAAGTCGGTCTGACGGCGCACTTTCTACCCACTGTGCAGCCAAAGGCTGCAGGAGCGACGACGCCGATCAGCAGGGCCGGGGCCGGCGGCAGCAGCGACTGCCCCATCGCTGCGGAGAAGCCGCCCCGAACCGACTCGGGTATCCGTCCGACCTGATCCATCGACGATCACCCGAACGAGGGAACCTCTGCGGCGAGGCGGTCCGCATCAGGGCCGCCTACCTCTTTGGTCGTTTGTGTATGAATCACAGTTTGTCGCAATCTGATTCGCACATTGTTGTCCCCACCATCGGCCACCGACGCCTCGTTCGATCGGTGTTGTCGCCCCTCCTCCTGACATCGAACATCTGTTCGACATTGTCGGATTCTATTGGTAGACTTGGTGAAAGGGATTCGAGGGCTGGGGGGCTTGTCGATGAGTGATTCGGTGACGGTGGATCCACCGCCAATGCCGGTGTTGGTGGGGTTGTATCGCGATCTCGATGCGCTGCTGCAGCAGATTGCTGGTGCGTCAGCAGCTGATGTTGATGATGTGCAGGTTGCCGAGTTGGTGCGCGTCAACGAGAAAGTTGTCCGGACACTTACCTTTCAGGGCCTCAAGCGGTTGCAGGAGGTGAATGATCGGGGCCTGTTTCGCAAGGCTGGTCATTCGACATTGCATCGGTTTGTGATGAGTGAACTGCGAGTCACTCGCGGTGATGCCTCCTCACGGTTGAAAGCACTCGATGCTGCCGGCGAATTGTTGTCGATGCAGGGTGAGGCGCTGCCCCCGAAATGCCCGGCCGCTGCGGAAGCGTTAGCCGAGGGTGCGATTGGGTTGGCGCACATGGATGTGATGCTCAAAGTCCGCGACAAAATCCCGCACAAGTCAGCGCCGGAAGTGTATGACGTGGTCGATGCGTGGATGACCGACAACGCCCGCACACTGACTCCGACTGAGCTTGAGGTGTGTGGTCGGGAAGTGTTGGCCCGGGTCGATCCGGATGGATCGCTGACCGATGACGCTGACCGCAAACGCAATCGTGGCTTGTCCGACGGTGCGCAAGGGTTGGACATGATGGCCAAAATTACCGGCAATTTGGACCCGGCGACGTTGGCGCTGTTTCGAACGGTGATGGATGTATGGGCCGCACCGGGAATGAACAACCCCGATGACCCGAACTCGCCCACCGGCGCCGCAGACGACCCGACCATGGACCCAGCGATCATCGAAGCCGCGGCCGGCCGTGACACCCGTTCCCGCGCCCAACGTCAACACGATGCTTTCAAGGCGATCTTGAAAACCATTCTCGAGTACAAACTGCTCGGTACCTCCCACCGTGGCCTGCCGGTTCAGGTCATCATCACCATGACCAAACAACAGCTTGATGAGGCCGCGGGTATTGCCCGCACCGCCTCCGGTGTTGATCTGCCGGTCAAGGACGCTCTCGAGTTGGCGGCTCGCTCGGAGTGGTCGTTGGCCGTGTTCGCCAACCATTCCGCCGACGTCCTGTACTTCGCGCGCGCGAAACGCACTGCCCAGCAAGGTCAGCGGATGGCGTTGTTCGCCAAAGACCGAGGCTGCACCAGTCCGGGCTGTCGTAACCCGATCTCCTGGACCGAAATCCATCACACCACCGCCTGGGCCGACGGCGGACACACCGACATCGACGAGCTGGCCCCGGCGTGCATTCCGCATCACGCGATGATCGGACCCGGCGAGGACCAGTGGCAAACCATCATGCTCCACGAGGGCCCCGACGCCGGCCGAGTCGCGTGGGTCCCACCGAAATACATCGACCCCGACCAGCAGCCGCGGATCAACCGGGCCCACCACACCGACCACACCATCGAAAAGGCCTGGCAAAACATCATCGCGGAACGCCAACAAGCACTCAACGAGCGCGAAGAACGCATGCAGCTCCAACAACAAAGTACTGACGAGCCGATGGCCAACGGGGACGACGATCTTGAGAAATCGGTCCGCCAGACTGATACGTATTGACAGCCAATGTGTTCCGGCTGTGCGCTACGAACTAGTCAACGATTCCGAGGAGGGTTCGGGACCCGAGTACGCGCTTGACTTCGATTTGAACAACGACGCGTCGCGGGTTGACCTTTGGTTGCTTGTAGCGGTTCGCGTAGCGACGTTCACCTTCGGCGACAGCATCGGGGTCGCGGTGCACCGACGCCGGGCCCTCGAGGGTCAGCCAGCGCGGACCATCCACCTGGAAGACCGCCGCGTACCCCGCACGCTCTACGTTGAGTACCTTCTGGCTTCCTTCAAAGGTGATCACGCGGACGAGCTCGGCTTCTTCGTCGTAGGTGAAGCCGACCGCAACAACGTGGGGCGTCCCGGCCTGCCGCACGGTGGTCAGGCTGCCCAGATGGCGGGCGCTCAGAAACTCGAGCGCATCAGGGGTGAGGTCGGCTGCTGTTTTGGACATCTACAGAGAATAGTCAACTTAACCAGCATGCCGCCGGCCACCTGCTCGGACAGGCCTCTGGCAAATTGAACGCAAACGACGGCTACGGTCGCATGTCCATGGAATAGTTCAACGATGGCCAGCCCTACTGTGGAACTTGTTCGCGGACAGAATGTTTCCCTCGAAGACATTAACAACGGTAACGACCGCCTGGCGATTACGGTCCGCAGCCGTTTTCCGACCGAGTCAGGCGTGCGCCCGGACGTGAGCATCCTGCTACTCGCTGCTGACGGGAAGGTCAGGAGCAATTCTGACTTCGTGTTCTACAACCAGCAGGAAGCGGCCGGAGGTTCCGTCCGTATCTCTGAAGCTTCCGCGCAAGAGGAAGAGGCAACGGGAACTGCGTCCAGTGACGTGCTCCTTGTAGATCTCGCGTCCCTTCCTGAGGACATCGCGCGTGTTGTCGTGAGCGCGAGTCTCGACCAGGATTCCGCTACCACCTTCGCGGTGGCCGAGGAACTCGAAATCGTCGTCACGCAGAATGATTCTGCAGGGCCCTCAGCCCTGTTCCGCATATCCATAGACGAGCCCGTTCTGGCACTGTTGTTCGGCGAGGTGTACCGGCGCGGGTTGGAGTGGAAGTTCCGCGCAATCGGTCAGGGCTTTGCAGATGGGTTGGGCGCTCTGGCAACAGAATTCGGCGTGGAAGTCGATCCGCGAGGTGACGAAATGCCAGGCGACGAGGTCGCGGACATGCAACATGAATCGGCTCCGACGACGCAGAACGACCACCCAGCCGACGCCGTGGCATCCAGCAAACAGATGACTATCCGCAAAGTCCTACGACCGCCGAAATTGCCGGATTGGTCGATTTCCGAGCCGGTCGACAAGGGCGAGTGGGACCGCGCTCGCCTGTTCTCTGTTTCCGCCATCGGCTCTGGCGATGAGCGAGAGCGGCGAGCAGTGTCTGCGGTTCTCTCGGTAATGAGTGGAGTGCGTGAGTTCGGAAGAGAGATGGTACGGCGAAGCGGTGGTCCAGTAGGAGCCATAGAAACCTTCATCGAGCCGGAGTTCGACTGGCAAGAAAAGAGATACAGACCAGACGGGCTGCTACGCGTCACTCGTGGGCTGAAGACCTGGACAGCTCTGATCGAAGCGAAGTCATCGACAGCGAAGTTGACGGCAGAACAAGTTCAGATTTATGTCGACATTGCGCGGTCGCTCGGCTTCGACGCGGTCATCACGATCAGCAATCAACTCCCAGGTGCCGACGATGAGCACCCGGTCAAGGTCGACCGGAGGAAACTCAAGAAGGTTGCCCTGCATCACCTCTCGTGGGACGAGATACGTTCCGTGGCGATCTCGATGTCAATGCACAAGCAGGTCGAGGATTCGTCGCAGGGGTGGGTGCTGAGAGAATTCGTCAGATACCTTCAGCACCCGAAATCGGGTCTACACGGCTTCACCGACATGGGGCCTCAATGGGGCCAGATCCGCGAGGCTGTGAAGACAAAGACCCTCAATGCCGACAGCAAGGGCGCGGCCGAGGTCTGCCATATGTTCGATCAGCTGGTTCGCCATATCGGACATGACCTGTCGTGCTTACTCAGTGTCGACGTCCGACCTATTTTTCCCCGCAATCGCGCGGACAGCACGAGCCGGGCACAGCAACTCGCTGACTCAGGCGTCATGTTCGGCTCACTGCGAGTACCCGGCGCTGCTGGGCCCCTCACACTGTCGGTTGACCTCCGATCTGAGCGCGTCGAGTGTTCAATGACCGTGGATTCGCCCAGAGAGGGGAGACCGCTGACCCGGGTGAACTGGCTGACCAAACAACTCGCCGCGGCTCACAAGGACACTCTGGTCGAGGCGGTGTTTGCTGGACGAAACGCGGCGCCGGTCGGTGCATTGCTGGGGACGGTGCGAGAGAAACCGGAAGCGCTACTTCCTGCTGATGGCAAACCTCCGAAGCAGTTCAAGATAACGCGCGGCAACAGCTTGGAACGAAACCGCGGAAACGTTGTCGCTTCAGCCAACAAACTCGTCGAGGAGTTCTACCGCAACGTCGTCCAGGTGACACGTCCGCCCAGGGTATCCAAGCCCTCAGAGGCCTGACCCACAAGAGCCCGCGTCCGGTTTGGGATACTCGACCGGTGAGCAATCGTCGAGTGGTGGTTCTGTTCGGAGGACGTAGCGAGATCGGTGTCGAGGTCGCTGCCCGTCTCGCCGGGGGAGCGACAGTGATCCTGGCCGCGCGTCGTTCCGATGACTTGGCTGATCAGCGCGAACGGATGCTCGGCGAGAACGCCGCTGAGGTACACACCATCGAGTTCGATGCGAATGACACGGCGCAGCACGACGAGCTGATCAGGAAAATAGTCGCCGAGTTCGGCAAGATCGACGTGGCGATCATCGCCTTCGGCATCCTCGGCGACCAGGCCCGCGCCGAGGTTGACACCCAGCACGCCCTGCAGATCGCCCACACCGACTACCTGGCGCACATCAGCGTGATGACCCCCTTGGCCGCAGCCATGAAGAAGCAGGGAAACGGCGACCTCATCGTCTTCTCCTCGGTCGCCGGTGTACGGGTTCGTCGCGCGAACTACGTCTACGGATCGACCAAGGCAGGACTGGACGGGTTCGCTTCCGGTCTCTCGGACGCGTTGCACGGCACGGGTGTTCGTCTGCTGCTGGCACGCCCTGGATTCGTCATCGGGAACATGACCAAAGAACTGATGGCGTCGGGCGTCAAACCCGCACCGATGTCGAAGACAGCTCCTCAGGTAGCAGACGCAGTGGTCAAAGCTCTGCATGCCGGCAAAACAGAGGTATGGATACCGGCTGCACTGCGCCCCATGTTCTTCATCATGCGCTTGCTGCCTCGGGCCATCTGGCGTCGGATGCCACGATGACCGACCCGCGGTTTGTCGTGGTGGGGATCGGAGCCGATGGTTGGGACGGTCTCACCGTGGCAGCCCAGCGGGAATTGCAGTCCGCCCACGTCATCTACGGATCAGCCCGCCAGATCGACCTTCTCGCACCCGTCCAGGCTGAATTGCGTCCGTGGACCAGCCCCATGTCCAGGCATCTTCGCGATGTCCTGGCCGGGGCAGAGCCGAAACCGGTCCACATCCTCGCTTCAGGCGACCCGATGTTTCACGGCGTCGGCGCATCTATCGTCAAACAAGTTGGCGCGCAACATGTCCGAATCATTCCGGCGGTGTCCAGCGCCAGTCTCGCCGCCGCAAGACTGGGCTGGGACCTGTCCACCACATCGATACGCAGCATCGTCGACCGCCCATTGGACTCGATCCTCTCGGCGGTCACCGACAACGTACGATTGCTCATCCTGAGTCGCGACGAGACATCGCCGGCACACATCGCAGAACTGCTGACCACGCACGGATTCGGCTGGTCGCAGGTCACGGTGCTCGAGCAACTCGGATCAGACCGCGAACGGCATGTCACCGGAATCGCCCGAACGTGGGGAGCACCGGTCGTTGACCGACTCAACCTGGTGGCAGTGCACTGTGTGGGACCTGCGGTGAGCAGTCAGGCAGGACTTCCCGACACCGATTTCTCCAACGATGGACAGCTCACCAAACAGGCCGTTCGTGCCCTGACTGTCACCGCACTACGGCCGGCCCCACGCCAGTTGATGTGGGATGTGGGCGCAGGTGCGGGCAGCATCGCCATCGAGTGGTTGCGCACCGATCCCAGTTGCACAGCGATAGCGTTCGAATCCGACCCGGTGCGGCGCGAGCGAATCGCCCGGAACGCGGCAGACATGGGGGTCAGCGGCAATCTCACCGTACTCGGCAGAGCGCCCGACGATTTCCAACATGCGCCCGACCCGGACACGATCTTCATCGGCGGGGGAGTCACGGCACCAGGCATCATCGATGGCTGCTGGGAAGCCCTTCTCGACGGCGGCCGCATGGTCGCCAACGCCGTGACCATCGAATCAGAGGCAGTGCTCTTGAAACAGCGATCTCTCGTGGGCGGAACGTTACGACGTTTCCACATCGACCATGCTGAAGCACTCGGCACGATGACAACATGGCGTCCCACTTTGCCTGTGACGCAGTGGATCGCAGACAAACCCAGGAGCATCGAGTGACCGTCTACTTCATCGGCGCGGGACCAGGAGCCGCCGATCTCATCACCCTGCGTGGTGCGACACTCCTATCGCAATGCAGCACATGCCTTTACGCGGGCTCACTCGTCCCGGCAGAGATGCTGGAGCACTGCCCGCCCGACGCCACCCTGATCAACACCGCGAAGCTGCCGTTGTCCCAGATCATCGAGCGCATCGTGTCGGCGGACAGGTCCGGTCACGATGTAGCACGCTTGCACAGCGGCGACCCCAGCTTGTATTCGGCTGTCGCAGAACAAGTGCGACTACTCGAGCAGCACGGCGTTGCCTACCAGATCGTTCCCGGCGTACCGGCGTTCTCCGCGGCGGCCGCCGCACTGGGTCAGGAACTGACGGTGCCAGGCGTCGGACAATCTCTGTTGATCACACGCGTGTCGACACTCTCGACGGACATGCCGAAGGGCGAACAACTGGCGGAACTGGCGCGAACAGGTGTCACGATGGCCCTTCACCTGGCAGCGCATCAAGCCGAACAGATCACGGATGCGCTTGGGCCGCACTACGGGTTCGACTGCCCCGTCGCAGTGGTTGCTTATGCCAGCCGCGACAATCAACAGATCATCCGATGCGCTCTACGCGAACTTCCTGGTCGCCTCGCACAGGCGGACATCCGGCGTACCGCAGTGATCTTTGTGGGCAGAGTACTTGCTGCTGAACACTTTCCGGATAGCTACCTGTACTCGTCGGCTCGTATGACCAAGCTCCGTGACGACGACGTGTCGTCGTGAGCGGCCCCGTTCTCATCCTCGGGGGCACCGCGGAAGCACGTGCTCTGGCAGAGATACTCGATCGGGACGGCATCCCGATCATCACCTCGCTGGCAGGCCGCGTCCAGAACCCGGCGCTGCCCAGAGGTGAGGTGCGAATCGGCGGCTTCGGGGGTGTGAACGGGCTACTGACCTGGTTGCGCGAGCAGCAGTGCAAAGGCGTGGTGGATGCCACGCATCCATTTGCCCGGAAGATCTCCGCCAGCGCAGCGGCAGCGACGATGTCGGCGGGACTGCCGTTGCTGTCGCTTCGTCGGCCCCCATGGCAACCGCAGGCCGGGGACCATTGGCTGGACGTTCCGAACATCGCCGGTGCGGCCACGAAAGTCGCCGAGCACGCCGACCGCCAGCCGGGTCTCCGGGTCTTCCTCACCACAGGTCGACAGGATGTTGATGTGTTCGCCCACATCGAGAACGCCTGGTTCTTGATCCGTCTTGTCGACCCACCCGAGCGCGAGACTCCGCCGCAGAACTTGATCTTGCGCAACCGCGGGCCGTACACGCTCGAAGGTGAGCGCAAGCTTCTGCGCGAGCACCGTATCGATGTGATCGTCACCAAGAACAGCGGCGGAGATCTGGTTCGGGCGAAACTGGACGCGGCTCGTGAGCTCGAACTGCCGGTCGTCATGGTGCAGCGACCAGTCACCCTCACCGGCACGGCTGTGGAAACGCCTGAGGACGCGGCCCGCTGGGTCCGTCAGCGGGTGCTGTCGTAACGCCGGTTGGTGAACACCGCCGGACCACCGGCCCGCTCGATCACCCTGGTGGTGGACGACCCCACGATGAGCAGCGTCCGCATGTCGACAGCCGCCGGATCGAAATCGGCGACCGTGCTGATGACAACAGATTGCTCGGGTCCGCCCACGTCTCGCCCCAGAATGACGGGCGTCGAGGGCGCTTTGTGTTCCAGCAGAATGCCTTTGAGCTCGGCTACTTGCCAGTTCCGGCTGGCCGAACCGGGGTTGTAGATGGCGATCACCAGATCGGCACGTAGCGCTGCCCGCACTCGCTCGACGATGACGTCCCACCCTTTGAGCCTGTCCGACAACGAGATCACCGCATAGTCATGGCCCAATGGTGCACCGGCGAGACTCGCCACGGCATTGGCTGCGGTGACCCCTGGAACCACTCGGACCGGCACATCGCGCCACTGGTCGTCGGCGGACTCCTCGACAACCGCGGCCGCCATGGCGAACACACCGGGATCGCCCGATGACACCACAACAACGCGCGCGCCGTTCTTGGCCAAATCCAGTGCCAGGCAGGCCCGCTCGGATTCGACTCGGTTGTCGCTGGCATGCATTCGCTGGCCGGGCCGTGGGTTGATGCGGTTCAGGTAGGTCTTGTACCCCACCAGATCGGTGGCCTTTGCGAGCTCCGCCCGAACCTCTGGCGTGGTCCAGCGCGCCGCGCCGGGCCCCAGGCCGACAACCACCACCTCCCCGCGGACGGCCGGTTCTGCCAGGGGTGGGCTGTTGAGCCGCCCTGGTATCACCACCATGGAGAAGTAGGGGACAGACGTGATGTCCACATCAGATATGGGCAGGACCTTCTGTGTACCCGTCGAAGCACGTTCCACGTACCAGGCGTGATCGATACGGCCGGACTCCTCAAGGGCCGCAACGACATCGGGGAAGGTGCGCCCGAGTTTCATGATCGCGACGGCGTCACTGTCCTCGAGGCGCCGCACCAATTCGTCCTTCGGCAGCGTCCCGGGCAACACCGTCAACGTCTCGTCGGCCTCCACGAGCGGCAACCCGGTGGCCGCCGCCGATGCGCTGACCGACGTGACACCGGGGATGATCTCGGTCTCGAACCGGCTAGCCAACCGTTTGTGCATGTGCATGTACGAGCTGTAGAAGAGCGGGTCTCCTTCGGCCAGCAGTGCCACCGAGCGACCGGCCGACAGGTGCTGCGCGAGAACATCAGCCGCTTCGGTGTAGAAGTCGTCGAGCGCCCCTCGGTACCCACCCGGATGATCGGTCGTCTCCGTGGTCACCGGATACATCAGCTTTTCTTCGAGCTGGGCTGAGCGCAGATATGGTTCGGCCACCGATCGTGCGATCGACCTGCCGTGTCGAGCGCAGTGGTAGGCGACAACGTCTGCTTCACCGATGATGCGGGCTGCTTTCACCGTGACGAGTTCGCTGTCACCCGGGCCGATCCCGACGCCCCAGAGTTTTCCCTGTACTGCCATGTCACTCCACCGTCGATGCCAACGCGTTGATGGCCGCAGCTGTGATGGCGGAGCCGCCGCGGCGGCCGAGCACGGTCAAGAATTCGATGTCGTCGCGCTCGGCCAGTGCTGCACACGACTCGGCGGCGCCGATGAAGCCCACCGGAGCCCCGATCACGGCGGCAGGTCGAGGCCCGCCGGCATCGATCAATTCGAGCAGGGCGAACAAGGCCGTGGGCGCGTTCCCGATGGCCACGACCGCCCCTTCCAGTCGAGGCCGCCACAATTCCACCGCCGCAGCGGTTCTGGTGGTCTGCAGGTCCGCCGCCAACTGCGGCGTGGTCGGATCGGTCAACAGGCAGAGCACATCGTTGTCGGCAGGCAGACGTTTGCGGGTGACCCCGGACGCAACCATGTTCGCGTCGCACAGCACGGGAGCGCCTCGGTTCAGCGCGCCGCGCGCCGCCGTGACGAGCCCCGGGGATGCGCGCACATCGTCGGTGAGGTCCACCTGACCGCAGGCATGAATCATCCGCACGACGACCTGGGACAGATCGTCATCGAACTCGGCCAGATCGGCCTCGGCGCGGATGGTCGCAAACGACTGACGGTAGATCTCCGCGCCGTCACGGATGTAGGTGTACATGGTGAAAGCCACCATAGTTGGTCGATCAGAACGCTCGGCGTTCGTACCCCACCGGGGTCGCCTGCACCCGGATGTGAGCAGCGTGCGGCGATCCACAGCCGCGTTCGCAGCCCACCCAGTGCTCGCGGCTGCCAACGGACTGGTCGCCGATCGCCAGATATTGCTCGAGATCCCCGCGCACATCGGCATGCGATTTGTCGCATCCCGGCAATCCAGAGCAGGCGCTCACCCGCGTCCACGGCGACGTTGCATCGAAGATCAGACCCATGGGGGCCAGCACCCGCACCACCGTGTCCGCCATTCCGTCCGTCAGATCACAGACGAGGATTTCCTTGCGCGGCGTGAGGTAGATGTCGCGCTCGATGGCAGCAAGGAACTCGGCGATGCGCGCAGACAAGCGACCGTAAGGCACCACCGAACCCAACGAGATGAGGTCGTCGTCCTGCGCGAGCCACCCCACCAGCGGCTCCGACGGCGGGGCGGGAGGCGTATGCGGTCGAGTTCGGGGAAGACCTTCGAGCAATCCTGTGATCGTCGGCGACGCATCAAGGTCCTGTACTCGCCACTCGTCCGCACGGTCGGTGAGGAACGCGTGAGCCACATCGAGCATGGTCACGGCCGCGCGATCTGTTGTGACCTGCCGGCCGGTGGGGCTTCCGGCGACCACGAGGTCGAAATGCCCGCTGTCGACCGCCACGACGCCGACGTCGGGTGCCTCGGCCAGCACGTCGCCGCGCCCGTCGTCGACGCCGAAGAGGAAACGAGCCGGCAGTGCAGCCAACAGGTTGTCTCCGCGAAGGGCGACGTCGAGTCGGTCGAGGACCGGTCGGCCGTCGAGCAGCCCGCCGCGGCGACCACTCAACGCCGACAGTTGCAGATTGCGCACCCGTTCGTGACTCGGCGTCGGGATGAGATCCGCATCGACGATTAGGTCGCCCGCGCCCGCCACGTCCGCTATTCCGCGTAGCTGCAGGTTCCCGCGCGAGGTGAGTTCCATGTGCCCGTCCCCGAACTCGTCCGCCACCACGACCAGAGCCTGCAATTGGGCTGGGGTTATCAGGCCTCCGGGAAGACGAATACGCGCCAGATGACCGTCGGCTGCGGGATGCGCCGAGAACACTCCCGGACAACGATCGGCGGTACGGGACATGGGGACCACGGTACTGGCCGTGTGTGGGGTGATGCCGGATCGGCAGGTCACCGGCGGCCGGCCCATCGACGACCAGACGTGGTCACTTGACTACGGGCTTCTATAGGCTGAGCCCGACCCGCAACGGGGAAGCCGGTGGAAATCCGGCGCGGTCGCGCCACTGTGTCGGGGAGACCCGGAGTCAGACCCTCGTTGCCGTACCGCCACACCAACCCGCTGGGCGCGAGATCCCGGCAAGGAGGAACCCCCGTGATCCTGCTGCTGTCCACCTCGGACACCGATCTGCTGACGGCGAAGGCCAGTGGCGCGGACTTCCGTTTGGCCAACCCATCGCGACTACTGGTCAGCGAGGATCTGCCGGTCCTGCTCGACGGCGCCGATCTCGTCGTGGTCCGGATCCTCGGTGGCCGACGGATGTGGGAGGAAGGCCTCGACGCCGTTCTCGCCGCGGGGCTGCCCACCGTGGTGCTCTCGGGCGAGCAACTACCTGATCCTGACCTGATGTCGTTGTCGACGGTCGCCCCCGGTGTTGCCGCCGACGCGCACAACTACCTCGCCCAAGGCGGGCCGGACAACCTCGCCAACCTCCACGCGTTCCTGTCCGACACCGTCCTGTTGACCGGCCACGGCTTCCAGGGGCCCGTCGCGACCGCGCAATGGGGACTGCTCGAGCGTTCGGTGCCATCCGACACCGACGGCCGGCCGACCATCGCGGTGCTGTACTACCGGGCTCAGCACCTTGCGGGGAACACGGCGTACATCCATGCCCTGTGTGATGCCATCGAGGACAAGGGCGGCCGTGCCCTGCCCATCTTCTGCGCGTCGCTACGCACTGCTCCCGACGATCTGCTGGCACAACTGGCGGTTGCTGATGCGCTGGTGGTCACCGTCCTTGCGGCGGGAGGAGCCACACCGGCAACGGCGTCCGCAGGTGGCGACGACGACAATTGGAACATCGAGCAGCTCGCACGTCTCGACGTGCCGATCCTGCAGGGCCTGTGCCTGACCTCGTCTCGTGAAAGCTGGGCCGCCAACGACGACGGGATGTCACCGCTAGACGTGGCGACGCAGGTGGCCGTCCCGGAATTCGACGGTCGGATCATCACGGTCCCGTTCTCCTTCAAGGAGATCGGCGACGACGGACTGCCCTGGTACCGACCCGACGCCGAGCGTTGTGCGCGAGTTGCAGGAATCGCAGTGCGGCACGGACGGTTACGGCATATTCCTACCGCGCAACGACGTATCGCAGTGATGCTCTCGGCCTATCCCACCAAGCATGCCCGCATCGGCAATGCGGTCGGCCTGGACACGCCCCAGAGTCTGCTGCGGCTTCTCGAGGCCATGCGTGCCGCCGGGTACGACATCGGACCGGAAGTCGGCGACAGCGCCGTACCAGGTCTGGCAGAGAATGATTCGGACAAGCTGATCCACACGCTGATCGCGGCGGGGGGACAAGATCCCGATTGGCTCACCGAGGAAGCATTGGCGGCCAATCCCATTCGTCTGTCGGCGAGGGACTACCGCGAGTGGTTCGCGACGTTGCCCGCCGACCTGCAAGAATCGATGATCGAACACTGGGGGCCTGCTCCGGGCGAGTTGTTCGTCGACCGATCGGCCAATCCCGAAGGCGATATCGTCATCGCGGCAATGCAATTCGGAAACATCGTCCTGATGGTCCAACCGCCCCGCGGATTCGGCGAGAACCCAGTTGCCATCTATCACGACCCCGATCTGCCGCCGAGCCACCACTACCTGGCCTGCTATCGGTGGGTTGCCGCAGAGAACGGGTTCGGCGCCGACGCAGTGGTGCACGTCGGCAAACACGGCAACCTCGAGTGGCTGCCCGGCAAGACGCTCGGGATGTCAGCGTCATGTGGAACCGACGCGGCACTGGGCGACCTCCCGATGATCTACCCGTTCCTCGTGAACGACCCCGGCGAGGGCACCCAGGCCAAGCGTCGTGCCCATGCGACGCTGGTCGACCACCTGATCCCGCCGATGGCCCGAGCCGAGAGCTACGGAGACATCGCACGTCTGGAGCAGTTGCTGGACGAGCACGCCAACATCTCCGCGCTCGACCCTGGCAAGTTGCCTGCAATTCGACAGCAGATCTGGACGCTGCTGCAGGCGGCGAAGATGGATCACGACCTGGGGCTGTCCGAACGACCGGAGGAAGACGTCTTCGATGACATGCTGCTGCATGTCGATGGCTGGTTGTGCGAGATCAAGGACGTACAGATCCGCGATGGCCTCCACATACTCGGCCAGCCGCCGGCCGATGACGTCGAAGTGGATCTGGTGCTGGCGATGCTGCGCGCACGTCAGCTCTGGGGCGGGAAACAGAGCCTGCCCGGGCTACGGGAGGCACTCGGTCTTGTCGAGGACGGCACCGCAGGCCGCGGTGCCACCGACGACATCGAAGCCCAGGCACGCGAACTCGTGGCCGCATGCGCGAAGAGCAACTGGGACATGACAACCGTCGCGGAGGTGGCTGCCGGGCACCCCAGCGAGGTGGCCCAGATCCTCGAGTTCGCCGGAACGGAGATCGTTCCAAGGCTGCGCCAGACCGACCAGGAGATACCGCGGATACTGCACGCTCTCGACGGCGGTTTCATCCCCGCCGGGCCCAGTGGATCGCCGTTGCGCGGCTTGATCAACGTACTTCCCACCGGGCGCAACTTCTATTCCGTCGACCCCAAGGCTGTCCCGTCCAAGCTCGCGTGGGAGACGGGCCGCGCCATGGCCGACTCACTGCTCGAGCGCTACCTCAAAGACCATGGCGAGTACCCGAAGTCGGTCGGATTGTCGGTGTGGGGGACCAGCGCCATGCGCACATCGGGCGACGACATCGCCGAGGTACTCGCCCTTCTCGGGGTGATGCCGATCTGGGACGAGGCCTCGAGACGGGTCACCGCCCTCGACCTCATCGAGCCCGCCGAACTCGGCCGACCGCGTATCGACGTCACCGTGCGCATCTCCGGATTCTTCCGCGACGCCTTCCCCCATGTGGTGACCATTCTCGACGACGCGGTCCGGATGGTGGCCGCTCTTGATGAACCTGACGATGTGAACTTCGTTGCCGCACACGCCCGGGCCGACATCGCAGAACACGGTGACGTCGACCGGGCCACGACCCGGATCTTCGGCTCCAAGCCCGGTACCTATGGCGCGGGATTGCTGCAATTGATCGATTCCAAGGATTGGCGCACCGACCAGGACCTGGCGCAGGTGTACACGGCGTGGGGAGGCTACGCGTACGGGCGAGGTCGTGACGGTGTCGCCGCCGTCGAGGACATGCGGTCGGCGTATCGGCGAATTGCGGTGGCCGCCAAGAACACCGACACCCGCGAGCACGACATCGCCGATTCGGACGACTACTTCCAGTATCACGGCGGGATGGTCGCAACCGTTCGCGCTCTGACCGGTCGGGACCCGGAGGCGTACATCGGGGACAGCACCACGCCCGACAATGTGCGCACGCGCACTCTGTCCGAGGAGACGACACGAGTTTTTCGTGCAAGAGTCGTCAACCCACGGTGGATCGGTGCGATGCAGCGGCACGGGTACAAGGGCGCCTTCGAGATGGCCGCCACCGTGGACTATCTCTTCGGTTACGACGCCACCACCAACGTGATGGCCGACTGGATGTACGAGCAGCTCACGGAGTCCTATGTCCTCGACGAGGCCAACAAGGACTTCATGACCAAGTCCAACCCCTGGGCGCTGCACGGCATCGCCGAGCGACTGCTGGAAGCGGCCCAACGTCAGATGTGGTCTGCACCGCCGCCAGAGATGCTCGACGAGCTGCGCCGGGTGTACCTCGAAACCGAGGGTGACATCGAGGGCGCCTGATCTCAACGGCGCCGATTTTCGCTGGTGGGCACCGTTGAGATCGCTGATCCCACGGGTCGGGAGAAAATCGGGCATCTCGTTCGTTGTCCCCGTGTACGCACATGCCGATAGTCGGGACGGTTGACATCATGAAGTTCGCACTCTTCTTGCTCTATGTGGCGATCGAGATCGCCGCGTTCGTCGGACTCTGTTACGCCATCGGTTTCGGCTGGACACTGCTGCTGGTGGTCGCAACGGTCATCGGCGGGTTCTGGTTGCTGCGTCGTCAGGGCGCCAAGACCCTCGCCAATCTGCGCGACGCCGGACGCAATGCGGCAGGTGGCAGTCCCGTCGATCCGGCCGACTCAGCAGCACCCGTTGCCGACACCGCACTGCTGGCCGCGGCGACAATCCTCATGATCATCCCCGGCCTGGTGTCGAGTGCGGTCGGTATCCTCCTGCTCCTCAAGCCCATTCGCGTTCTGTCGCGGCCCATGGTCATCGCCGTCGGCACACGCAAGGTGGTCAGCGCCATGGAGAAGAACTACGCACGGTATGGACGCGGCATGGCAGGAGTCACCGTCGTGGACGGCCAGGTCATCGACACCTCCGGTGCGAATACCACGGGTACCAACGGCTTCGACCCGGCACGGCCCGAACTCCGCAAGCCTTACACCGAGCTCTGATCGGCTTGCCCATCGGAACGGATCCGGCCGCGGCGGCAGCTTGTTCACGGACCTGCAGCGACTGACGATCGGTTCGACAGGCAGACTGGACGCTCGTGGAGAGTCAATTGCTGATCGGTGGCCATATCTACACCCCGAGTGCCCCCGACGCGACAGCCATGGCAGTTGCGAACGGCACCATCGTCTGGGTGGGTTCAGATCACGTCGGCCGTACCCTGCACCCCCACGCGCAGGTGATCGATCTCGACGGCGCACTGGTGCGCCCGCCTTCGTCGACTCGCACGTGCACCTGACGTCGGCCGGTCTGGCTCTACGTGGCCTGGACCTCAGTGACGCCGTGAGCCGGGACGACTGTCTCGAACAGATCCGTCGATACGCTGCCGAACACACCGACACAGACCTGATCTGGGGCCTGGGTTGGGATGAATCGACGTGGCCGGATCTGACCTGCCCTTCAACTGCCGAAGTGGATGCCGTGGTCGGCAATCGACCGGTGTATCTGGCACGCATCGACGAACACTCGGCCGTGGTGTCCACTGCGCTGCGGGCTCGGGCCGACGGTCTGGTGGGAAGTCACGGCTACGACGAGCAGGGACCCCTGACCGCCGACGCCCACCACCGGGTCCGTGCCGCGGCACGGATGTTGTTGAGCGCCGATGGGCGACATCGTGCCCAGCGTGCTGCTCTCGACGATGCCGCCGCACACGGCATCGTGGCGGTCCACGAGAACGGCGGCCCGGACATCAGCGGCCGCGACGACTTCCTGTCACTGGCCCACCTCGACCACCCCGTCGAGATCCGTCGATACTGGGGCGAAGCCGTCACCGACTCCGAGCACGCCCGCGCTCTGCAGGCCGAGACGGCCGCGCACGGCCTCGGTGGCGACCTCTTCATCGACGGGGCCATCGGGTCGCACACCGCGCTGCTACGAGAGCCCTACAACGACGCCGACACCCACGGCGTCTGCTACCTCGACGAAGACACCGTCACCACTCATCTACGCGCCTGCACCGCTGCCGGTATCCAGTCGGGCTTCCATGTGATCGGCGACGGCGCGATGGACGTCGTGGTGAATGCGTTCCGCGAAGTGGCGGGGGAGTTCGGCGGTCCGGCGATGGCCCGATTGGGACACCGCATCGAGCACGCGGAGATGATCACCGGTGACCAGGCCACCACTCTTGCTGCCTGCGGTGTCATCGCCAGTATGCAGCCGTTGTTCGACGCCCTCTGGGGTGGCCCGGGCCAGTTGTACGAGCAGCGGCTCGGTCCCGACCGTGGCCGCTCACTCAACAACTTCGCCCAGTTGGCCAAGGCCGGCGTCGGCCTGGCCTTCAGCTCGGATGCACCGGTGACCTCGATGCGTCCGTGGGAGGCAATCGCTGCGGCCGCGCATCACAACAACCCGGCCAGCGCCATCTCCGTTCGAGCAGCTTTCGCAGCGGTCACGCGGGGGGCGTGGCGGGCCGGTGGTCACCGCGACGGTGTGGCCGGAACCCTCGTTCCCGGCGCGCCCGCCGACTACGCCGTCTGGGATGTGGACAACCTGGTTGTTGCCGGATCGGCTGATCCGGCAGTGGCCCGCTGGTCCACCGACCCGCGGTCGCGCGTATCTGCACTACCCGACCTCAGTGCAGGCAGCCGACTCCCGGAGTGCATTCGTACCGTGAGGGCAGGCGTGACGATCTACGACCGGGCGGGGCTGTGACTACGGCAATCGCGCCAGGGGAGTCCGAGGGCGGAACGATCGCCCGGCTCCGAGACGCGACGCAGCGGCCATGGGTGATTCGCACCGCGGTCAGTGCGCTCGGAGGCGTGCTCATGTGGGCCGCATTCCCGCCGCGCGATCTCTGGTTCCTGGGCATCCTGTCGCTGGCGTTGCTGGCAGCCGCGCTCAGAGACGTTGTTCGATTCCGCGAGGGATTCTGGTACGGATTCGTCTTCGGCCTCGGGTTCTTTCTCCCGCTGCTGCCGTGGATCGGGGTGTATGTGGGGCCGCTCCCGTGGGTTGCGCTGGCAGTGGTGATGTCGTTGTACACCGGGTTGTTCGGCGTGATCGCCTGCCGTACCACCACCTGGCCTGCGGCACTGTTGTGGTTCGCGATCATGTGGGTCACCGTCGAGTGGGCACGTTCATCATTCCCGTTCGGCGGGTTTCCCTGGGGTCGTACAGCTTTCGGCCAAGTCGGTGGGCCGATGCTGTCGCTCGCCTCGATCGGGGGCGCACCTCTGGTGTCGTTCTCGGTGGCCTTGACGGGGGCAGCGCTGACCGCAGTGATCGGGGCGGTGATCCGGCGGCCGGTCAGATGGCAGACCGTGGTGCCGGCCCTGGTGCTCGCGCTCATCACACCGATTGTCGCGGCCGCCCTGTGGCCCTCTGTGGACGGCAGAAACAGTTCCGACGACGAGATCACCGTTGCCGCGATCCAGGGCAACGTCCCCCGGCTGGGCCTCGACTTCAACGATCAGCGTCGGGCGGTCCTGGACAACCACGTACGCGAGACCTTACGTCTGGCTGCCGCGGTCGACGCCGGTGACACCGCCCGTCCCGACATCGTGGTGTGGCCCGAGAACGCCTCGGACATCGACCCCACCGCGAATGAGGATGCAGCCGAAGAGATCACGGCCGCCTCAGCAGCTGTCGGCGCCCCGATCCTGGTGGGCACGCTCGTCCGGAACGCTGACGGACGCCCGACGAACACCGTGCTGGTGTGGGACGGACGGCGCGATTCCGGAGACCAGATACGTGGCCGGTATGACAAGCAGATCATCCAGCCATTCGGCGAATACCTGCCGTGGCGAAGCTTCTTCACCCTCTTTTCCTCGTATGCCGACCAGGCAGGCAATTTCCGCGCGGGCACCGGCCCAGGTGTCGTCGCCGTCGAGACCACCGGTGGGCAGAACGTGACCGTGGGGGTGTCGACGTGTTGGGAGATCGCGTTCGACCGTTCGGCACGAAAGGCCGTGCAATCGGGGGCCCAGTTCCTCTCGGTACCCACGAACAACGCCACCTTCGGACGCACGCAGATGACCTACCAGCAATTGGCGATGTCACAGCTTCGGGCGGTCGAGCACGGGCGCGCCGTGGTGGTGGCAGCAACGAGCGGTGTGAGCGCGATCATCGCGCCCGACGGCCATACCAGCTCACGCAGCGGGTTCTTCGAACCCGCGACCCTGCAGGGCACGATTCCCTTGCACACAGGTGAGACCATCGCCACGAAAATCGGGCCGTGGCCCGAGCGATTGGCCGTACTCTTGGGCGTCTGCGCCTTTTTGTTCCTGCTGGCGCCAGGCATTAGGTTCAGGGGATGGTCAAAGGAGGAGCATGGTGACGGAGCCTGAGCACAACTCGCAGGCTGCGCGGCCGGTCGGGGCCGACGGGGCGGGCACCCTGGTGATCATCCCGACGTTCAACGAGATCGAGAATCTGCCGTTGATCGTCAAGCGTGTGCACGCAGCGCAGCCCGCGGTGCACATCCTGATCGTCGACGACAGCAGTCCCGACGGAACCGGCGAACTCGCCGACAAGCTGGCGGCAACCGACGGCGCCGACCGCATCCACGTGATGCACCGCACCGTGAAAGACGGTCTCGGCGCCGCATACATCGCCGGCTTCAAGTGGGGCCTGGCTCGCGACTACACCGTCTTGGTGGAGATGGATGCCGATGGCAGTCATGCTCCGGAGCAGTTGCATCGACTGCTCGACCGCCTCAACGAGGGTGCCGACCTGGTGATCGGGTCTCGGTACGTTCCGGGAGGAACAGTCGTCAATTGGCCGCGGCGGCGCGAGATCCTCTCGCGGGGTGGCAATGTCTACTCGAGGCTGGCGCTCGGGGTCAAGATCAAAGACATCACCGGAGGGTTCCGCGCGTATCGCCGCCATGTGCTGGAGACGCTCGACCTGTCGTCGATCGAATCGCACGGCTACTGCTTCCAGGTGGACCTCGGATGGCGGACGGTCCAGGCCGGGTTCGATGTGGCCGAAGTACCCATCACGTTCACCGAGCGCGAGCTGGGGGAGTCGAAGATGAGCGGGAGCATCGTCCGCGAGGCGGCCTTCAAGGTCCCTCGCTGGGGAGTGGCCCACCGGATGGCCAAGCTCCGCCGGAAATGACAAAACGCCGCGGCACCGTGAGGTGCCGCGGCGATGTCGTGAACTGACCGGATCTAGCTGGCGCCCCGGCGACGAGCTTTGAGCAGGTCCAGGCGCTCGGCGAGCAACACCTCGAGCTCCTCTTCGCTTCGACGTTCGAGCAGCATGTCCCAGTGGGTACGCGGCGGCTTGACCTTCTTCTCTTCCGGCTCGGCACCTTCCAGAATGGTGCCTTCCATACCGTTCTTGCACGGCCACGTCGACGGGATCTCGGCGTCATCCGCGAACGGGACGTCGAAGATCTCACCATTGTCGGTGCGGTACTGGACGATGCGCCGGGGAGCAAGGTCATGATCGCGATCGGTCTCGTAGCTCACCGCTCCGAGACGGCTGCCGCGTAGGACTCGATCTGCCATAACTACTGTCCTCTCGTTGGATTACCTATCCATCTTACGCGCGTTGCGGGACCACGTGCGAAATACGTCCTCGAGTCGCCGCGGTCGTTCCGCGAGTTCGGGTCTGCCGCCCGGTACCGTCATCGTCTATGGATCATTCGTCCACCACTGCTAGACGAAGCCGGACCCGCAATTCCTGCTCATGGTGCGGCCGCGAGGTCATCGAGTCGGAGATGGGCCGTCGTCGTAAGTACTGCAAGCAGTCGTGCCGCCAACGCGCATACGAGCAACGCAGTCTGGTCGCCGGTTCTTCCATCCCGGCCGATGCAGTGGTTCTGAGCGCGGGCGAAGCCGATGAACTGATCGAACGGTTGTTCCGGTTGAGGTGCGCCGCCGAGGACATCGCTACGGCGGTGGCCGAGGAGGCCGACAGATCCGAACTCGCCGAGCTGGGTGCCGAGTTGGTGGCTCTGGCCAAGGAGGCCGAGCGGTGGCGCTGACCGGCCCGACGGCTGGGTTTCGCTACAGCTGTCGCCGTGCCCCGGGCTGCGGCGCCGGGTCGGCGAGGCGTGCGACGATCTGACGCGCTTGCGGTGATTGTGGCTCAATCTGTTCGGGCCTCACCGACCATTGCAGACCCACCCACGGGTCGTGCGCCGTGGCGTCCGCGGACATCGGGAACATCAGCGTGCGGTCGGCGATCATGCTGACCAGCGGGTCGGCGTCATGCTCATCGACCGCGCCTGACAATACAAACGACCAGCCCAGCCGGCCGCCTCTGTCGATGATGCGCAACAACCGTGCCATCGTTGCCGCATCCCATCCGAACGGCAGGTCCGCGATGACAACAACCCTGTTATAGACGTCGGCGACGTCCCCGGCTTCCAGCGCCATCTGCGCCAGTTCCAGAGACGATTCCAGCGCGCCCAGACGATCGACCATCACGTCCGCAGATGTCACTGCCGCGGAGCCGAGCAGCGGCGTGAGTAGATCCGACAGCGGGGCAAGCGAACCGGTGAGGTCGAACACATCCACCGCCACGGACCTGGCCGCGGTAGTCGAGGAGCTCGGAACGGCCCGGGCAGCGACGACCAGTCGCAACACCAAGGACGTGACCGCCGACAGAGCCGGCAGGTCGCCGTCCAGCACCCAAATCGGGCGCGCGATGGGTGTCGGCACGCAGAAGGGCAGGCGTAGCTCGCCACGTTCGGGAGCTGCGAACTCGCCGATGCGCACACCACTCGCAGGTGGCCCGTTCAATCGTGTCCAGGCCGGCGATGTCCACGACGCCATTGCAGGCGGCAATTGGGGATCGAGGGCTGCCAGTTCTGCGATCAGGACCTGTGAATCGGCATCGAATCGCTGTCGTGCAGCGGCGATCAGCTCGTCGCAGCGACGTTGCGCCCGTTCGCGCTGGTGCGAGGCTGCGGGCGAATTACGTTGTGCCGGATCGGAGATCGCGTCGCTCAGCTCCTGGTCGAGACGATCCATCGCAAATGCCTCGGCCTGTACGTATCCCGCTGCCGACCGGGCCGCATCCTCGAAGACCACCTGCGAGCGGGCAATGGCTGCGGTGTAGTCCGATCCCAAGACCACGGATGCCGGATCCAGTTCGCCACGTGAATCGGGTTGTGCTGCAGCAGCACCGGGAATCTGTACTGGCGCAATCGATTCCGCTTCCCGCGGGTCGTCGACGTCCACGCCATGACTCGTGAGCAACTGGGCGAGCCCACCACTGTAACCCTGACCCAGAGCACGAACGCGCCAGCGCCCGGCGCGTTGGTAGAGCTCGAAACAGAGCAACGCCGTCTCGCCGTGCGCAGGCCGGACATCGAAGCCGAACAGGACCTCGCCGTGCGGTAGCCCGGTCAGTTCCGCATGCACCCCCGAGCCCGGGCCCGGCTCCGCGCTGACGGCGCACAGTACGGTTGCGCCGCTCCGGATGCCGTCCAGGTCGATTGTGAGCTGCGGGCCGTCCAGCCGGACCCCGCCTGTCGCCGGCTGGTTGTAGAACACCACATCACCGGAATCGAGGACCCGGAGGTCGGAATCCACGACAAGGCCCACCAGGTCGACGTCCGCACCGGTGGCCGCCACCCGAAAGCTGATGTGCGACAACTCGATGGGCGCATTTTGGCCGGCGACCAGCTTCTTCATCTCGCCTCGATCCTCGCGGGCTATCTCATGTAGTCGTTGGAGAGGAATCGCTGCAGCTGCGGAAGCGCTTCACCGGCATGCCGGGCGGTGATGCCCTCGCCGATCGCCTGCAGCTTCCACGTGCCACCCTCGCGGAACACCTTGGCCATCACCACACCGGTGTAAGGCATCCCACCGGCCAGCGTGTACCTGGCCAACTCGGCCTTGTTGGTCTGGTCGACCAGACGACAGAAGGCGTTCTGCACCTGCTCGAAGGTCTGCCCCTGGTAAGAGGTGACGATGAAGATCAAGGCGTTCACGTGGATCGGCACCCGCGTGAGATCCACCGTGATCACCTCGTCGTCGCCTTCGCCCTCGCCTGTGAGGTTGTCACCGAGGTGGCGGATCGAGCCGTCCTTGGATGTGAGCTGACCGTAGTAGGCGACGTCGGCCACCTGGGTATCGGCGAACATGACCACCGACGCGTCCAGATCGATGTCGGCGCTGCGATTGCCGAACATCTTCTTGACGGTCACCGGGTCCCAGCCCAGCCCCATCTGGATGTTCGTCAGTGCCACGCCGCCATCTTTGTTCAGCGACACTCGCTGGCCCTTGGCGAGACTGACCGGGCGGTCTTTGCTCAGACTCACCTCTGGCCTGCCGGCGGGCGCTGCCGGCGCTGCGGGTGCGGCATACCCAGGTTGCTGGTTGTATGCAGGCTGCTGCTGGGGGGCGGCCTGCTGGGGCGGTGGGAAGTTCTGTTGCGGCGGGCTCTGCGGGGCGGAGGCCGGTTGGCGGGTATAGCTCTGGGGTGCGGTGTTCTGAACCGGCTGAGAAGGCGGGGGAGGAGGCGGCGCTGCGGCGGGCGACGGGGCATCGTCGACCGACACACCGTGATCGGTCACGAGTGCGGCGAATCCTCCCGCGTATCCCTGTCCGACCGCGCGAACCTTCCAGTCGCCGCCGCGGCGGTACACCTCGAGCGCGATGACGATGGACTCACTCGACAAGCCGTCGATGCGGTATTCGTACAGCGACTGTCCACCCGCGGAAACCCGCGCGACCGGCGGCGCGACAGCGCCGAATGTGCCGTTCTCCAGCGTGATCACCGCCCGGACCTGGCTGATGTCGGCGGGCACTGCACCCAGCGAGATCGACAACGTGCCGACCCCAGTCCCCGGCTGCAAGGTGACACCCGGTCCTGCCGGCTGGTTGAAGAAGACGAAGTCGGCGTCTGTCCGGACTTTGCCGCTGTCGGTGACGAGCAGAGCGGACAGGTCGCCGGCGGTGGCAAGGTCGACCGTGATCTCCACCGTCGGTGCGGACAGCGGACCGTTTTGTCCTTTGACCAGAGTTGTTGTCATCGCCTGAGCCCTTCGTTGGGTGTGGATTGTTTCGCGATACCGGGGGCCGGGAGCGCGCTCGCGCGGATGTCCGATTCGCCAATGCCCCCCATTGTGCCTGTCTGCTCCAGCATCCAGACCAACATCTCTTCCGACGCGGCCAGACCGCGCCCTGCGGTGACGGCAACATTGGGATGAACCCAGCCGAGTTCTTCCAGTTCGCCGTGACGTGGGCGGATCGCCGCATCCGCTGCGACGAGCATCGGTTGATCGAGCACCCCGTCGCCCGCGGCGAACGTCACGTCAGGGGGCGAGTCGAGTCTCGTTCGAACCTCGTCGATGGCCAGTTGCTTGGTCACGGGGTCGGGCATCACGTACACCTTGCGGCCCTGGCGGGACACGTTCCAACCCAGTTCGGCAGCCCAGCCCGCCCATGCCGGAACAACATGCGGCGGAAGGAGATCGAGCTCCACCACCACATAACAGAACAGACCGTCGGCGATCCGCATGGTCCGCAGCCATGGGGCGTCGGCCGCATCCTGCGCGAGGCGGGCGTACACCTCGTCCACACCCACTGCGAGCCGGCCCAGCAGTGAGGCAACCCGCCTGCTCCATTCCGGGTCGGGGTGGCCTTCGACGAGGATGTTGCCGCCGTTACTGGTGATGGCGAAGCGGGGAACGCCGATCGGCAATCGAATGCGCCGATATTGCTCGATCGTGCGGGTGGTGGTCGGCACCACGTCCGAGACGGCGTGCAGGTCGCCGAGGAGGGTCATCGACATCGTCGACATGAACGACTGCGGACGGCCCTGGTACATCTCCACACACTGCGCTGCAGACAGCGCCGCATCGGCATCTTCCCCCGCGCCGGCACCCTCGGCGATCGCATGGGCCGAGTAGATCAGGGTGCGGTCGAGATCCAGCGTCACCAGAGCACGTCGAGACGCGGTGGTCGATGGCGTGGTGCTTGTGGATGTCACCGGAGTTCTTTCACCAATCCCATGCAGCTGTACGCGAGGTCAGGCACCACTTCGACGGGTACGTCGCGTGCGTCGGCGAGAACTCGGATGTGTTCGTGTTCGGGGTCGTCCGGGGTCCGGACGAGAACACGCCACGGTACCCGGCGGAGAAGGACCCTTGTTGTCTCACCCACCCCTGGTTTGACGAAGTTGACCGACGATATTCCGTAGTGCGCGCGTACGGCCTCCACCGATTGCCAGCCCGACCAGGTCGGGGTTCGATCGGAAGCCTCGATCGCCGCCCGACGGTTTGCCGCTTCGCCGGCGGCGGCATCGAACTCGCGGGAAACCGCGTCGAGCAGCACCTCTGAGACGTCCTGATCGGCGAGTTCGGCGTAGAACTTCGCCCCGTGGAAGTCGGCGGGACCGATGAGCTCGCCGTTCAGAACGGTGCGCGAAACCAGCCCGGAGACCGTGGAATTCAGGCACGCCGAGGCGATGAGGAAGTCGTCTCGCGTCCCGAAGGTGCGCACGCAGGAGCCGGGGTCGGCGAGTACGGCCAACTCGGGGTCGAACACAGGGCCACCATCGGCGGCCAACTGCGCGAGCGCGTCATCGAGTTCGCGTGCGATCGCCCCTTTCCCTGTCCACCCGTCGACGAACACCACGGACGCAGGGTCATGGTGGGTTGCCAGATATCTCATGGCGTTCGCGTCGATCCCCCGGTCGCGCACGATCGAGACCGCGTAGTGGGGGAGCTGCAGACCAAGGCGTTGCGCCCAGCGCCGCATGAGTATTCCCACCGGGGTTCCGGCTCGGGCCAACGACACCAGCACGATGTCAGAGCCTCGTTCGGCCAGCACGAGATCGGTCACCGCACCGACCGCTACCGCCAATCGTCGCGCGCTGCCGGCCAGGACTCGATGGAACAACTCCTGGTATGCCGCGTCCGGCTGGAACTCCACCGGGAGAGACTCCGCGTAGTGAGCCACGCCCGCTTGAATCCTCTTCTCGCGGAGCGCGACGTCGCCCTCGAGCGGAACGTGCGAGAGGTCTTTGAGCAGCCACCGAACCTCGTCGGCGGCGTAACTGCCGAAATCGGGCCCGACGAGGGGCTCTTGGTACGTCACCGCGCTCTGATCTGTCATCCGTTCGTCCTCGCCGCACGCAGCAACCGGTAGTCGGTCGCGGGGACGACGACGAGAAGCAGGTCGTCGCCGCGTGCGCTCGCCACATCCACCAGACCACCGGGCCCGCTCAATGCCGTCGTGTCCGCGGGAGAATCGACGATCATCACGACTCGGGCGCCGTCGTGGTCGTGAGTTGCGTTGTACAGGTACCTGTCTCGAGCGTCATCGGGCTCCGGAGCTTGGAAGTGGTACCCCCGACGGAGGGGGTAGGTGGGGTCGTCGATGACATGGGCCGGTGAACGGGTCGTGGTCTGACTCAAGACCGGGGCTTCGCTCCACGCCGACAACTCGGCCGCGATCCGCTGGGGGAGGTACATCAGCTCCTCATGCCCGATGACCACTGTCGGCCGGGTGGCGTCGAGGCGGCCGACAATTCGCTGCGCCACCTCCGTGACCGCGTGATCGAAGTGCGGCCAGTCGGACCTCGAGAACCCGTACCGTCCGCCGTCGGGAACGTGAGCTGGCCATGCCACGTCCAGTCGCTCGACGTGGCCCCTCTCGCGCGCAGCGGCCGGTGAAGGTGCCGGGAGTTGCAACACCCGATCGGTCAGGTCGGTCGGGATCTGCGTCGCCCCTTGCGCAAGGCTGACGAAGTGGACGGATGTCCCGAGCGAGTCGGCGCGCTGCTCACATCGCACGATGTCGTCACTCGTTCGCATGTCGACCAGCGATGCGACAACATACAGCGACCGCGGATGAATTTCTTGCATCGAACGGATCGCATCCAAAGCAGTTGCACCGGTGGAGATCTCGTCGTCGACGAGCACAACAGGCAGATCGGTGCAGAGAACCGCAGGATCGGTGGGGACGATGAGATGGTCGGTCGCGTGCGAGTGTCCTTCCTCGAAACGCGCGGCCACCGGCACATCGGCAGCGTCACGTCGCGTCGATTGCAGGTACATCGTCGCGTCGATTCGCCGAGCGACTGCGTGACCGAGCCCGGTGGCCGTCTCCGCGAATCCGAAGACGAGCCCGTCGCGCTGCCCTCGACCCGCCAGTGCCCGTGCGGCCAGATCGCCGAGATCGTCTGCCGCGGCGAAGATGTTCGACGGGGCTACCGGTATGTGCTTGCCGAGGACAGTGGACACCCAGAGGTGTGCCCGCCGGGGATTGCGCCGGAGGCCAGGGCGGATCAGATCCTCGACCCGCCACGATCGGTACCCGAACCCGTGAGTGGCGGCAAGGCCGAACCTGGTTGTGGCGTAGGGGGTTGCAACCGTTGTCGAGTTGTCGCCGATTGTCGGGACGTTCATCGGTCCACCACCGAGGTGAGCAGGTCCACGACACCGACCTCCGGTTGCAGGACCCCGAAGATCTGGGCTCTGATCAGGGTCTTGACCGCCCAGTTCCGATGGGGCCGCCGCTCGTTCATCTTGTTCCGATACGCAGACGGCTCGACCCCGCCCGCGTCATCGACGCCGAGTACCGCCACCGCATCGACGTACTCTTCGTGCGGCACCGCACTCATCGAGTGGACGACGTTCACATGCGATGGATGGATCACCGTCTTTCCCTGCAATCCGTTGGCCCGATCCAACACCAGCTCACGCAGCAGCCCGTCGAGGTCTCGGCTGACGAGGTGCGTGCGGAATCGGACTGCGTCGATCTGCTCGAAAGGCGTGTGGCGCAACAGCGGCCGGAACATCCTGTCGTGAGTGTTGTAGTACTCCCAGACCGGTCCGGTGATGGTGAACCCGGTGCCATCGGCTCGCCCGAGCACGTTCACGATCGAGCCGATGACCTCGGCGACCGGATGAACGTCGTAGATGGTGAGGTCCGGGTCACGCCGGATCCCGAGCGCACCACACATGTCGGTGCCACCGATCCTCACCGCGAGTACCTTGTCACGGTGCTGGGCCAGTACCTGACGGATCGTCTCCAGTGCGTATGCACGCGACTCGAGATGCAGGACCGAGGTCGACTCGATGATCGGCATCGCGTACAGCACACGTCCGATCCGTGTGCTCGCGGCACCGATCCGGTCCAGGTGGTCACCACCATCGGTTGCGGTGAACTTGGGCAGCACAAAACCGGAGAGCACACCGACTCCTGCAGAGAGTCTGCCGACGAGTTCATCGATCTGCTCGGCGCGGCGCACCCGGACGAACAGCATCGGTACCCGTTCGTCGCGAAGGGCCAGGTCGTCCAACACCGTTGCGAGATTGCTCATCGCGAGTTCCACGTCGTGGTCGGCGATCGCGTCCTCGAGATCGATCACCATGGACGTGGATCCACTTCGTGCCTGGCGGAGGATCAGCTCGGCCAGACGCTCCCGATTCGCCGGGATGTACAGGGTTGCACCAAGGGCCACGCTGAGGAGCTCGGGGGTCGCGTCCACATCGATTCGCTCGGGTAACCGATGAAACAGGCGTTCTCGCTCATTCGGGTCGAGATCGGAGAAATGCTCGATCTGTTTGATCGGCCCGGCCAGTGCCCCGTCACCACGGCTGCCGTCTGTCCCGTCGGTGAGTGTTCTCTCGGTCATGAACGCCGCGCCTCGTCCTTCATCTTGTTCACGACTCCGGTCACGAAGTCGGAGATGGCCCGCAGGTCCACCAGATAGCCCCAGTAGTCGGGGTGCCGCCCGGTCAGTGTGGCAACGGCCCGGTCCACGCGCAAGACCTGGGCGTCGAGGACCGAGCCCCACTGTTCGACCAGTCCGAGATTCACCGCCAGGAGTTGGGCGTCTCGGATCTGGAAGCGAACCCTACCGGCCGCAGCCGGCGGATCCTTCTGGACCACACGAAGTTCATTCAATCGATCGGTGACGCCGTCCACCAGTTGCTCGGCGTTTGCCAGAGCCGAACGGGCGCGGGTGATCGCCGCCAACGCAGCTTCCGGATCGGACTTCATTTCCTCTGCGGCGGTGCCGATTTCAGCTGCTGCCGCGTCGATGTCCCGAGCGCTGCGCAGGTCGTGGCCGATCAGGTCCTTCGAACACGCCGCACTGAACTCCCGCAGCAGTGCCGAGTACGCCTCGGGCATGCGTGCGCTGCGGTTTCGTACCGCAGACAACCTCGTCCGGACCGAGGCGAGCGCAGCGGTGGCCTCGCCGACCCTCGTCGGAGCACGGTCGACCGCCTGACCCAACTTCTCGGTGGCGGCGACCAGAGCGGCAGCCCTGTTCCTCAAGCCGGCCCGGTCACCGCCCCCTCCGGACACCTCGAGTTGAGCCGCTTCCAGCTGCAATCGAGCCTGATCGTGTTGTTCGCGAGCTGTTTTGACCGACGAATACGAGAGTTGGTCGGCGGGGAGCGTGCTCAGCCGGGCGAGCAATTGATCCGACTGTGTTCGGGCACTGGCAGCTTCATCGGGGACCGCTGCGTAGGAGATCCGGGCGTGTTCGATCTGGGTGGAGTTACGTTCGTAGAACCGGTCGAGGAGCTGGATCGCTTCGACGATCCGGGTCATCGTGCGCTGCACATCGCCGAGTGTGGTGGTGGCCGCATCCTGGCCGCTGACTGTCAGATAGTCGTTGATGGTCTCGTAACAGGCCTCGCGAACCGGAGCGAACGCCCGGACCAGTTCGGCCGACATGCCGAGTGCCGCCGCGGCTTCGACCCCGTCGGTGATGATGGACAAGCGCTGATCGAGCTGGAGAAACGCACTGACCATGTCGCTGCGCGCACGGTCGATGGCGTCAGTGGGCCTGCCACCGACGCTTCGGTCCTCTCGTCGAAACCAGCCCCGGGCCACAGCCGCATCCTACTGGGACCAGGGCCCGGTACCCGGTGAGCCGAACGCAATCCCCGGACAGTTGTGCTCACCGGCGTGTCATTCGAACGGCTCCGGTGAATGGTCCTCACACTCCCGCCGATGTCCACTTTCACGTACGGTTACTCACAAGGAGCGGCTCCGGAGGGACCCGCTCATCGTGGTCTGCTTCTACGAAGTTTTGGAACAACCTCACGAAAGGGTTACTGACATGGGCGTCAGCTTGAGCAAGGGTGGAAACGTCTCGTTGACCAAGGAGGCTCCGAACCTGACCGCAGTCGCGGTCGGACTCGGCTGGGACATCCGTTCCACCACCGGCACGGACTTCGACCTCGATGCCAGCGCCATCGGCGCCGGTGGCGACAAGAAGGTCGTCTCGGACCAGCACTTCGTGTTCTTCAACAACCTGCGCTCGCCCGACGGTGCGATCGAGCACACCGGGGACAACACCACCGGTGAGGGTGAGGGTGACGACGAGGTCATCAACGTCGATCTGGCTGCGATGCCCCCGAACATCGAGTCCGTGATCTTCCCCGTCTCCATCTACGATGCCGATGCCCGCTCGCAGTCCTTCGGTCAGGTTCGCAACGCCTACATCCGCGTTGTCGACCGTGCCAACGGAAACGAACTCGCCCGCTACGACCTTTCCGAGGACGCGTCCACCGAGACGGCCATGGTCTTCGGCGAGCTGTACCGCAACGGGGCCGAGTGGAAGTTCCGGGCAATCGGCCAGGGGTACGCCTCCGGTCTGGCCGGAATCGCACGCGACTACGGTGTCAACGTCTAGTTCGACTGGTCAGAACGACGCCAGAATCTGCACGCCAGCGCTATCGCGGAACCCCACGGGTCCGCGATAGCGCTGTTCATACGTAACAAAAGAAGGAGTCCGCGTGGTCATCCGCGTATTCGGGATCTCGATCGTGGTCACGCTCGTCTCGCTTGTCGTGGCGTTCCTGTACGGCGGCTGGACGGCGCTCGCACTGTGCGCGATCCTCGGCATCCTCGAGGTGTCGCTGTCCTTCGACAACGCGGTCATCAACGCCACCGTGCTGGAACGGATGAGCGAGTTCTGGCAGAAGATCTTCCTGACCATCGGCATCCTCATCGCCGTCTTCGGTATGCGCCTGGCATTCCCGCTCGTGATCGTCTGGGTCACGGCGGGGCTCAACCCCGTCGATGCATTCGATCTGGCGATGAACGTTCCCGAGGAGGGTTCGGGACAGCAGTCCTACGAGGAGATACTCACCGCCGCGCATCCTCAGATCGCAGCATTCGGCGGCATGTTCCTCTTCATGCTCTTCCTCAACTTCATCCTCGCTGACCGCGAGATCACGTGGCTGTCCTGGCTCGAGAAGCCGCTGGCCACACTGGGCAAGCTCGACCAACTGGCAGTTGTCATCGCTGGAGGCACCCTGGTCCTCGTTGCCGAGTTCCTCGCCGACGACGAGCACCGGTCCACGATCATGGTTGCCGGCGTGCTCGGCATGATCACCTACATCGCGGTCGACGGACTGGGATCGCTGTTCCACACCGAGCAGTTCGATGAGGAACATCAAGCGGCAGCAGACGGTGGCCCGTCGCAGCTGGTGAAGGCGACCGGCAAGGCCGGCTTCTTCCTGTTCCTCTACCTCGAGGTCCTCGACGCCTCGTTCTCGTTCGACGGTGTGATCGGTGCGTTCGCCATCACGGCGGATCCGATCATCATTGCCCTGGGCCTCGGTTTCATCGGCGCGATGTTCGTCCGTTCCATCACGGTCTACCTGGTGCGAGCGGGAACACTCTCCGAATACCGTTACCTCGAACACGGCGCTCACTGGGCAATCGGCGCGCTGGCGGTCATCCTGTTCGTCAGCATCGAGTACCACATCAATGAGGTCATCACCGGTCTCGTCGGTGTCGCATTCATCGGTGCGGCCGCCATCTCCAGCATTCTCGCGAACAGGCGTGAAGGCGGCGACGGAGGAGCGTCCACGAACGCAGCCGAAAAGAACGCAGTCACCACCACGTAGTCCCGTCTACGTAGTCCCGTCCACGGCCGTTTCGGATATCTACCCGGTATCCGAAACGGCCGTTTGCACGGTGTACATGTGTACACTCGAATCACATTGCACCGTCGCGGCCAATCTCGCTCTCAGCCTCCGCCACGACACCGTGCCTGCGAACGGAGTGCATGTGGATCTGCTGAAGTGGAGTAAGCGACCGGCGGCCGAGGTCGATGCAACCAAGCCTCAGGTGAACGTTTTGCGGGGGTTGGTGGCGCGCGCCACCACACCGCTGTTGCCCGACGACTACCTGCATCTGCTCAATCCGTTGTGGTCGGCTCGGGAACTGCGTGGTCGAATCGTGGCCGTTCGCAAGGAAACCGACGACACAGCCACCGTCGACATAGAGACCGGCTGGGGTTTCAGTCACCGATACAGCCCCGGACAGTACGTCGGCATCGGATTACAGGTCGAGGGCCGTTGGCACTGGCGTTCCTACTCTCTGACCTCGATCGCCGGTGACGCCAAGGTGATCTCGGTGACCATCAAGGCCAATCCTGATGGCTTCCTTTCCAGCCATCTGGTCGATGGTGTCTCGCCTGGCACCGTGATTCGCCTGGCAGCACCCAAAGGTGACTTCTCGCTACCCAATCCGCCGCCGCAGAAGATCCTGTTCGTCACCGCCGGCTCCGGCGTCACACCCGTAATGGCGATGTTGCGGGCGCTACAGCACAGAGGGGACATGCCGGACGTCGTCCACGTTCACTCGGCACCGGACCGCGAGAGTGTCATCTTCCACGACGAACTCGTTGCGCTGCAGGAGAATTCGCCTACCTACAAACTGACGATGCAGTTCACCAGGGAGAACGGCAAGGTTGACCTCGCCGACCTCACTCCGCTGGTTCCCGACTGGCGTGACCGCGAGGTCTGGGCCTGCGGTCCCGTTGCAATGCTCGACGTTGCCGAACAGGTCTGGGAGGAAGCCGGCCGCTCAGACCATCTCCACATCGAGCGTTTTGCGATCGCCCGCACCGACAAGGGCGGCGAGGGCGGTACGGTCACCTTCGCCAAATCCGGAAAGACCGCCGAAATCGACGGCGCGACAACTCTTCTCGAAGCCGGAGAAGGCCTGGACATCCAGATGCCGTTTGGCTGCCGAATGGGCATCTGCCAGTCGTGCGTGGTCCCGCTCAGTGGCGGCTACGTTCGGGATCTGCGCTCAGGAGATGAGCGTCGAGAAGGAGACCGGATCCAGACGTGCATCAGCACGGTCTCCGGTGAATGCACGCTCGACCTCTGACCTGCACATCCAGACCAACAGGAGGTATCCCACCAGTGGCGATCACCGATATCGACCGATATGCACACCTGACAGAAGCCGACGTCGACGCGCTGGGCGCGGAGTTGGACGCCATCCGGCGAGACATCGAGGAGTCTCGCGGGGAGGCCGACGCTCGGTACATCCGTCGCGCGATCGCCATCCAGCGAGGACTGGCCGTCGGTGGGCGGGCAATGCTCTTCGCGAGCAACAAGAAGCCGGCGTGGGCCGCGGGCACCGTGATGCTCGGTTTGGCGAAGATCATCGAGAACATGGAACTCGGGCACAACGTGATGCACGGGCAGTGGGACTGGATGAACGACCCGGAAATCCACTCGTCATCGTGGGAATGGGACACCACCTGCCCGAGCAGTCAATGGAAGCACTCACACAACTTCATCCATCACAAGTACACGAACATCGTGGGGATGGATGACGACGTGGGCTACGGGATCCTGCGGGTCACCCGTGACCAACCGTGGGAGTGGTGGAACATCGGAAACCCGGTGTACAACCTCGTTCTCGGCACATTCTTCGAATACGGTGTCGCGCTACACCATGTCGAGACCGAGAAGGTTCGCAAACGCGAGAAGAGCCTGCGCGAGGTGGGTCGTGACCTCCGGGTGATCGGACGCAAGGTCGGGAAACAAGCGGCCAAGGACTATCTGATCTTCCCGGCGTTGAGCGGACCGAACTGGAAACACACGATCGCGGCCAACGTCACCGCCAACTTCATCCGCAACTACTGGACCTATGCGGTCATCTTCTGTGGTCACTTCCCTGACGGGGCCGAGAAGTTCACCGTGCAGGAGTACGAAAACGAGGACCAGGCGCGGTGGTACCTGCGTCAGATGCTCGGGTCCGCCAACTTCAGGGCGGGAACATTGATGCGATTTATGAGTGGCAATCTCAGTCACCAGATCGAGCACCACCTGTTCCCCGACCTCCCCAGCAATCGGTACGAAGAGATCGGCGTCCGGGTCCGCGAGCTCTGCGACAAATACGACCTGCCGTACACCACCGGGACCTTGGGGCACCAGTACATGCTGACCTTCCGGACCATCGCGAAACTTGCGCTGCCCAATGCTCTGCTGTCTGCCAGCGCGGACGACGCACCGGAAACGGCCTCGGAACTTCGCTTCAACATCCGCGAAGGCATGCAGTCCGGGTTCGCCTCCGATGCCCAGACGGGCTCACGGCGCGGTCTGAGAACCGCTCTGCGTGAACTGCGTGAGTCAAAGGTGAAGGTGGCCTAGGACACCGGTGCACCTAGACTTCGAGCTGTGAGTAAGGCCAACCGCGGCAGCGACCGCCCTGAAGGGCAGCGACCCTCCTTGGGGCGGGTTGCTGACTTCTTGTCTCGCGCCGACAGCAACGACAACGTCCTCCGCGTCGCCCGTGCCGCACGCCGGGCGGTACCCGGCGCCAGCCCCGACGTGGACCCTGCTCGACTCAGGCACTCGGAACGAGTTGCCAGTCTGATCGCGCAGGCGCGAGGGGAGCGGGCCAGCGCAACCCGCGAGTTGGCACTGGCCGCCGTCGAGTCGTGGCAGGCGATCGTGACCCGCCGCCGCAGCGGGAAACCACGATCCGATGGCCCGGTCACCATCCTGTTCACCGATCTTGTCGGATTCTCGACGTGGGCGCTGGGTGCGGGTGACGATGCGGTGCTCGAACTCCTGCGTCAGGTCAACGACGCCAGCGCGACAGTCATCAAGCGGCGGGGCGGCATCGTCACAAAGCACCTCGGTGACGGTCTGATGGCGGTGTTCGCCGACGGTGCCGAGGCGATCGAAGCCGCACATGAGGCGGGCCTTGCCGTCAGCGCCATCACGTTGGACGGATACCGCCCGGCGTTGCGTGCCGGTCTGCACACCGGCGAGCCACGCCACGTCGGTGACGACTACTTGGGCGTCGACGTGAACATCGCCGCCCGCGTCGCCGACGCGGCGTCCGGCGGCGAGGTGCTCGCCACAGAGGCAACACTCGCAGCAACCGACCAATCCAAGTACATCAAGCGGCGCAGACGGTTTCGGGCAAAAGGAACACCAAAAGACTTGGTGGTGTACGAAGTCCTGCCCAGGTACGACGACTCGGCCGACCTGTCGCGTTGACCGCCTGACTACGTAACCGGCGAAAACATTGCGATTGCCCGGCAGCGCCATAGACTCCGAGGGTGCTCTCACCCAAAGACGCAAGGCGTACGGTGATCGCCCCCAGTTGGTCTGACACCGCTCTGCGACAGCTCACCCTGGCGGCCAACCACGGCAAGTTGTGGATGACCATCGCGGTGGTGATGTCGCTGATCGGAAAACGACAGAGGCGCGCAGGTCTGCGCGGCCTCGGCTCACTTGCCGGCGCCAGCCTGGTGTCCAACACCGTTCTCAAGCCGCTGATCGGGCGGCGTAGGCCGACGTTGGACCCCGCCCATCCGCATCCGCTGGTTCGGATGCCGTGGACGTCCTCGTTTCCCAGCGGACACAGCGCTTCGGCCGCAGCGTTCGCCGTCGGCGCAGCACTCGAGCGCCCCCGGACCGCTGCCGTGCTGTTCCCGCTGGCAGCCGCGGTCGGGTACTCACGTGTGCATGTCGGTGTTCACTACCCGAGTGACGTGATCGCCGGGGCGGCCATCGGCGGCGGTGTCGCCCTGGCCGGTCAGCGTTTGTGGCCGGCGGTCCCCACCACAGCTGCGCAGACGGGTCCCGGGTCGGCTCCTGCGCTGCCGCGAGGTGCGGGGCTGACCGTTGTCCTCAATTCGGAGTCCGGGTCATCGGCAGGCGCTGACACTCGCATCCTCGCTCTCTTACCCGATGCGAAGATCGTGCACTGGGATCCCGATTACCCACTTGACGAACAGATCTCAGACGACTCCCGGGCGCTGGGAGTGGCCGGGGGAGACGGAACGGCCGCCACCGTGGCGCAGATCGCCATCGACAGAGATCTCCCTCTCGCGGTGTTCCCTGCCGGCACCCTGAACCATTTTGCTCGCGCGCTGAGCCTCGAGACGTACGCCGATACCGCAAGGGCAGTGGTCGCCGGCTCGGCAGGCACAGTCGATGTCGGACGAATCAATGGCTGCCTGTTCTTGAACACCGCGGGCCTGGGCGGATATCCGGAGATGGTGCGGCTTCGTGAGCGGTTGGAGCGCCGGATCGGCAAATGGCCCGCCGCCGCCGTGGCCTTGTTTCGGGCATTACGCGGCCACAAACCGCTTGATCTCGTCATCAACGGCAAGCGCCGTTCGGTCTGGGCGATCTTCATCGGCAACGGGGAATACCGCCCCCGCGGACTCACCCCGTCGAATCGATCGAGCCTTGCCGACGGCGTCCTCGACGTCCAATACCTGCGGGCCGACCGCCGTCTCGGCCGGACGACTGCCATCGCCGCATCACTGTTCGGCACTGTCGAGCGGGCTCGCGTGCTCGGCGCGATCCAAGCCGATCATCTGGTGATCGAGTCCCACACGGGACCGATCCTCACCGCCCACGACGGCGAGGTCACCGGACCGGTCGACCACATCGATCTGGACCTGGATCCGCTGGCGCTCACCGTCTACCGCTGACCGGGCTCGACGTACGGACCCGACGGTCCGATCTGCCGTTCAGATGATCGTCGGACCCGGGGAAGGATCGGGATTCGGCGGCTGCGGCGAGGGAGACGGCACCGGGTCCGGCGTCGGAAGCGGGGGTTCTGGCGACGGCACCGGAGGTGTGGGCGGCTCGGTCCCCGGTTCGGGAATCGGTCGGTCCGGGGCGGGAATCGGTTGTCCCATGGTCGGACTCCTCAGGGTTGTTCGATCAGGTCGGACGAACACAACGTTGCTTCGCCCGTTTGTCTCACCCTTCCATCAATACCAGCCCGTCCATCGCCATCGGGGTATGCACCATTCGGGGAACCGGTACGGTCCGGTAGACATATCCCATGGAGGTACTCAGCGGTCGAGTCATCGTGCAGCCGTCCGACCCCGAAGCGGCTGTCCGATTCTACCGGGATCAGCTGGGTCTGGCGATCGCACGGGAGTACCCCGGCGGCGTTGTCTTCCACGCGGGTACCGCCCTCATCGAAGTCGCGGCACACATGGGCGGAGGCGACAAACCGCCACCGGGCTGCGTCCTGTGGTTGCAGGTCCGCGACATCGCCGGCACGAGGTCGGAGTTGGAAGGTCGGGGCGTCGCGATCCTCCGCGAAGCGCGCACCGAGCCGTGGGGACTGGTGGAGATGCACATCGCCGACCCGGACGGACTGAAGATCATCATCGTCGAGGTACCCGCAGACCACCCGTTGAGACGGGATACGCGCACCGACAAATGAGGTGGCCGGCGCCATTCGAGAACTGTTTATGCCCAGTTGCGCGTGGGTAGACCATCCCAATGGACGACCAGCCTCATCGTGCCATCATTCCTCCGACAACTCGCTCGAAACGATAACCCTGAACGTCAACGGCCGCGATCTTGACGTGCAATGCGATTCGCGCTCAACGCTTTTGGATGCACTACGCGACAACCTCGCCCTGACGGGCTCGAAGAAGGGTTGCGATCGTGGTCAATGCGGAGCCTGTACGGTTCTGATCGATGAGCGCCGGGTGGTGAGCTGCCTGATCTTTGCCGTGGCGGCGCAGAACCGTCGCATCACCACCATCGAGGGCATCGCCGACCTCGAGTCCGGAACCGATCTGCAGCAGGCGTTTGTCGACCACGACGGGTTCCAGTGCGGCTACTGCACTCCCGGGCAGATCTGCTCGGCCGTCGGCATGCTCGACGAAGCCAAACGCGGGTGGCCCAGCGCGGTGACACCGACGTCCGGAGCGGACGACGGTGTGCTCGACGACGACGAGATCCGCGAGCGGTTGAGCGGCAACATCTGCCGGTGTGGCGCCTACGTCAACATCCTGGCCGCTGTGCGCTCCGTCGCCGGAGACGTTCTCGCCGAGCAGGACGCATCATGAGAACCTTCGCGTACACAGCGCCTCAGAACACAGACGAGGCGATGCTGCGTCTCGGGTCCGATCCCGGCGCACGAATACTCGCCGGTGGCACCAACCTCGTCGACCTCATGAAACTGGGTGTTGTCGCGCCAACCACCCTGGTCGACATCGGGGGACTCTCACTCGACGACGTGACCATCACCGAGACCGGAGCACTCCGCATCGGCGCAAACGTTCCCAACAGTGATCTCGCTGCCCACCCGCTCGTACGGTCGCGGTATCCGGTGCTGTCGCAGGCGCTGCTGGCCGGCGCGTCGGGACAACTCCGCAACATGGCGACCACCGGGGGCAACCTGTTCCAGCGCACCCGGTGCCCCTATTTCATGGACCCGGGAAAGGCGTGTAACAAACGAGAACCGGGTACGGGCTGTTCGGCCGTCAACGGCCTCAACCGCGACATGGCGATCCTGGGTGCGTCCGACAAGTGCGTTGCGACGCATCCCTCGGACATGGCCGTGGCAATGGCGGTCCTGGAGCCGGATCTCGATGTACTCGGTCCGGCCGGACCGCGCTCGGTTGCCTTCGACGACCTCTACCGGCTGCCGGGCGAGCAGCCACAGCTGGACACGACCTTGGACCGAGACGACCTGGTCACCTCGCTGACCATCCCGGACAACCCGGCCGCGCAATTCTCGACTTATCGCAAAGTCCGCGATCGCGCCTCGTTCGCGTTCGCGCTCGTGTCGGTTGCCGCAATTCTCGACGTCGAGGACGGGGTTGTCACCGACGTGCGGATCGCGCTGGGCGGAGTGGCACACAAGCCCTGGCGCGCTCGGCGAGCGGAGGAGGAGCTGCGGGGGAAGGCCGTCGACCGCGCCGAGTTCGCCCGCGCTGTGGATGCCGAGCTCTCCGACGCGAAACCGTTGTCTTCCAACGGCTTCAAGATCCCGCTGGTGCGCTCTGTGGTGACCCAGGCCTTGATGGGTCTGGTCGATGAGCAGGAGGCATCGCGATGACCTCTCTCGGAACCGCGCGCGCTCGGATAGAAGCCCAGGACAAGGTGGGGGGCACGGCGCACTACACCGCCGACCGCGTGCCACCTGGTCAGCAGGTCGTCCACTGCGTGCACGTCGGCGCGCAGATCAACCTCGGCCGGGTGACAGGCGTGGACGACGGCGCCGCCATGCAGATGCCAGGGGTGTTGGGCGTGATGTGGCATGGGAACGCTCCGCGGCTGGGTGAATCGGAGGACGCCGAGCTCCACGTACTGCAGGGACCGGACGTGCACTACCGAGGGCAGATCGTGGCGGCAGTCATCGCGATTTCCGTCGAGCAGGCGCGCGCTGCCGCCGAGTCGCTCGACATCGACTACGAGCAGGCCGAGGGTTTCGACAACATCCTGCACGCCACCCACCCGGCGCGGTACACACCCGATGAGGTCAATGCGGGATTCCCTGCCGAGGCACGCCGCGGGGATCCCGAGGGAGCCATCGCAAATGCCGACCATGTGATCGACAACTGGTACTCCACCCCCGCGATGCACAACGCACCGATGGAGCCGCACGCCACCATTGCGAGCTGGGAACAGACCAACGACAGAGAGACCCTGACCGTCTGGGACTCGACGCAGGCGCCTTCGGGTGTGCAGGGCGACCTGGCGACCATGTTCGATGTCGAGTCCGACAACGTCCGCGTCATCGCCGAGCATGTCGGGGGAGGGTTCGGCGGCAAGGGGAGCACCAGGCCCAACGCCGTTCTCGCTGCCATGGCCGCCAGGTTCGTCGGCCGGCCGGTCCGGGTTGTGCTTCCCCGATCGGCAACGTTTGCCTTTGTCGGCTACCGGACGCCCACGTTCTCCCGGGTTGCCCTGGGCGCCGATGGGAAAGGCAACCTCGAGGTCGTCTGTCATGACACCGTGCAACAGACATCGAAGATCGTCGAGTTCGTCGAACAGACCGCCGAGGCTACGCGCCACATCTACGACACCGAGCACATCAGAACCACCCACGAAGTGGCAGCACTGGACGTGTCGACCCCGCGGTGGATGCGCGCACCCGGCGAATCTCCCGGTATCTACGCGCTCGAGTCGGCGGTGGACGAACTCGCTCATGAACTGGGGCTCGACCCGATCGACTTGCGTACCCGCAACGAACCCGACGTCGATCCGGCGACGGGGACCGCTTTCAGTTCCCGGAACGTGGTGTCGGTGTTACGACAAGGCGCGGACCAGTTCGGCTGGGAGCGGCGTGATCCCACACCCGGCAGCATTCGGCGGGGACGCACACTGGTGGGGATGGGTGTGGCACTGGCGTCATATCCGACGATGACCTCGCCGAGTACGGCACTGGCGGCCGCTCAACCCGATGGCAGTTTCGACGTGTCGGTGGCCGCGTCGGACATCGGGACCGGCGCTCGTACCGTGCTGACCCAGATCGCTGCAGACGCACTCCAAGTGCAGGGGGACAGGGTGCGACTTCACCTGGGGGACAGTGCACTCCCGAAGGCGCCGGGCGCCGGCGGGTCGGCGGGCACGTCGTCCTGGGGATTCGCTGTCCACAAGGCGTGTGAAGACCTGCGCGAGAACATCGGGAGCGGGCCGGTCGACCGCCCCGTCGAGCACTTCGCCGACACCACCGCCGACGTCGAAGCCGCCTCGGATCTCCATCGTGAGGCGTTCGGTGCGCACTTCGCGGAGGTCGCGGTCGACGTGGACACCGGCGAGGTGACGGTTGATCGCATGCTCGGCGTGTTCGCGGTCGGCAAGGTCCTGAACCCACGGCTGGCCCGCTCCCAACTCATCGGCGGAATGACCTTCGGTCTGGGGATGGCTCTGATGGAAGAAGGACATCCGGACGCGCAGTACGGCGGTTTCGGGAACGAGAACCTCGCGGACTACCACGTGCCGTCGCACGCAGATGTGCGAGACATCGAGGCCGTCTGGATCGAGGAGGTGGACGACAACATCAATCCCATGGGCAGCAAGGGCATCGGCGAGATCGGCAACGTCGGTTCGGCGGCCGCCATCGCCAACGCCGTCTTCAATGCAACAGGAGTACGCGTGCGGGACCTGCCCGTGCGCCCGGACAAGATTGTGGAGCAACTTGACCCGCGATACCGCGACTGAAGCGAACACCGTCGGCAGCGACCAGGACAAGACTGCTGAGGGCACGCCGGTGGGCGAGCGGGGACCTGTGAAACCTGGCAGCATCGGCGCGGTGGGTTACGCCGAGCAGTTGAGAACTCTGGCCGATCGTTGTGGCGTTGCCACGTCGTATGAGGGCTGGGACAAAGAACGCCGCGACGTCAGCGACGACACACTGCGGCATATCCTGACCGCCCTGGGTGTGGCGTCGGGCTCGGAGAGCGAGATCCGTCGATCCCTTGAGGATCTCGATGAAGCACCGTGGCGTCAGATCCTGCCGCCTGTAGTCGTCATGGTCGAAGACGAGGTTGTCCCTGTTCCCGTCCACGTGCCCCACGGAGACCCGGTCTCGGTGTGGGTGGTCACCGAGGATGGCGAGCGACTCGACGCTCCACAGCTGGACATCTGGGTGGATCCGAGGGAAATCGACGGCGAAATGATCGGTCGCGCAACGTTTGCCGTGCCGAATGGGTTGCCGACCGGGTGGCACACCCTGCACGCAGAGGTGGGCACCGGCACGCTGGCGCAGACCACGCTCGCGGTGACGCCCAAGCGTCTGACAACGGCCGAGAAGCTGGGAGCCCAGCAACGGTGGGGCCTGACGACGCAGCTGTACTCGGTGCGGTCCGAACGGTCGTGGGGAATCGGGGATCTGTCCGATTTGGCCGACATCGCTTACATCGCAGGTTCTGTGCACGGCGCGGACTTCGTCTTGGCCAATCCACTGCACGCCGCACAACCGCAGCCCCCGCTCGAGACGTCCCCGTATCTGCCGACAACCCGGCGGTTCGTCAATCCCATCTACATCAGGGTGGAGGACATCCCGGAAGCAGCGCGCCTCCCCGATGTCGAGTATCAAGCCATGCGGCAGTTCGCCGACAAGTACTCACGATGGAACCGAGACGCCGGCAAGATCCGCCGCAATTCTGTGTACCGATCCAAACTCGAAGTGCTGGAGACCATTCACGCGGTGCCGCTGAGCCCGCGCAGACGTGGCGAGTTCGACCGCTACCTCGAGGAGGAAGGCGAAGGCCTCCTCGGTTTCGCCACATGGTGCGCGCTCGTCGAGAAATACGGTGCCGACAGTCCGAAATGGGGTAAGTCGCTGAGGGATCCGGCACGGGTTGCCGAGCTCCGCGAGAAACTGGCCGACCGGATCGCCTTCTACAGTTGGCTGCAATGGATCTGTGACGAGCAACTCGCCACCGCACAGACGACGGCGGTCGCTGCCGGTATGGACATCGGCATCATCCACGACCTCGCGGTGGGAGTTCAGCACGGCGGCGCCGACGTCTGGGCACTCGGAGACGCTCTGACGCCTCGTGTGTCGGTTGGCGCCCCGCCTGACGCGTTCAATCAGCAGGGCCAGCTGTGGAACCAACCGCCTTGGCACCCATGGAAGTTGGCGGAACAAGGCTACCTCCCGTTCCGCGACATGCTCCGAACAGTCCTGCGGCGTGCCGGGGGTTTGCGCATCGACCACATCCTGGGTTTGTTCCGGCTGTGGTGGATTCCCGAAGGCGAGTCGCCGGCAGCAGGTGCGTACGTGCACTACGACTACGAGGCCCTCATCGGAGTTCTCGTTCTCGAAGCCGAACGGGCCGGAGCGGTGGTGATCGGCGAAGACCTCGGAGTGTTCGAACCGATCGTGCAGGACTACCTGAGTGAGCGTGGCGTCCTCGGCACATCCATTCTCTGGTTCGAACACGGTCCGGATGCACCCGTTCCCCCCGAGGAGTACCGGCGTCTGTGCCTGACCTCGGTCACCACACACGACCTGCCGCCGACCGCCGGCTATCTCGCAGCTGAACACATCAGGCTGCGGTCCGAACTCGGCCTGCTGGAGCAGGACGAGGCTACCGAGCGCGCGAACGACGCCCGCGACCGTGAGGCCATCCTCGACGTCGCCAGAGAGCGGGGGTTGCTGCCAACCGATGCAGATGAGGAGCAGACGGTGGCTGCCCTGCACTCGCTCATCACACGCAGCCCGTCTCTGCTGCTCGGTGTCGCACTCACCGATGCGGTCGGTGAGCGACGCATCCAGAACCAGCCGGGCACCGACTCGAGCCAGTACGCGAACTGGTCGGTTCCGCTGGCCGACGGGGACGGCAAGGCGGTGCTGGTGGATGACTTGGCAGAGCACCCGCGTTTCACCCGTCTCGTGCGGTCCCTGCGCCACACTGCCGCCGACTGAACAGGCGCCGGCCACCGACTCGTCGGTCGGTGGCCGGAGCCGTTGGCGCGTTACTTGATGACGGCGTCGATCGTCTTCTTGAGAGCCGAAGGCTGCGCCGGACTACGCGGTGCCTTCTTCTTGAGCTCGAGCAGATGCTCGCCCAGCTCCTGGAGTTCCTTGCGCCCCAATGCCTCTCGGACCTTGGGAAACCACTCTGATTCCTCTTCGTCGATGTGGTGCTCGACGTTCTCGATCAGTACGGTTGTCTTGGCATCGAACCGCTCGCTGTCGGGGCTCAGGGCGGCGAGTTCCATCACCAACACGTCCGCGACGTGGTGCTCCTCGTAGGACTCGAGGATGTCGTCTTCGACATCAGGCACGCGCTTGCGCACATCGGGGTACATGCCCTCGTTCTCGATGTACGTGTGAACGGTGAGGGCCTCGATGATCTTGTTGACGATGTCGCCCTTCTTCTTTGTCGCGCCCTCACCGGCGGCGCGGAATTCTCGGAAGAGCTTCTTGATGTCTTTGTGGTCCTGCTTGAGAATGACGATCGCATCTGTGGACATGATCACTCCAGTTGTTGGTCGACGTGGCACGCCGTCCTCGGGGCTGCGTGAACGACGTATCGATGAGCGCCCGAAAGCGCTTACTGCACTGGGTCTGCCACGGCACAGCCGAGTCTTCTTCCCGGTGTCCGCCGCCTGAGCTTAGCCGTCGCCGGGCACCGTTTGAGTGGTCTTCGCGATCACCCACCCGGCCAATCCACGCGGACGGAACAGGGCACTGCCCAAGCGCGGCAACAGCAATCGTGGCGGTTGTAGCGAATGTCAGCCACTCGGCTTCCTGGACCGCCGCGCGTATGAGGGTCAGTCGTCGTTGTCTTCGCCGTCGCGATGGACCAGTTCGGGAGTCACCTCGCGCGTTGCCATGCCGCCCGAGCCACCCTCGTCGACAGGCCCGGGTCGTCCACCCTTGGGCTCCTCGACTTTGCTTTCTTCCGGCTTCTTCTTGTTGTCGGTCATTGTTCGATCCTATGTGTGGGCGTCGGCTTCACTGCTTCGGCGGATGGTCTTTGTGGACCAGATCAGCTGCTAATCGGGCAAGGGGAGTGTTCGTGTCCTGCGACAATTTGCGGAGCAATTCGAAAGCTCGCACGGCATCGATGTCGAAACGCTCCATGATCATGCCCTTTGCCTGGCCGATGATGTCGCGACTGGCCAGAGCGCTCATGAACTGCGAACCCCGTTCGGTCGCGGCCCACGCCACCGCGGCATGTGCTGCATAGACCTGGCCGATTTCCTCGGATTCTTCGGTGAACGCGAGCGGGGCGCGCGAGTAGAGCGTCAACGAACCCAGCGTCTCGCTGTGTGTGTACAGCCGGAAAGACATGAGCGAACGAAAGGGAGTGAGCGCGACCGCGTCTGCCGCGTAGGCCGGCCAGCGAGTCTCAGAAGTGAGGTCGTTGACCCGGACGACGGGCTGGTCCCAGGCGGCGACCAGGCACGGCCCCTGTCCGTGCTTGATCTGAATATCGTTGTGCAGCTCGGCAATCGGGTCCGTCGCTACCTGAGTGGTCAAGGTATCCCGGTTGGTTGTGACAGTGATGCCGGCATACTCGGCACCGGGCACGTTCGACACCGCACCCTCGGCGACGTTTGCCAGCACGGCCTGCAGATCACGTTGTTCGCTGGCGTGAAGTTGCCGGGCCAACTCCGCAATGGCCGCATGGACACTCCGTGCGCCGTCAGTTTGGTTGGTCATGGTCGCCTCCTTGGGCCATCTGGCGGTCGAGCAGGTGTTTGTTGTACGTCGTCGATCTCTGTCGCCCCGCCGCAGACGGCCCGGTCTGCCGATTCGGCATCGAGCCGTCACCGGCCAAACCCCGGAGATTGCAGATGCTTAGTCGGAGTTGATGTTTCGCTCGAAGCAGGCATCCGCATCGTCTCCCGGGCACCACGCGCGGGCAAGCAACGCCAGGTTTAGACCATGCTCACGATCACTTCACCGTACCGCCGCCGACTCGAAGTAGTCGCATTCTCGGTGTCGGAGATCGGCTGGTTTGACTGCATCTGTAGCCGGGTACCGAGATTGCAGCGGTTGTTCATGTTCGGTTGCGCAGCAGACGGCCGCCAGGTGGTGTTCGACGCAACCCGGAGTCGAGAAACGAGCATGGCCGGGCATCGCCGCAAGGTCGGGTTCACCAGACGCCTCATGCGTTGTGTCGGGGTCGGTACTTCGGTATCGACCCGTGAGGCCTGTGCCTTGCAATCAGGAACCCCAGATTCCGATTGAAAGAGGACTCATGTTCAAACACACCGATTACCTGCAATTCGACGTCAAACCAGAGAAGCCGGACCCGGTCTACGCCCACAAACTGCAGGAACTCATCGGCGGCGCGTTCGGTGAGATGACAGTGACCATGCAGTATCTCTTCCAGGGCTGGAACTGTCGCATGGAGGGCAAGTACAAGGACCTCATCATGGACATCGCCACCGAGGAGATCGGTCACGTCGAGATGTTGGCGGTCATGGTCGCGCGCCTTCTCGAAGGCGCGCCGGCCACGGAGTCCAGCAAGGCCGCCGGGGGCGACCCCGTTGTTGCCGCGGTGATGGGCGGGATGGATCCGCAGCAGGCTATTGTCGCCGGCGGCGGAGCACTTCCCGCCGACAGTAACGGTTACCCCTGGAACGGTCGCTATGTCATTGCAAGCGGCAACCTGCTCGCCGACTTCCGCGCCAACGTCACCGCCGAATCACAGGGTCGTCTCCAGACGGCACGCCTCTACAACATGACCGACGACCCAGGCGTCAAAGCCATGCTGAAGTTCAATCTGGCTCGCGATACACATCATCAGAACCTCTGGCTGGCGGCGATCGAGGAATTGCAGGCAGATGGTCTGGCCAGTGTGGTCGCACCCGATGCCCTTCTCGATGAGGAGTACGCGGAGCACGCCACCGATTTGTGGCATCTGTCGGACGGAGAGTTCTCATCGACCGGAGGGTGGGCGAATCGCACTGCGCCGGATGGCATTCACCAGATGGGCTTCCTCGCCGACCCTCAACCGCTCGGCAACAAGGCGTCCACCCCGCCGCCGGATCCGAAGCTGTACGCGACGTACGACGGTTCGAAGGGCACTCCGCAGAACGCAGAGCTGGGCACCGAAAAAGGTGTCATGGGCAAGTTGAAGGACGCGATCCCGGACTGATCAGGGGATCGCCTGTCTCAGCAGCTGCCGGCCGGTCATCCGGTCGGCAGCTGCGTGCTCGGTGGGTGATGACGCAGAATTGCAGCGCGCACCACCGATCGATCATCGAAGGGTTGACTTCTCTCACCAGAGACGATGGTGGGGGAGTGACCACGCCCGGCCACCACCACGACGTCGCCTTTCTCTGCGAGGCCGATGGCAAGGTCGATTGCTGCGGCACGGCCGGGTTGCTCGACGACGTGGGCGGCACGAGCTGCCCGGGCTCCGGCGACCACGGGGGCGCGCAGCTCAGCAGGGTCTTCCGAATAGGAACTTTCGTCGGTGATCACCACGATGTCTGCCATGCCGCCGGCGGTGAAGCCGAGCGGAAACCGTTTGCCGGGATCTCGGTCACCGGTCGCCCCGATCACTGCGATGACCCGCCGCGACGTCAAGGACCTGAGGAATGGAAAAACGGTGCGCTGGCCTGCGGCGTTGTGCATGTAGTCGACGAACGCCAGGAACGGCTGTCCCGCATCGACGGGTTCGAGCCGACCCGGTATGCCGCTGAGTGCCTCGACTCCGCGAATCGCGGAGACGATGTTGTTCCCGGTGGCCGCGACCGCCGCGATCGCCGCCAACGCATTGTCCGCCTGTGCAGATCCCATCAGCTGGAGATTCACAGCGAAACGGCCGTAGGGGCTGTGCAGGGTGAAGGCGGTTCCGCGCGCGTGGGCTTGCACCTCCGCCGCGAAGAAGTCGGCTGCTGGATCGGCAGTGGACACACTGACCATATCGATAGCGATCTGGGCGGCGAGTCGACTGCCGTACGCGTCGTCGATGTTGATCACACCCAACCGGCACCGCTCGGCGCGAAAGAGTGAAGCCTTGACCCTGAAGTACTCGTCCATATTCGGATGGAAGTCGAGATGGTCCGGGGAGAGGTTGGTGAAGACGCCGGCACGCAGGTATGTGCCATCAACCCTGCCATACGCCAACCCGTGACTCGAGGCCTCGAACGCCACCGCGTCGACGCCTTGGTCACGAAACGATGCGAGCGTCTCCTGCAGTGACGGCGCTTCGGGGGTGGTTAGGAGCCCGGGATGGTTTGTCCGCGGACCTCGGACGACAACACCCGTGATGAGCCCGGTGGTGCGATGGCCCTCGGCAAGTGCGGCATCGAGCAGGTAGGCAACCGACGTCTTACCGTTCGTACCGGTTACGCCGTAGACGTCCATGTCGCGTGAGGGGTTTCCGTAGACAGCCGAGGCGAGTGGACCGAGCACCGCCCGCGGTCTGTCCACCACCAGCGCGGGCAAGATCGATGTGGGCACATCGCTGACCACGGCGACGGCCCCTCGCCTGGCGGCTTCGCCGACGAAGTCAATTCCGTGGAATCGGTCACCGGGCAACGCCACATAGATGTCGCCCGGCCGTACCTGCCTCGAATCGACACTGACGCCAGAGGCGAGAAGCTCTGGCGTCAGTGGGTCGTCTTCGATAGTCACGGGCACATGGAGGAATTCCGCCACGTCCCCGATCGTCATGTAGTTGTGCGTGTGCCGACCATTTCGGCCGGGTTCGGGCTCACGCGCCTTGATCATCTACTCGGTGACCTGCGCCGTGAGCCCGGGACCACACTCAGTTCTTGTTGTTGGCGCGCTCGGCCTGCCGCTTCGACTTCTCGACATCGGCCAGCTCCTCGACACGATCAGCCTTCGCACGCTTGCTCTCGGCGTCGTCGCGTTTGGACGCGGCGTCCTGGGCCTTTGCCTTCGCGGCTGCTGTCGCCTTGTCCTCATCAGCCTTGATCTTTGCCTGCTCGTCGCGCTTTGCGGCCTCGGCCGCTTGTGTGCGTTTGGCGGCCAGCTCGTCTGCCTGCTGCTTGGCCTTGGCGGTCCGTTCCTGAGCAGCCTTTTCCGCCGCCTGCTTGCGTTCAGCGGCTGATTGCTCTGCCTCTCGGATCTCGCGCTGCTTGTTCTCGCGAGCCTGCTTCTGTTCGTTGATGGCGTTGTCCCGCTTGGCCTTCAGCTCAGCGTCGGCCTGCTGACGCTTGCGCGTCGCCTCTTCGTCGAGCTGTGCCGCCTGGCCCAGCTTCTCGCTGCGCTCGGTCAACGCCGAACCCCGCCTCTCGAGGGTCGGATCACCGAGCAGACCGCCGACCGTGGAATCGAGCACTCCGAGTGAACGCTCGTAGAGCAGGCGTGCGGGTGCTTCGGAGTCGAGCCGTGAGAAGACCCGGTCCTCGATCAACTGCAACGGGAATCGGGCGATCTTGTACTGCACGCGTAGTACTGCGAACGGAACTTGGATGACGTTCATGGTTGTACTCCTGGGTCTGATGAGCGCGATGCTCTAAGAAAGGTCTGCCTGATCGGTGAGGCTGTCGGCCTGACGGCGGATTCGATCGGCCTCTGCCTGTGCGTCAGATGCCTCCTTGACCGACTCCTGATGCTCATCGGCCGCCTCGACCACATCATCGGCAGCATCAGCGAGCTCGGCGCGCTCCTCGGCCCTTGCCTGCTGCTCCTTGGCACGGGCGTCGAGCTCGGCCTGGGTCTGTTCGACCGCCACCTTCTTTTGCTCCTGCTGTTCTGCAGCACGCTTCTGAGACTGCTGCGCCTCTTGAGCAGCGCGCTCCGCTGCCGCCGTCTCCGCGCTCACCTCGATGCGCTCTTCGGCGCTCTCGGCCCGGGCTTTCTGGGCCTGAGCCCGCGCCTGCTCGGCCTCGGCATCCGCAACGGCCTCGACACTGTTGGCTTCTTTGCGTTCCTGAGCCTGGGTCTGCTCGAGTTGGCCTTCAGCAGTCAGCGAGTCGTTGCCCGTCACGGCACCGGCAACCTCTTTGGCCTTGCCCTTGACCGAGTCGAAGAGGCCCTTGCGGGCCTGGTCGGCCTTGCTGTCCTCATTCATCTGAAAAGACTCCTTCTGGTGACATCTAGTCGAGTACTCGGTGTGAGTCTCGGTGGGTGTCTGCGGACAAGTGGTTCCCCGCGCCGGGCTGTTTGAACCGGATATGGCCCGTCATTGTGACCGGGACCACAGAATGGTTTCGCTGGTCAGGGCTTCTCTTCGTGATGGCGCCGGCCGTGGGTGCGCCGACGCTGCTTCATCTCCGCCTCGAACACATGTCGGACACCGCCTTGGAGTTCATCCCTGATCTGTTGGTCGTGCTGTCGGAACGGCGACCAGTAGTTGTCGTCGAAGTCTTCAACGATCTGGAAGGTCCACCTGTCTTCGATCACATTCCGGCCGACCATGTCTTCCTGCAGTCGGTCGGCCTGCTCATGGTGGCCGGCGTCGCGTAGTGCTTCGACCGCCTCACCGAGCAGGAGGTCGGCGTGACCCATGAGCTGGTGGAAGGAGTAAAGGTGCCCACGCGCACGATCGGCGCATTCGAGAGCTTCGGACACTTTGCCGACGGCCGACACGGTTGCATCGGTGACCCCTTCGGGCCGGCGCTGATCAAGGGATGCGGATTCACTATTTTTGACACGTGCGATCTGTACCCAGGTGCGAACGAAATATCCCACGCCCAGCTGCCGCCGCAGGTGACCGGGCACACACTGATCTCAGGTCCCGCATCGGCTTGGTTCCTTCGACACCGAGGGGGCACCTGACGTTTCACCGTGGGTCACCCGGCCTCGCTAGTCTTCCGAGCGAGTCCAGGTAAGGGGGCGCAATGGATTTTCGACATCTCAAGTCATTCATCACCCTCGCTGAAGAATTGCATTTCGGCCGGGCCGCCGCACGTCTGCATCTGTCACAGCCGTCGCTCAGTGCACAACTGCAGAAGCTGGAGAAGTCACTGGGTGTCACGCTGGTGGTCCGCACCTCACACGAGGTCCAGTTGACGTCGTCGGGTGTCGAGTTCGCCAAGCAAGCCAGAGTGGTGGTCGCACAGATGGAAAAGGCTGTCGACGTCGCGAAGTCGACAGCCGCCGGCCAGGTCGGATCCCTGAATATCGGTTACAACTTCCCGGCGAGCAGACACGTCCTGCCCGCAGCGTTGACCAGGCTCAACGAGCGGCACCCCAGGATGGCGGTGTCTCTGTGGGAAAAGCGCACGGGACCACAACTCGGCGGGCTCCAGGACGGTTCGCTCGACGTCGCACTGGTCTATGGTCGGCCGCAGCTGCCGGGATTGCGGGCCAGGTTGCTGTTGTCCAAGGTTCCCATCGTGGCCGTGGTCGGCCGCTCGCATCCGTGGGCCGGCCGGTCCAGCGTGCAATGCGCGGAGCTGGCCGCCGAACGATGCGTGCTGTTCGCCCGCGAACAGTGCCCCGCGATGTATGACGTGATAGTCGCGGCGGCGACCGAGGCAGGGGTCTCACTGACGATCGCGCAGACCTCGGACGACCCGAGTGGGACGGCGCACATGGTGGCGGTGAAACCGTATGTCGCATTCGCATCGCTGTCGCGGGCGGCGGCAGTGGGTATGGGCACCGCGGGTGCGTCCTCCGTGGCGGTCAAACTCATCGACCCGATTCCCACCATCGACCTGTACATGGTGTGGTCGGCTTCCACGGTGAACAGCGCGGTGGATGCCTTCGTCGAATGCGTCGACGAGATATGTGACGAGGACGAAACAGCCAGGCGCGCAGCCGGATCCGCCACCTCAACACAGAAGACCACGACCTCGACTAGGTCGCAGATCGCGTTGTCACGCAACGTTTCGGCCGTGACTTATGCGAAGCCGCTACTCGAGCCGGGTCACCGATCCCGACAGCCAGCTGATTGACGTCCGAAAGCGTTTGCAGCACTGCAGCCTCGTATCAGACTCACTTGAGACCGCTTCGCACGAAGGCGTTGACGATGTGGCGCTGCAGGATGACATAGAGAACGAAGATCGGCAGGCAGGCCAGACCGGCCAGAGCCATCATCGGCCCCCACTGATCGCCTTCGGTGCCCATGAAACTCCGCAGGCCGAGTTGCAAGACGTCGTTGCTGGATTGGAGTACCACTGCGGGCCAGAAGTACTCGTTCCAGGAGTTGATGAACAACAAGATGGCCAGCGCCGCCAACGCCGGACGCAGGTTCGGAACCACGACTGTCCACAGGATCGACCACGAGGACCGTCCGTCCATCCGTGCCGCTTCGATCAGTTCCTTCGGGAACCCGGACATGTGCGTGCGCATCATCAGGACGGCGAGCGCTGAACTGAGAGTTGGGACAACCACCCCGGACAGCGTGTTGAGCAGCCCCAACTGATTCAGCAGAACGTAATTCGGCAGCATGGTGACCTGGTAAGGCACCAACCACGTGCCGACGAACGCCAGGTACAGCAGACCCTGGAACTTGAACCGGTAGACCGCAAACGCGTACGACGCGAGGATCGCGATGAGAAGCTGGCCGCAGGTAGATGCAAGCGCAACACCAAAAGTGTTGAGCATCAACCTCGTCACATCGACTTTGTCGGCAGCGTCGAAGTAGTTCTCGACCGACAGCGGCCACGGCAGTGGCGTCAAAGAGCTGACGTCGCCGGGCCGTCGGAGCGACGTCGCGACCAGCCAGTAGATCGGGAACATACACGCGAGTGCGATGACCGCCAGTGTGAGGTGTCCCCAGATGCGCGCGAGCACACCACGTCCCGCGCCCGCGGTCGAGGCGGGCATTGTCGGCAGGGGAGGACGGACAGGCTCCGCCGTGTCCTCTGCCTTCAACATGCTGTCAGTTGTCATGGAAGGTGATCCGTTCCGACAGCCAGACCAAGAAGCCGGCGACAACGCCGAATCCGAGGAACAGGACGATGCCTGCCGCCGCGCTCAGGCCGGCATTGAATGAGTGGAATCCGTAGTCCCAGAGGAGGTAATAGATGTTTGTGGTCGCACCGGCCGGCCCACCCTGGGTCAGGGTGTCGATCAGCGGGAAACTCCACTGGGCGCTGAGCAGGATGGTCATGAGAGTGAGGAACACGAGAGTCGGAGATAGCAGTGGCAGGGTGATCCGCCGGCCGATCTGGAGCCGGGTTGCTCCGTCGAGCTGTGCGGCCTCGTCGTAGTCCGAGCTGATGCCGGCGAGACCGGCGGCCACTGCCAGCACCGCGAATCCGATCAGGTGCCATCCGGTGATGACGATGATCGCCAGTTGCGCCGTGTTCTTGTCGTAGATCCAGTTGTGGTCGGTTCCCAAGACCCTGTTGACGATTCCGCCACTGGGATCGAGCAACCAGCGCCACACCGCTGCCCCTGCTACCGGCGCCACCAGGAAGGGCGCGAAGATGAACCCCTGGTAGATCCGCGAGCTTCGTACCGAGACACCCCGCATCGCGAATCCGATCACCACCGGAACCACCACGGTGAACGGCAGCAGACCGATGATGAGTACAACCGTCAGCCACACGGCATCACCGAGTGCCGGCAGTTCGAACAACTGCTCGTAGTTGTCGGTGCCCACCGACCTCATGGGACTTGCCGGAAGAAGGTTCCATGACACGGTGGACAACTGCACCGCTTGGACAAGCGGACGGTAGGTCCACACCACCAAGAGGATCAACGCCGGGGTGAGGTACAGATAGGGCACGACGCCCCGCGTGAGCCGCGACCACCGCCGGGACCGCACAGGCGGTACCGGGGTGGTCGTCGAACTGTTTACGGGGGTCGGTGTCTCGACACGAACGAACATCGTGGATCAGTTCGCGTTCGGGGTGAGCGACCACAGTCGTTCGAGTGCCACCGACTGCGGTTCGCTGTACACATCCTCCACGCCGACGACGTCGACGGACGTGGCAACCGCAGATTCACCGAACAGATCGATCCGGCTGAACCCGAAACCGACACCCGCCCGGTGCCTTCCCTGCGGCGGTACCGGATCGGTACGGTACGACAGCGGCGGCCCGATCCAGACCGGGATGCCCGATATCGCCGAGGCGCCCGTGTAGTGCGCGTGGCCGCAGAGGATCATTCGCACATCGGAGCCGGCGATGACCGACTCGAGCGCGCTCGGATCCGTCAGCCGGAGAAAGTCGACCGTGGCGACCGGCGACCGAACCGGTGGATGGTGCATCACCAGCAGCGTTCCGCGCGGAGCCCTGTCCTCCAATACCTTTGCCAGCCAGTCCAGCTGGACATCCTCGAGACTGCCGTCATGACGCCCCGGCGTGGTGCTGTCGAGTACCACAATGCGCAGTCCACCGATGTGATGGACCGCATCGTACGGCGCGCCGAGGTCGGTCGACCCATTGCGACTCAGGTCCAGGCCGATGCGGAACCCGGCGCGGTCATCGTGATTTCCCATCGCGTAACAGAGCGTTGCGCCGAGCCTCGCCGCGGTGGGCTCCAACATCTTTCGCAGCGTTCGGTAAGCCTCGGGGGACCCTGCGTCGGCGAGATCGCCGGACACGATGATTGCGTCCACCGACCTTCCCACGCGTCCAGGTGGTCGAGAACCTTACGCAGATTCCGTGTTGTGTCCATCATCCCGTGCATCAGATCGCCGCCGCCGCTCAAGTGCGTGTCGGTGAGCTGGATGACGGTGTGGTCGGGCCCGGTCATGACACCGGCAGAAGCGTGTTCGCCTGCTCCTGCGCGGCCGTCAAGGCAGTCGCCGGATCGGCACCCTGGAATACCGCGGACTCCACGGCAGACATCATGCCGTCGCGAATCTGCAGATATTCATTGCCGGGCATCGAGATCCACGGTTCCATCGACTTCAGCTGCTCCAGGTTCGGCTCGAGGAGCGGGTTCTGGGCCGCCCACTCCTGCAGTCCGGCCGGGTCGTCCATCAAACCGGTGCGCAGCGGGAGATAGCCGATGCCACTGGAGATCTTGACGTAGGCCTGTTCGCTGGTGAGGAACTTGATCAGCTCCCACGAAGCACGCTGTTTGGCGGGGTCCTGCGAGAAGATGAACAGCGAGGCACCGGAGTTGGTCGGCACGACGGGCTTGTCGCCGAAGCTCGGCATCGTCGTGGATCGCAGGTCCCATTTGTCTTTGGCGCCCTTGACGAACTGGTCCTGAATGGCGCTCGTCTCCAAGAGCATTCCCATCTCGCCGCGAGCGAATGCTTCATAGCCCTGCTTTTGTGTCAGCTTCGGAGTGGCTCCCGAGTTGACCATCTGCTGTGCCATGCTGACCACCTCGACCGCCGCCGGATCGGCGAACGTCAGCGTGTCCCGGTTCTCGGAGATCACCCGGCCACCATTCGAGCGCACCAGGCTCTGGAAGCACCAGTCCTTTGCGGTCTTGGTCAGGCAGTCGATGTAGGCGCCGCCCTTGCCCGTCTTGTCCGCAATGGTCTTGGCAGCGACCGCAACTTCGTCCCAGGTACGCGGCGGGTTGTTCGGGTCCAGGCCGGCTTGTTGGAAAAGTGTTGCGTTGTAGTAGAACACCGGCGTCGAGAAGACGAACGGAACGCCGTATGTCTGGCCGTCCCAGTCGCTCAACGTTCGGGCAGTCGGAGCGAACGGATGCGTGGTGCCCTCGAAGTTCTTGTCCACTGCCTCTTCGCCGACCAATTGATCCAGCGACTTTGCCTGGAGTTGATTCACCGTGAAGTCGAGATCGGAGAATCCCAGCTGTGCAACGTCAGGGGGATTGCCGGCGGTCATCTGATTGCGGATGCTGGAAATGGTGTCGGTGGCCGGGTTGGGACTGTTTCCAGCCGGCTTCTGCGGGGTGACGGTGATGTTCGGATGCTCTTTCGAGAAGTCTGCGAGCAAGCTGTTGAACGTGTCCGTCCACGCACCCGCCAGTCCATAGTTGTAGCTCTCGAAGACGATCGAGACCTTTTGGTCGTCCGCCAATTCGGGAATGGCTGAGGTTTCTGTTTCGTCCGTGGTACTCGACAAACAGCCGGTGAGCGTCAACAGTGACGCGATCAACGGCACGGCGATCTTGAGTCTGGCCTTCACGGCAGTGCTCCTACGTAAAAGAGAGTTGAGGATGGACGGGTCGTGCCGCCGGGTGCTGCCACTGCAGCCGCCGGCCGTTTTCGGGATCGAAGAGATGAAGATCGGAGCTGTCCGCGACGAGAGTGATCTCCGATCCGATGGTGATGTCGCGGACACCGCCGACCCGGGACACCCGGGCGCACAACGCGACCGAGTCGACCGAGCAGTGCAGCAGGACATCGCCACCGAGGTTTTCGGTGAGCGTCACCACGGCAGGAAGCCGCACCACGTTGCTGGTCGGGTCCTGGACGCGTTCCTCGAAGCGGTCGTCCAGTCGGAGACGCTCGGGCCGGACACCGAGGGTCAAGCGAGCGGTGTTCACCTCTGCCTGAGTGGCCTCGATGCCGAGGGGTACAACCGAGTTCCCGACATGTGCGACCAATCGACCGGCTTGGACCACGATGTCGACGTCTATGAGGTTCATCGGTGGGGCGCCGAGAAAGGCCGCGACGAACACCGACTGGGGGGTGTCGTACAGCTCCTCCGGAGTACCGACCTGCTCGACGCGCCCCTTGTTCAGCAGCGCAATTCGGTCAGCCATCGTCATTGCCTCGACCTGGTCATGGGTGACGTACAGGAAGGTCTTGTTGACGCGCTTGTGCAGTTCGATCAGCTCGGTGCGGGTGACCGCACGCAGTCGTGCGTCCAGATTCGACAGTGGTTCATCCATCAGGAACGCGCCGGGATCGCGAACCATGGCCCGAGCCAGTGCGACACGCTGTCGCTGACCGCCCGACAACTGTCCCGGTCGCCGGTCGAGTAGTTCCGTCAGGCCCAGCGATGCGGCCACACGTTCGACCGTCTGTTTTGCCTCTTGCCTGGCCACTTTCGCGGTACGCAAGGGGAAAGCAATGTTCTTTGCCACCGTCAGATGTGGGTACAGCGCGTAACTCTGGAACACCATCGCCAGATTGCGCTCTCGGGGTGGTACTTCCGTGACATCGGTGCCATCGATCACCACGCTTCCCTCGGTCGGTGTCTCCAGACCGGCGATGATGCGCAGCAGAGTCGATTTGCCGCACCCGCTCGGTCCCAGGAGCACCATGAACTCGCCGCTCGGTACGGTCAGATCAATCGACTCGAGTACCGTCGTCCCGTCGAATCGCTTGGTCACCCCATCGAGGAACAGTTCGCTCATTCGACGGGCCCGGGTGTGGCGAGCTCGCCGGTCTCGATCCACTGTCGCACCTCGGGCGCCAGCAGTCGCGAATCGGCCAGCCAATCGACGTGACCGCGATGGGTGATCGAAGAGTCGCCTTCGATGTGCCAGCGAGTTACTTTGGCAGAAGACAGCTTCCGCACCAGGAAGTCGACGTTCGATTTCGGCCCGAGGGTGTCGTCGTCCAGCGAGATGGCCAGCACCGGGAGGTCGAGCTTGCTGATGAGCTCGTCATAGTTCAGCTTGGTGCCCTTCGGCCTGTAACGGGCGGTCAACGAATGCCGCGACCGGTCGATCATCACTCCGCCGGCCATCGGACCAGGTATCAGGATCCCGCCCGGCCAGGATCCCTTGACTCGAGCCACCAGCCCGATCCACTGGATGGTCGACAGCGCCTCGATCCAGCGTCGAGGCCCGAATGCGCGCCAGAAGACGGTGCCGGTCCCGATGATCGTGACAGAGGCGACCGGGCCCTGCGTGCCTTGTGCGGCGGTTCGCAGCAGAGCCAGCTGGCCACCGAGGCTGTGTCCGAAGAGGTGTATCCGGGTCGCCTCAAATCGTTGACAGACAGCGTCGATGATCGCGGGGAGATCTTCTTCGAGCATCTCTCGGTAACCGAAGTCGGGACAGTCCGCGAGTGCCGGCCGCGCTTCACCTTGCGCACGGAGATCGCAGGTGGCCACCTGCACGCCAGATTTGTTGAGTGCTTTGATCAAGGGCGCATAGTGCTTGGCCTTCATCGCCATCGCGGGGAGGATCAGGACAACGGGTGCCTGGGCGTCGGTCGTGGGCCAGACACGCACGGTGATCGTGATGCCCGGTGCCGACTCGACGACGATCGACTCTTGCTGTTTGAACGCGTCCGGCCGCCCGGTTGTCTGCGTCATCAGACGACCTCTCCGTGCACCACATCGCACACGTACTCGAACGTGAACTTCGCAACGGTGACGTCGTCGGCGTTCAAGACCACCGCTTTGGCCGAGATCTCGTGACGGCCGGTGCTGACCGACGACGTGATGACCCTGAGTTCGCGCTCGTCGACCGTCGCGACGGTTCGCAGGACACCCATCGCAGGCTTGCGGTACGACGCCGTGGCGGACTTGAGCACGAGACGTTCGATTGTGTTCAGCTTGGTCGCCGCGGCGCCGACAAATGCGGCCGCGCCTGCGATATCCGCCGCCGTGTAGATCGCGCCCGCATGCACGGTACCCATGTGGTTCAAACCCGATGCCTCGCCACCTATTTCGACTACGGCGTGTTCTGGGGTCAGTACGGTGATCGTGGTGCCCACATGCTTGCCGAAGGGCACGATCTCGTCAGAGCGTGATCGGAGCGCTTCGAAGTCGGGATCGGCGTAGCCGATGTTGCCGAAAGCCGCGCCGAAGCTGCCGACAGGAACTGTGGTGCTGGTTGACATGATTCTCCTGGAGTTGATGTTGGTCAGTTGGGTAGCCGGCGTAGGGCACGCCGGGCAATCGACCAGCGCAGCACCTCCGTCGGCCCCTCGTAGATCCGAAATGCCCTGGCCTCCACCAGAAACCTGGCCACGAGATGGTCCTCGCAGACGCCGAGCCCGCCGTGCAGCTGGACAGCACGATCGAGGATCCGCCACACAGCCTCTGCCACAAACGCTTTGGCCACCGACGCGGCATGGCGTGCGTCAGAGGCAGCGGGCCCCTGAGCATCGATCACTTCCGCCGCCCGCCGGATCAGCCCCTGGCTCGCCGCAATGTCGATTTCGGTGTCCGCGATCATTGCCTGTGCAAAGCCGCTGTCGGCAATCGGTGATCCGAATGAGGTCCTTGTGGTCACATGCCGGCAGGCCAGGTGATGGGCCCGGATCGCGACGCCCAGCCAATTGACGCAGAAGATGACACGGGAGGGAGCAAGACGGGCCTGCGCGTAGACCATCGCGCTGCCCACTTCACCGAGGCGCGCATCATCACCGACCTCGCAGTCGGCGAACCGAACGATGCAGTGTCCGCCGGGTACACATCGGTCGAGCGTGGTCATCCGTTCCACGACCTCGACACCGGGGTTGTCGGCATCGACGATGAACATCGTGGCGCCGTGCGCAGTGTCGGCAATACAGATGAAAAACGCCGCACCATCGGCTCCGGTGGTGAAGTGCTTGTCTCCGTTGATGATCCATCCGGTCGGCGTCTGTAGCGCAGAAGTCATGAGCATCGACGGATCAGAGCCTGCGCCGGGCGCAGGTTCTGTCATCGCAATCGACGATCGAACCGTGCCGGACGCCAGGGGAGCGAGGTACCGCTCCTTCTGCTCCGGTGTTCCGGCGTGCTCCAAGAGATGGATGTTGCCGTCGTCCGGTGCCGAGCAGTTCACCGAGATCGGACCGAGGAGGCTGGTGCCCGCCACCTCCATCACGTCGATCAGTTCAGTCAAACTCAGATCCAACCCACCATGTTCACGCGACGACAGCGGGCCGAAAACTCCTGCAGCTCGCGCTTTTTCCTGGAGGTCGAGACGCATGTCGTCGGTTACCCGCAGGTTGTTGCGGATGACGTCGATCTCGACCGGGATCACTTCGTCCGTGATGAACGTCTGCATCCGCGCCTTCAGTGACGCTGGTGCCTGTGGTGGCGTCGTGGTGGCGGTCATCGAAGCACTCCGTCCTTCGGAACGGGCCAGAACTGTCAGGACCCGCTCGTGGCTGCCTCGTACCGAGGCGGTCTGGAGTCAGTTTCTCCGAGCAGACGAGCCGGAGCGATGGCGATAGGGAGCGTCGATTGCGCGAGTGAGACGTACCGGCCGCGAGTACACCGGCCCGGGTCGTGCCGCGCTTTTAGAAGCGGTGAGGGCGCGCCTCACGTTCAGCTCTAAGAACGGCAGTGTCTACCACCGTGCCGCCGCATGGTCGGCGGTCAGCCGGTTCGCCGCCGGCATCGGTGGACGTTCCGCGGGCTAGTCTGCCCGCGTGCGAAAACTCTGGCTATCTGCTGTCTCGAGGTGCAGTGACTGGGAGTCTGGAGGTCTAAGTCACGCAGGCTGGAACAGCTCAACCAGATTGCCTGAGGGGTCAGAGACAAGAATTTGCTGGCCTCCTGGGCCGCTCACGATGTCACTGCGAAATGGGACGTCGGCAGCTCGAAGTCTGTCGATTTCCGCGGCCAAATCTTCGACGATCAGATGGATCCGGTTCCAGCCGCCCGCGGTAGGCACTGCACCGTCCGGCTGGGTGCGCGCGCCGGAGCTCGTCGGTCCGGAGAGCAACAGACGCAGTGGACCTCGAACCACATCGGCGAATGCAGGAGCTGCGCTGTAACGCAGAGTGAAGCCGAAGTGTTCTGTATAGAAGGCGATCGCAGCATCCACGTCAGTGACGATGTATCGCACATTTGCGAGACTCGGATCGATAGATGTCATCACAACGCCTCTCCGGTAGAACGGGTCTTCCGCCATCGGGATTTTAGCGGACGTGCACCGTCGATTTGCCGGCCCATCGGTCATGTCGCCTGAGGACCACCGGCCGATGACCTGAAAACCTGACGTTGACCCCACTGCCATCCCCGGTGCGGCGGTTATGCGTGGGGTTTGCGCAGACCGACCGCACAGTCAGCACTGACCGTTACTGTGGCCGAATGCACTGTGTGGTGGTGGGCGGCGGACTGGCGGGGCTGGCTTCGACGGTGTGGTTCGTCGAGGCGGGTCACCAAGTCACGTTGCTGGAGCGGCGCGGATCTCTTGGTGGACGGACTATCGCGATTCCGGTCGCCGCGGTCGACGATGTGCCCGACAACGGGCAACACGTGTTCGCCAGTGGCTATCAGCATCTGATGCGTTACCTCGACAGTGTGGGGACGCGGGACCACGTCGAGTTCCCGGGCCACATGACGATACGGATGCCAGGCGGCGGGAGCCGCGTGTCTGCGTTCGGCGGGTTGCCCGGACTTCGCGCTGCGCTGGGCGACCTGCCGGGCGTCACCGGGTTGGATCGGCTTCGCACCGCACGGGCTCAGGTGACACTGATTCGCCAAGCCCTGCGGCAGCCGACCTGGCTGGACGACAGCACAGCAGACGAGTGGTTTCGTCGGATCGGTATGCCACAGAAGGCCCGTGACGCCCTCTGGGATGGCATCGTGATCGGTCTGACCGGCGACAAGCCCGAGATCTCGTCGGCGAAGGTGCCCGCTGATCTACTCGTGACCGGCTTCAGGCGTGCGCGTGAATCGAAGACACCGATCTCCATCGGCTATCCCACAGTCGATCTCGACACATTGTTCGTTGACGGAGCGGAGAAGATCTTCGCCGACAAAGGGGTGCAGGTCCGGCATCGAGCCGTGGTGGCTGCCGTTGATGTGTCCGACGGCGTTGTCGTCGGCGTGACGCTTGCCGATGGCGAGCGCATCGCTGCGGACGCAGTCATCTGCGCGGTACCTGTGTGGAGCGTGAAGGGGTTGCTCGATCAGGTTCCCGGTCACCAGAAAATCTACGAAGCAATCGAACGGTTGACGCCCGTACCGATCGTCAGCGTCAATCTCTACTTGGACCGATCCATCGGCATGACCGACTGGGGCGAGATCCTTTACGGCGGAACAGGTGTGCTCGAGCAGGTCTGGGATCGACAGCGGATGCATGAGCGCGACCCATCACGTCACCACCTGTACTCGACAACCGTCTCAGCGGCTTACGAGCTCATCAAGAAATCGAACGCCGAGATCACCCGGATACAGATGGACATGCTCCGTAGGTTTTACCCCGAGGCCAGGGAGGCTCAGGTGGTCCACAGTCACGTGGTGCGAATGCCGCGGTCGACGTTCGCCCAGCGGCCAGGCACGGCCGGCATGCGGCCCGACCAGCGAACCAGTGTTCGTGGGTTGGCACTCGCGGGGGACTGGACTCGGACGGACTGGACAACCACCATGGAGGGCGCCTGCCAGAGCGCAGCCCGTGCAGTTCGCGTCATCTTGGACGACGCGGGGCAAGGGTTCGCTACCGAGCTGCCGGCCCGTTGAGGAACACCGCACTCGTGACGTTTTCCGGAGCGGGACCCCGCTCGATCACCATGGTCGCGTTATTCGCACACATGTGCGAATATGGTCACGATGAACGCACGCGGAAAGACCGGACTGAGTACCGATGACCTGGCATCGCTGACCACGGCGCTGGATGCCGGCAAGCGGGCCACCGTTTATCTCCGTGATCCGATGCCGTCGCTTGATCTGCCCGCGGGAGCATCAGCGCGTGTGATATCCGTCGATGGGTCAACGGTGACAGTGCGGCCGAAAGGTGTCGACGACCAATTGCCGTTCGAGGCCGACGAACTACTGAAGACCCGGACGGCAGCAACACCAACACCAGCGCGCCAGCGGCCGGTCAAGGCGACGCCCGCGCCATCCGCACCATCAGGCGCTTCGTCCGCACCGAAACCCATTGCGCCGGAAACAAAGCCGACATCTGAATCTGCGAAACCAACATCGGTGCAACCGAACCCCGCGCCGCCAAAACCGGTGCGACGCCCCAAACCTGCCACCGCAGTAAGCGTCACCATCACGTCGGTTGGCGACACCGCGTGGACGGTGTCGTTGTCACACGGAACCAAGAAGCAGGGCAAGGCCGCCGAGGTCACCTCAGACCGGGTGGCGCGAGCGATGCAGATGCTCGGTGACGACGCCGCAATCCAAGCCGTCCATGCTGTGATCGAGTCGGCACGGGCAGCGGCCCAGAAAAGGATTGACGAGTTGAGCCAGGAGCTCGAGGCAGCAAAAGCGATGCTTGCACATCTTGAAGTACAAGCCGAGGGCTCTGACGACGACTGGCACGCCCCGTCGCGCCCTAGTGTTTCGTCACATGTGACGAAATGAGTAAGGGCGGTGTCAGCCCGGTGTCCGCGGGACCATGCCGCCTAGGCGAGCACACACGCGTTGTCGAGTTCGAACGCGAAGCCAGGTCGTAGGCGCGCCGTGGCGCACAGGTTCGTGCGTGCAGCAAACCGACGTCACGATCGGTCTGAAGCGGTCTTACACCAACGCCGATAAGAAACATTATGTCAACTAGACTCAACACGGCGCAGTTAGAGCCAACGGCAACGGTCTACTCCGTCGTCAAATATGCGGGTGCCGCATACCTTGTAGCCCTCGGTCTCCACACGCTGTGGCACTCGATGGCGGGCCCACCTTTGAGCCCGTCATCGGGCAGCGCCCCGGGCGGCGCGCTGTCAATGGCGAGTGCTCTGCGACAGGGGCTTCTGGGTAGCCTTCTCAATCCCAAATCCGCTGTCTTGTACACAGCGCTCCTGCCCCAGTTCATCCCTGACGGTGCGCCTTTGCTGCCGAATCTGCTGGTTCTCGCCGCGATCAACACAGCCTTGGCCTTGACCAGGTTTTGCCTCTGCGTTTTCGCACCGGACTGGCTGCAACGCCGCCTCGGTGCGGCGATGCAATGGATCGAGCGAGCATCAGGCGTCTTACTCGTCGCACTCGGTATGCGAGTGGCCGCCACGCAATAACACCGGAACTAAGACAGCCAGCCTCTAGCCTGAGGTCCAACAGTTTTCCGTCATTGGATACGAAAAGTATTGAACCGCAACAGGCTAAGCCGACAAGATACCTTATGTCAAGTAAACTTGACATGCCGCAGGTAGGGACACATCGCGGACTGCGGCCGCGTCTGGCAGGCTTGACCCATTGCCAATTTTGGGTTGGCTTGACGGCCACTGGAGTCTCTTCGATTAGTGAATCCGCTGCCAGGTCGGCATCGGTGAGGTCGACGCTCGCACGACACGAACTCGAGAGCGAGGATAGTTTCAATGGATCAGCATTCCGCCCCGGTTGGAACCGACGACCTGTACGCGGCTCTGCCAAGGGCGTTGGAACTGGCGACCGAATACCTGCAGGGACTGCCACACCGGCCGGTCGATGCGAGTACGACCTATGACGAGGTCATCGACGCACTGAGCGGGCCGTTGCCCGACCAAGGTACGAACGCGGTCGCGGTAGTCGAGCGATTGGCCGCCACTCTCGGTCCGGCAACCATTGCGTGCGCCGGCCCTCGCTACTTCGGCCTCGTCGTCGGAGGAACGCTACCCGCGGCCCTGGCTGCCGACTGGCTGGTATCGACCTGGGACCAGACCGCGCACAGCCGGATGTCGTCGCCGGCCGGCGCTGCGATCGATGCCGTCACCGAGCGCTGGGTTCTCGACGCTCTTGGGTTGCCCACGCGCGCGGCGGTCGGGTTCGTCACCGGAGCCACGGCGGGAAACGTCGTTGGGTTGCTTTCCGCACGGCACGTTCTCTTGGCGCGGCAAGGTTGGGACGTTGAGGCCGATGGGCTCGCCCAGGCGCCCCGTGTTCGCGTACTCGTGGGCGACGAGGTCCATCCCTCCGTACTGCAGGCGTTGCAGATGATCGGTCTTGGATCGCGCCGCGTCGAGCGCGTGGCGGTCGACGCACAAGGAGCGATGAGAGCCGACGCGCTCGCCGCCGCGCTCGCCGCCGACTCCGACCCCGCCATCGTGTGCGCGCAGGTCGGCAACGTGAACTCCGGAGCGTGCGACCCAATGTCAGAGATCGTCGCGGCGACCCACAAGCACGGCGGCTGGGTTCACGTCGACGGCGCATTCGGACTTTGGGCTAGCGCATCGCCGCGACTGTCGCCACTCGTCCGAGGTGTCGAGTTGGCCGATTCGTGGTCGACCGACGCACACAAGTGGCTCAACGTCCCCTACGACTGCGGCCTGGCCATTGTCGCCGACCCCCAAGCTGCTCGCTCCGCACTAGGTGCCAACACCAGCTATCTGCCCACGAGTAGCGAGCGCGAGCCCGGCGTCCTGGTGCCCGAGATGTCCCGGCGTGCACGCGCGGTACCTGTCTACGCAGCGCTCGCCTCGCTAGGCAGGCTGGGGTTGCGACAACTGATCGAACGCTGCTGCGAGCATGCCCGCCGCCTGGCCGAGACGATGCAAGCCACCGACGGCTTCTCCGTATGCAACGACGTGGTGCTCAACCAGGTCCTGATCCGTGCTGACGACAGCGACGAGCGCACTTGGCGTGTGGCAGAACTCGTGCGCCGCAGCGGAGAGGCGTGGGTCGCGGGAACCGAATGGCACGGTCGAGCGGCGATACGCGTGTCCTTCTCCAATTGGACGACAGCGGATAACGACCTCGACCGTCTCGCTGAAGCGCTGCGGCAATCGCTGGCGGCGGCGCGTAAGGCTCAACAGGCGTAAGGCCGAGGCTGCGGCTCAGCGGCGCCGCCAGCAGGGGACGGCATTCCTGGACGTTTGCGCAGAGAAGCGCCAAGTCTGAACTTGATCGTGTTTTCTCCGGCGCTGCCGGCCATCGGCGCTATTGTCGCGGTGGTCGTCGGTCTCTTTTGTTGAAAGTTGAGACCAACAGATCGCCAGTCGGCGGAGTGGCTTGCGGTCGCACTCCCTGCCGGCATTGCCGGGGCCGCTGTTGCGGCCACCGCGATCTTGCTGACGCACACCGACCAACCTGCCGTTCTTGTACGCAGCGAGCAAGGCAGCTCCTCCGCGCCGTTGACAACTGATCTGATTGCGGGCGGCCCGTGGACGTACGAATTGGCGCCGCCCCCTGTGTGGTTTCCGGCGATTGGGGTTGCGAGCGCGGTGATGCTTTCGATCGGTCTTTACTCTCCACACCGCGCAGTTAGGCGGTACCGCCGAACATCCCGGCCGTCCTGATCACCGTGGCTCGTAGCGTTGCTGGATGTTTGTTCACTCCAACTGCACGTGCTCTCATCGGTCACAACCCGGCGTTATTGGCTTGGCTGACCAACACCACGAGTGGTTAGTGAGCAAACTTGTGGTCACGCCTGCGCGGCCGACACCGTGAGTAGTAGGCCAGATTCCACACCCTCGTCGTAGCTGATTGCGAGTTGGTCACCACCGGGTGCGGACGCCAGGAACACTTGTCTGGGGCGTTCGAGGTTGGGCCTGCGTACCTCTGCCCGAATCGGGCCGTTGTTGATACTGACCAGCGATCGGTCGAGCTCCTCGCTCACGCCTGACCGTTCGAGCAAGGCCTTACGCGTAGCGTGCGATGCGGTGCGCACCATGATGGTTCCGGAGGAGTCCGGGAAGCTCGAATGCCATTGGCAGGAGCCGACATGCTCGTCAGCGGAAAGGCGCAGTCCAAGCTCGGCTGCGAGTGGGATAGCGGAATCGCAGGGATCGGTTATCGAGCACGTGAGTGAGGGTCACGACACTTGCGATGGCGAGCCCCACCACCAGCAGTCCACTGACGAGCCACCACAACGGTCTACCAACGCGAGCCCGCCGAGTCTTGACCCCATCGCGCATCTGACGCATCTTACGGATAGGCATGGGGGGCAGAGCTGCCGGATACGTTCGCTCTCGGGTTCAAGCCATTGCTGGCCGCGTCGATACAGTGCCGGGATGAGTGTGACGTCGCGGTGGGGTTCATTGAAGGCAGTGTTGGAGCAGGTTGCGCCGGCGACCGCGGCATCGTTTCGGCCTGGTGCATCGCAAAAAGAAATCGATGCGGCTGAGGCGGCGACAGGGTGCCGGTGGCCTGCTGAGCTGCGGGAGTGGTTTTCTGTCCAGAACGGTCAAGTCGACGGCCCTGAATTACTCGGCGGGGAACTATTGTCGATGCAGCAGTTCTTTTCACTTAATCAGGTTGTCGCTGAGCGTTTGGAACTGCTCGCGCTCAGTGAGCAGATGGCCGACGCCAATCCTGATGTGTACGAAGGTGGGCTCGCGGCCATCGCTTACCGCGAACCTGAGGCGGGGTCTGTCACAGAGTTGTTCCTGCCTACCTATGTCCCGATCAGCGGGCAGGAGAGCCTTGACAACTTCTGCGACACCCGAGACGGCGATCTCCATGGATGCGTGAGCTTTTGGGCGTATGACGCCGGTGATACCGGTCCACCCTTGTGGTCGTCGATCACTGAGATGCTCACGGCGATCGAGCACCACATCACCGATCAACCGCCCGCGGGCTGGGTCATGGTTGTGGAGGACGGCGTGATGCATTGGGAGCCTGACCCTGAGGGATGAATCAGCAGCCGACGCAGCTGTACTTTGATCCCGGGTTTGACGAAAATCCGAACTATGTGGTGACCCCTGCCTGGCCGGAGATCCCGTTCAATCTGCCCGACACGGCATCGAAAGTCATTCGCTCCCACCATGTGCCGCGTGACAACAGCGTTGATCTGATAGCCGCTCAGTATGCGGTCATTGAGGACGCGGCCCGCAGATACCGCCCGGGCCGGATTACCGCGATCGGGTTACACGGTTTCTATGGAGGCTTCTCACTCCCACGCGTACCGGGCCAGCAACTGAGGGTGCGGGTGGCTGTGGAGGGACGAGACAAGTGGTACACGGTCACCGCCACAGACACCGACGGCGGATTTCGCATCGATCCCCTACCGACGGACTGAAAAACCGCACCGCCGCATGTCGCGCACTCGAGTGCTGGATAAGGGAACCTGTGTGCTGTCAACGTCTTTCTGCAGGGATACCCTCCCTAAGTGACGCTGACGAGGCAGACTATGTGCAACTCATCGCCGACCTCCGGCGGGAGTTTTCCCCAAGTTAGCGCCTGCCGATCAGTACGGACGCTGGATTGGACGCACCGTCGACGACATCCCCAGCGGGTGAAGACTGGTATGCCAGATCGCTTGACGGACTGGACCGTACTATTGCTCGCCTTGACGCCACGATCTAGTCGACCGGGCGGTACGTCTTGAGAACGAGAGCTGGTCTGAGGCTACAAATCGTTCTCGTTTAATGTTGCGTCGATCGAACGCGCGTTGTTGGATGGGCGTTGGTGGGCTCGCGCCCGATCGCTTCGTCTGTCGGTTCTCCTAGTGCGCGAGATGTTGCGCAGTGCATTTACGCAGTATCGAAGCCAGCTATTTCGACAGCTTGATCCGAGACGCTGACCTGTCCCCTTTCGAAGCGGACAGCCTGCGGCGGCTGACGCCGACTCATCGAGATGCCTTTGACAGTCTGCTGTTCACAACGACCCGGGTGGCTTTCGACGAAGGCAACTGGGAGCAATTCTGTTACGCCGTGAGCTCGTACACGACCGTCATCCGGGGACCCGCAGTTCGTCCACCCGAACTGATTCCCCCGGCCACGGCCACGGCCGTCTGCGACATCCTCGCGCAATACCGGACAGAGCGTCAGCCCGGCGAGCCGATGTACACGGGGTCACATCGTTTGACCGTGCACAACCAGCAGCTCGCCGAACAGCTGATGGCGACTCTTGGCGGTGGCCTCGATGACGGCATTCACATCGCCGGCAAACGGACCTTTAGCCGCATGATCTCCGCGCGGATCAGCGACGGGTTCATCCACCCGGCCTTGGGCGCCCGCCTGTGGGCTGAGTACCCATCCGGGCAAAGTCATCTGATCACCGGCGGTAGATGACGGCGCTCATTGAAATTCCCCAGTAACGCTCACTGAAATTCCCCACCCGTGTGGCACCGCCAACGAGGGCGGGTCTCCCTCGATGCTGATGGTCTCTGACCACTCATCAGCTACTCGAAGGAGACCCGCTTTCTCATGCTTACATGGGAGGACGATATGGAAGTACACGCCCTGCACAAACGAGGGTTGACGATCTCGGCGATCGCCCGCCACACCGGCCGAGACCGCAAAACGGTCCGCGCCTATCTCAACGGCACCCGCTCGCCCGG